>CANRNS010000060.1 GCA_947632055.1 uncultured Akkermansia sp.
GAAGCGGGAGCCGGGTTGACCATCCCGCTGGGGAGCGGCAACGGAAGCATCTTCATGGACGCCTCGATCGAGTACCGTCGCGGCTGGACGAGCGTGAACGCGAGCGCAGGCTACAAGATCACCTTCTGACGAAACGAGAGCGAACCGCCAGGCAAGCGCATGCCCCCATGCGCTTGCGTCGCGCTTGCCGCTATTTCATCCCGCGGTGTTGGCGGATCGTTTCATAGGCGCGACCGACTGCTTGGAATTGTTCCTTGGCGCGTTGGATTGTGACGGCAGAGAGACCTGCGCCTTCGGCAAGGTCAGGGTGACATTGCTTGGCCTTACGACGGTAAGCA
The DNA here is from genome assembly GCA_947632055.1 of uncultured Akkermansia sp. Classification (GTDB taxonomy): domain Bacteria; phylum Verrucomicrobiota; class Verrucomicrobiia; order Verrucomicrobiales; family Akkermansiaceae; genus Akkermansia. The sequence continues at coordinate 339 of CANRNS010000060.1, forward strand.
GACTTCACTTGGGCATCGGTAGCGGTAGGGGGAATGCCTAAGATCGCATAGCAGCTTTCCAAGGAGAACTCCTGGTTGCTCGTCGCCTGGCTTTCCTCCTCTTCTTCCCGGTATCCGGCAAAGAAGTCATCGACCTCGTCCTGCACACCGAGTGTTTGACCGGCTTCGCGGAGCATGCGTTGCTCCTCGGGGTGAACGATGCGATCCACCACAACGAGGGCGCAGAAGATTTGCACAAGAATGCGACGCGTGGCACGAGAAGCGCGGATGGCATCCAGTTCATCAGCAAGGTTTTGGACAAAAAAGAGGAAGGGGACGCTGGAATCGCGGCCGAAGTTGAATTCGAGACCGAAGCGGCGACGTGTTGCGGCATCCAGTTGCCAATTCTTCATGATGTTGCGGACAAAGGCAGCTTCGTCTTCGCTCACCCGACCATCACTTTTGGCCAATTTGCCGAGGCATTGGAAAAGGAGCTGCGCCGCACGCAGAGAGAGGCGAGGTTGTGCGGATTTATTCCCACGGAGGCGTCGTCGATGACTTTCTCCATCCGAAGAAGCCGTGTACACGCCGTAGCAGAATCCTAAAATAGCGCCGAGCGGTCCTGCGAACAAGCCCCCGATGAGTGCGCCGATCAGCCCCTTTGCTATATCCTTGAAGTCCATCGTTTATGGTTGTTGATTGGGAGACGGATCCTCGAAAATGACGGTAGGATTGATCGCGGGAATCACGTCCACGGCGCGCACGCGGCGATGAGTGGCGCGGGCGTGGTCGAGAATCATGGCGAGGCGGTCCATTTGCTCCCGTATGTTTCGGACCTCCATGGTGACCTCCGCACCGTTGTCCAGGATGAGGCGCATTTCCCAATCCTTGGGACGAAATATCTCGGTGACAGGGGGAATTTCCTCGGGAGTATAGAGGTTAGCCGCTGCAATGAGCCGCGCGATGGGTCGCACCTTGCGCGGGTCAATTTTCGCCCCGGGCTTCAGCTCATCGGCATCGCCGGGACGCAGATACCACGTGGGAACACCCAAAAAATCGCGGTGCATGTCCTCATTGACGGTAAAGAGCACGCCTTCCGGATCCATGAAAAGCTTCGTGTTGTTGCCCGATCGCGCGCCGTCCTCCCAGGCGACATAGACGATGGGGATGCGTTCATCCACCTCGATGTAGAGAGTATCAGGCAATTCAGCGCGAATGATGGCGGAGCGGATAGCATCGTTGGCTTCCAACTTCCGGCGCAGGGCTTCGGTGTTGAGTGCGGCCATATTGACCGAGTCGCCAAACTCGAGAATTTTCAGCGCTTGTTGCTTGCTGATGATATTGTCTGTGGATTTGAAATGGATCTGCTCGACGCTCAGTCCGTACGCCTTTTCAAGCAAGTAGCGCACGCCAATCCACATCAACGCCAGGACGGGCGTGAACAGCAGCGCCAGTTTGAGATAGTGTTTGAGACGCATCGCACCCCGCCGCACCGCCAGCAAGTTGAATAAACGGCTCCAGAGCGACATGTGCTTTTCAAGCTGGCGCACATTGGAAGCTTGTCTGGGGTCGCTTCGCTTCATGAGTTATCGTGGGCAGGCGAGCGAGAGCTCTGCGATACGTCGGCATAATTCGCTGTAAGAGATACCCGCTGCAGCGGCGGCTTTCGGGAAAAGAGAGGAGCCGGTCATGCCGGGAATGGTGTTGATCTCCAAGACGTAGGGTAAACCGTCATCGGTGAGCAGGACGTCGGCGCGCCCATACACTTGCACGCCAAGCGCTCTGTAGGCTCGCAGAGCCTCGTGCTGCACGGCGCGTGTTGCTTCCGGGGAGATGTCAGCCGGACAGATGTAATCCGTGCCCGAGCCGCCGTACATGGAGGGGTATTTGTTCTGCATGTCGTAGAATCCGGAACGCGGGCAAATGTGGATGACGGGCAGGGGCTCGCCATCCAGAATGGCAACGGTGAGCTCCTTGCCGCAGATAAACTCTTCCACTAACAATTCGCGGCTGTATTGGGCGGCGGCGTCCAAGGCGGCGGACAACTGCCCGGGCTCGCGCACAATTTCCACCCCCACCGATGAGCCCTGGCAAGGTGGCTTGATCACCAGCGGTTCGCTGAAAGAAGGCTTCTCCCCGGTATGAATGACCTCGCTTTTCGGTGTGCGCACTCCGGCTTTGACCAGGACTTGCTTGGTGAGGATTTTATCGAAGCAAAGCTTGCTGGCGGCCGAGCCCGCGCCGGTGTAGGGGATGCCAAGTTGCTCCAGATAGCTCTGCAAGCCGCCGTCCTCGCCGTAGGTGCCGTGAATCATGTTGTAGCAGAGCTGGGTGCCGGCGGGGATGGTCGGGTTTTCCGCATCCACCACCACGGGGGTGACTTGCGTGAAGCCCGCTTGCTGCAATGCCTGCTGCACAGCTTTGCCAGAGACGAGCGACACGTCGCGTTCTGCTCCCGGTCCCCCCATGAGCAGGGCAATCTTGGTATCGTTGGTAAGTTGGTTCATAAGTGGTGTTAAAATTCGGGCTCGCGTTCGCCGATGACCTGCACTTCGGTCTTGAGCTCAACGCCCCGCTCCTGTCTGGCGCGGCGGCGGACGAAATCGATGAGTTCGGTCACATCCGTGGCCTTGGCAGAACCTGTGTTGACGATGAAGTTGGCGTGAAGTTCGGAGATTTGCGCACCGCCAATGGCGTGTCCTTTGAGGCCGAGGTCCGAGATGAGTTTGCCGGCGGGCAGATCCGCCGATGGGTTCATGAACGTGCAGCCTGCGCTGGGTTGCTGGGGTTGAGATGCGCGGCGCTTTTCATGGAATTGCTGCATTTTCGCTTCAATTTCGGCGTGGTCGCCCGGAACGCCGCAAAAGGTGGCGGTCAGCACGATGTTGTGCTCAAACTCCGGGGTCAAGCGGTACTGGGCGCCCTGCATCGTTGCTTTGTCGAAGTGCAGAAGCTCGCCCTCTTTGTCCATGGCCACGGCGCTGCGGAAGATACCCCACATATCCCCCCCCATGGAGCCTGCGTTCATGCGTAAACTCCCCCCCACGCAACCGGGGATCCCTTCCATCCACTCAAATCCGGCAATGCCGTTTGCCTCAGCGAAAGCCGCGAGCTTTTTGAGTTTTACTCCCGCGCCGGCAGTGATGCAGCAGCCATCCGTCCGCAGTTCTTCAAACTCGCCGTTGCTCAGATGGATCACCGCTCCGCGGATGCCGCCATCGCGCACCACGAGGTTGGAGCCACGCCCCACGAAGTACACGGGGATGTTGCGGTCCTTGAAAAAGGCGAGGACGGCGCGAGCCGTGGCGACAGAATCCGGCTCCAGCCAAAATTGGGCATTGCCGCCCACACCGATGGTCGTGTGACGGTTCATGGGCTCATAGAGGCGTGCCGTGAAGGAATCGCCGCACTCTTGCTGCATTTCGGCAATCAAGCGCATATCGTTGGCAATGCGCGTGCCCACATCGTGCACGTTGCCGGCGCCCAGCGTGAGAAAGAGGTCGCCCGGACGCAGGAAATTACCGATGACGTGGTGCGCCCGCTGCAGATTGGGTAAAAATTGCGCCTGCTTCCCGCCTTGCTCGAGCACCGCATCGACAATCGTTTGCCCGCTGATGCCGGGGATGGGAACTTCACTGGCGGGGTACACGTCGGCCACAAAGAGATGATCCACTTCTTTCAGGACGCGACCAAAGTCATTGCGCAGCAACTTTGTGCGCGTGTAGCGGTGTGGCTGGAAGAGAACGACAAGCCGAGCGGGCTTGAGGCTTCGCGCCGTAGCCAAGGTGGCGGCTATTTCCGTGGGGTGGTGCCCGTAGTCGTCCACAATGCGGTAGTTGCGGGAGAGGTATTTGGTCTCGAACCGTCTGCGCGCTCCGGCAAATGATGCCAGCCCGCGCACGATGGCCGCAAAGTCGCAGCCCAGCTCCAGCGCCAGCGCAACTGCCGCCAGCGAGTTGAGCACGTTGTGCCGCCCCGGCACCCCGAGTTCGACGCGCCCAAGCGTCTGCGCCCCATGGTGAATAGTGTAAACCGTGCGGCCGCTCTTTACCTCAACCTCATCGGCGGTGTAGTCGGCATCCTCCCAGCCGTAGGAGATGCTGTTGGGGTAGGCGGAGCAGACGTCGGCTGCGCCGGGGTCGCTCTTGCAGTAAATGATTTTCCCGCGCGTTTGTGAGCAGAGCGTGTTGAACACACTCTTGATGTGATCCAGGTCGCGGTAGTAATCCAAATGTTCGGCCTCAATGTTGAGAATAACGCTGTACTCGGGCAGGTAATTCACGAGCGTGCCATCGCTTTCGTCCCCCTCGGCTACCAGGTACTCGCTCTCTCCATTCCAATGCGCATTGGCTCCAAGCACCGGTATCTCCGCCCCAACGTAATGGCAGGGACGCAGACGTCCCTCGCGCAGCAAGTGCGCCGTGAGTGAGGATGTGGTCGTTTTCCCGTGCGTGCCGGCCACGACGATGCCTTTTTTGCTGTTCAGGATAGCCGCCAGACACTCGGCGCGACGGATGCAGGGGATTCCGGCTTCGCGGGCAGCTCGCAGGGCCACGTTGTCCTCGCGAATGGCACTGGAATACACCACGATCTGGGCATCTTGGACAGGAGTAGCGCTGTGGGGGCTGTAGAAATCCAACCCGGCCTGCTGCAGGCGCTCGGTTTCGCCGCTGGTGGTGCGATCGCATCCGCTCACACGATGACCGATTTCCATAAGCATGCGCGCCAGACCGCTCATGCCGCTCCCCGCCACGCCGATGAGGTGGATGCGCAGCGGGTGCGTTCTGTCCGTCAGTTTTTCACGTAGCAGATCTGCTGTCATGGTGTTCGCGCGGCATTATACACGAACGGAGCGCCTGTTCAAGGCAAAATGCAAACAAAAATAGAGCAAAACAGGGCGATAAGTTTCTTTCGGCTTGACTGCGCGTGCCCTTTCAGCGTAAATAGGGTTCATGCGCAAGTTGCTCACAGTTGCTCTGGCGAGTCTGAGTCTCCTTGGAGCGTGCACCACGCAACGTACTGTGTATGATGAGTATGGCAAGGAGGTGCAGGGCGGGCCGCACGAAGGCAGCGTGCGCGACTTCGATGAATACATGGAGGAAAAGTTCAATTCCTCGTTCTCCGAGAAAAAGAATGGCCAGGGCGTGCCGCAGGCGGTCTCCAATAAGGTCAGTAGTTTCCAGAGCAGACTCGATGAATCAAAGCGTATCGATAAGGAGTATGTGACGTCGTCGTTTTCCGGGACAGGGGAAAGCGCACTGAGTGGCAAACAATACGCTGGCTCAGGGCGCTTCTTTGGCACGAAAAAGGAGTATGCCGGAGCCGAAGGCCGCCTCACCCGGGAGCTCAACCCCGCCTTTGCTACCCATTCCAAGGGAATCTATGGCACGGATGCGATTTACACCGGGGCGAACGAGCAATCTGCCCTCTCCGGAGCTAAAAGCGACATGGACGGCGAATTTTACACCAAAGAAAATTCCATCTACTCGCGTGACACGAAGAGCGGCTATGTGGAGACGCGACGCGAGAAGACCTTACCGACTCCCGTGTACAGCTCTCACGAGTACATGGGGCGCACGATTGAAGAAACGCGCACGCTCCTGGGACGTGACAAACCATCGGAGGATTGAGCAAGCGCTTGGGGACATGCGCCTGCTATTGCGATTGACGATTTGTTGACAATGTGCGCATTGCGCAGGCTTTACTCAAGGTCTACGCGATTGGAAGCGTTCCAGAAGTCCTCAAGTTGGTAGAAATCCCGCACTTCTGCCGCCATCACGTGAACCATGACGTCGATGTAGTCCAACACGGACCACAGGGCCTGCGGGGTGCGCTCGGCGTACACGGGCGTGACGCCATGCTTTTCCCCGACAAGGTGGTCCACATCGCGTATGACAGCTCGCAGGTGAGGCACAGACGTGGCCGTGCAAACCACGGCGTAGTTGGTGATCGTGGATGTGTCGCGCAGGTCGTAAATGGCGACATCCGTGGCTTTGGCGTCGCACGCGGCGGCAGCGCAGGCTTGGGCCAGTTCGAGGCTGTTCATAGGCAGGGTTGGGGAGAGAAATCAGTCATCTTCCTCCGGCGCGAGCGGTTGGTCATCCGGAGTTTGCAGGTCCGTCGGCGCATCTGGCGCAGGGGGTGGGGAAGGCGGCAGCTCGCGGACGGGAGGCTCGGCCATGGCTCCCGTTTCCAGCAGCTCCTTCACGTGGGCGCCACTCAGCGTTTCATATTCCATGAGGTTCTTGGCGATGAGTTCCAGCCGCTCCTTGTTGGTGGTAAGGATATCCAGTGCGCGGCGGTAATTTTCCTCCACAATGCGACGGATTTCCTGGTCGATCATCTGCGCGGTACTCTCCGAGTAGCTGCGCACGGACTGGGCAAAGTCGCGCGCCAGGAAGACTTCATCGTGTCCGGAGCCGTAGTCGACCGGTCCCAGTTTCTCACTCATGCCGTAGACGCACACCATCTTGCGGGCGATGGACGTGGCCTGGCTGATGTCCCCGCGCGCGCCGCCGGAAATGTCGCCGAACATGACCTCTTCCGCGCAACGTCCGCCCATGGCCATCACGATGTAATCGAGCAACTCCTTCTTGTACTCGCTGTGCTTGTCCTCATCGGGCAACATCATGGTGACCCCCAGGGCCGGACCGCGCGGGATAATCGTCACCTTGTGCAGCGGCAGGGTCTTGGAGAGTTCCGTCTTGAGCAGGCAGATGGCGTGACCTGCTTCGTGCACGGCCGTCATCCACTTCTCACGTTCGGTGATTTCCATGGAGCGTCTCTCACGTCCCCAGCGCACCTTTTCGCGCGCTTCCTCAAAGTCGTCTTGCGTGACGGCAGCGTGCCCGCGGCGCACAGCGGTGAGCGCCGCTTCATTCACGAGGTTGGCCAGCTCTGCTCCGGAAAAGCCGGTTGTGGCGCGGGCCACTGGGTTCAAATCCACATCCGGCGCCAGCTTGATTTTACGGACATGCACGCGCAGAATCTGCTCGCGTCCGGCGGCATCCGGCAAGTTCACCATCACCTGGCGGTCGAAGCGACCGGGACGCAGCAGGGCGGGGTCCAACACATCTGCGCGGTTGGTGGCGGCAATGACGATGATGTTCTCGTTGTCCGTGAAGCCGTCCATTTCCACCAGGAGGGCGTTGAGCGTCTGCTCGCGCTCATCGTGCCCGCCTCCCACGCCGTGACCGCGGTGGCGTCCTACGGCATCAATTTCATCAATGAAGATGAGGCAGGGGGTATTGCGCTTGGCTTCGGCAAACATATCCCGCACACGGCTGGCGCCTACGCCTACAAACATCTCCATGAAGTCGGAGCCGGAAATGGTGTAGAAGGGCACGTGCGCCTCGCCTGCAATCGCTTTGGCCAGCAAGGTTTTCCCGGTGCCGGGGGGCCCGACCATCAGGATGCCCTTCGGGATGGAGCCTCCCAGGGCGTGAAACTTGCCCGGGTTGCGCAGAAACTCCACGAGCTCCCACACTTCCTCCTTTGCCTCGGAAACGCCCGCCACGTCTGCAAACGTGATTTTGTTGCGCGAGGGATCAATGAGCCGCGCGCGACTTTTGGCAAACTTGATGGCGCCGTTCGGTCCGCCGGCTTGCATGCGAAAGAGGAAAATAAAGAGCAGTATAATCAGCAGCACCGGAATACAGTTGATGAGCAACGCTTGCAATGTGTTGCTTTCCACGCGGTAAACGGCGTGGTTGCCCAGCATGGTGCGAATTTGCTCGGCTTGAAACCGGCTGTCGAAGTTCACCACCACCCCGATGACTTGGCGGCGGTTTGGCTTCTTGGGCGCGTTCATGCGGTACGAACCGACGATGACCCCACTCCCGTTGCCGCGCAGGTAGATGACGGGGGGCGTGTGCAGATCGATGCGTCCCTCCTCGCCCAGTGTGCGGAATTGCTCGGTGGACCACACGCGGTCAGCTCCAGGCGCCTCAGTTGGTATGGGTGAATCAGCGCTTTCCAAGGAGGTGGCGGTGATGCCGTAGCGATTGCAGAGGGCCTTAATTTCATCGCTATCTGTGAAGGGCATGTAGAACTTCCCCATGGGGAACTTTTGCTCCTCCTTATACATGTATGCCTTGATGATGCCGGCAGTCGTACCGTTATTGGAGATGACCTCGATGGGGAAATGCTGCGGGTCATTCAACACGATATTGCCCGCGCGATACTCCTTTTCAAACTCCGCCAGCTCCATTTTCTTGGTGCCCACCCCAATGCCATCGTTGAACACAAAAGCCAGCAAAATCACCCCCACAACGACCGAAAGCAACAGCCACAGCCCCCAGTTCGGCCTCCGTTGCAACGGCATCTCCGGCTCTCTGACCGGCTCTTTATTCGATGCCCCTTGCTGCTCCTCCTTCTTTTCCGTTTCTTCTTGCTCCTCGTCTGACATAGAAAATTGAATGACTTGTCCTATCCTACCCCACTTCCATTCTCGTTGAAACCCTACAGTAAGACATAATCCTAAAAAATCGCGTCATTTTTCTTCTCTTTTACGGGACTTGTCTGCACATTTCTCCCTGAAAATGAAAATGTTTTTTTTCTTGCTGTTCACCAGGTTGAGGTATATAGTTCTGATTAAGGCGCAAGAGAGCGCACCCGGCAGTGTTCCTCTTTCAATTTTTACAACAAACACCATGAAGACAATTCCTATCTCCTTTCTCTTCGTCTCCCTCATAGGATTGACACTCGGATGTGGAGGCGGCAAATGACCCACGGAAGCTCCAGGGGTTAGATTTTATTGGGAGTTTGATTATATGTTAGATTACATATTTAATACGAATCTTACCATACGGAAGGAACAGGCGAGCTGTGTACCGCGAGAATTGCATTGACCTATCCGTGGAAAAGTCCTGTTGAGGATAATATGAAGCCCATCAGGCTAATGAACAAGCGTAGTGAACAGATCCGTAGAATGAGCTCCACATGGGCGGGCGCAGAGTGTCCCCGTGCGAAGTGAATAGATGAGAAATATGCGTAAGCGATATGAAATAAGATGCAATGAGGATGTTCTGGACGAGTACGCATCCGCGTTGCGGCGGATTTTGCTTCATGTATTCAAAAGCTGGGCGTTAAAATATGGGGTCTTGTTGGGACTCTTCTTCTTTGTCTCACTCTATTATTGGGGAAAGAATGGACAGGCAACTGTTGTGTTCCTTATTTGGCTCATCAGTGTGCATATGTACTTCTCTATGAAAGTGTCCAATATCCCGGTCAAGGAAATGACAAGGCATATCACTTGGGGAATGGACACGATGGAGATAACAGAGAGGGGTGTCCATTATTGGAGAAGCGAGGTGCCCAATTTTCGGGTATGCTATGTTTTACCAATGTTCGATCACTGTTTTGCGGCGTGCAATTCGATTGCATTTTTATTTAAAAAGGAGAAAAAGCATGAGAGCAACACATTGATTATAGCTCCGCCGGAAGCGGTTGATGAAGTGGAGAACCTGCTCAAAACCGGTTCCAAGCAGGAGGAAGAAAAATCTCCCGGTCCTCGCTCTAGCTGTATCTATAGAGGGGAACGTTCTCCTAGCATCGCGGAGAGGGGGATTATTCCCTCTGTGAGTTTGTCCAATTTTTGGTCGTATCTCCTCATCGTTTTATGGAGCACACTGTGCATGCTAGGGATTGAATACCTCGTTCCCGACGCGTGCGGTACCGGGGTTGTCCTCATTGTGGGAACATTTTATGCCAACATGATGCTTTTTTTAGATTGGGCAAGCCGGTATGATCGTACCGCTGTCTCATTAGAGTACTCGCTGCGGAAGCGAGCAATGATTATTCGCTCGTCGGATGGCTGGTTGGCTGTTATACCGTACGCGCAGATAGAAAGAATACATGCGGGGAAGAAATACGGCCTCCTTGAGACCAGGAACGGACATTACATACCATGCCCGCCGGAAGTGGTGAACGGTCAATTGAAAGAGGTTCCTCGCAAGACCTACCATTCAGGAACGATAGTAGCGACAATCATGTTTCCTCTGACAATGGCGATAACCTTTTCCCTGATAATGGCTGTTGTATTCGAAGTTATAGATGTCATAAAGAGCATCATGCTGTGAGTGGTGGGGAAGTTGCAAAACGATGCCGAAAAATAATGGGAAAACAGTCTGCTTATTCAGTAATAGAATACATTAAATCCGAATCAAGAGGAGGGGCAACCTGATGCAATTGGGCTCGTTGAAGAGGGAGATATTGAGGAATTGGATGGGGCTTTGGAGCGCGAGGTGCTGAAGGACAAGATGATGTGGGGGCGATGAGGTTTTTGGTTGATACGTACATGAATAACGAATGCTGATTTTAAGATCTTGAGGAGGAAGTGTATTGGTTGAAGAAAGCGGCTGCAGCCGGAGACTAAGAAGCGAAAGAGAAGCTGAAGCGCTTCGAAAAATGAGCAAAAGAGGAGAGAGCCTTCCGGAAAATGAAGAAGATGAAAAAAACTGGCAAGAAGCTCAAAACTGGGGTAAAGTAACGATGAATCAATGATGTCAAAACGCCGCGGAAGTGTCTCACCTCCAATTTCACGAGAAGTTCTTACCTCAAACACCATGAAAACAATTCTTATTTCCTTTCTCTTCTTCTCCCGTAATGCCTCAAAAGAAAAAGTCACCGAAGTCCGATGCCTCAAAATAAACGGTCACCCAAGAGCATAGCATTTT
>CANRNS010000061.1 GCA_947632055.1 uncultured Akkermansia sp.
GTGAGATACCGAGTATTTTACCGACTTCGAGGAATTGCTTTGTGGGCTCATTCCACAAAATTATACGAAGAGCGCTTGATTTTTTTTGGTGGTCATCGCGCGTCATTGGACGGCGAAGCGGTTCTGGATGAGGACGCGGAAGTGGTCTCCCGCACCGGGGCAGCGCAGCAGGTGCGCCTCTGCCGGGTCACTGAGGTTGGCGCAAGGCAGCAGGTAGTCGCGCTGAGTGAGCAGTTGCACGATGTCTCCCGTGTTACGCTGTGCCAGTTGAAGCAGGTCGGTAAAGTTGACATCGGCCGTGATGTCGCAGTGGCCGGCCAGGGCAGGCAATTCGTCAGGGGAAAGCAGGGTGTGCGCTTTGTAACCGCGCAAGGTGCCGTGAGGGCGTCGGTGGTAGAGGGTGTCGACCGGCTCCCCATAATCCATCGTGACAAAGCAACCGCATTTCCAAAGAGCTTGCCATTCTGTGTACCAGCGGTGGTAGGATTCATGCACCTCAACGATTTGCCCTTCCGGCAGGGGCTGAGAAAAGACCGACGAGGCCGGCAGTTGCCGACAGGGACGGGCGGATTGCACGATCGATGCATCCGGTCGTAATTCCCAGCCGAGTTCTTGCCAGGAATCGGCGCGGTGAATCAAGCGGCGGGCAGGAAAGGCATCCGGCAATTCATTGCAGAAGATAAAGGCGCAGCCGTCTGCGTGCTTGAGGGCCTTTTGCATGCTCGGGAAGACGCGGAGGAAGTTGCCGCAGGCGAGGGTTTGGAGCGCGCGCAGCGCCGGTGATCTTTCCACCATGTAATAGCGCGTGCGCAGGCGCCGCCAAAAGCCCAGGGCGCGGTAAATGGCCAGAGCGAGCGACGCATTGCCGCCGCCAATTTCGATGATGGGCAGAGTGCGTCCCAAGGCGCGGCAGCACTCCGACCAATGCTGCACGAGCCTGCGGGCGGGCAGACTGCTCATCGTGGCTGCCGTGGAAAAGTCGCCGCGCGGACCTATGTCGGTGACGTTGCGGCTGTAGTATCCTTCGCTCTCGTGGTAGAGCGCCAACTCCATGAACAGCTCGTTGGAAACCCAGCCGCCGTGCGCGGCAATGTGAGCTGCCATATTCATGGGCGATGGGTGGAAGGGAAGGTCAGCGAGAAAGATCGAGCATGCGTTGCAGGGGAGCAAGGGCGCGCAGGCGCAGGTCCTCCGGCAGGGAAACCACAGGGCGCATATCGCGCAAGCAGTTGCGGAGCTTTTCGAGCGTGTTGAGCTTCATGAACTCGCATTCCGCGCAGCCGCACGAGCCTGTGGTGAGAGGGATGAACTCTTTTTCGGGCACGAGTTTGCGCAAGCGGTGCAGGATGCCGTTTTCTGTGACGATGATGAAGCGTTTGGCCGGACTCTGTCGGCAGTAATCAATCATTTTTTCGGTGGAGCAGATGTGGTCGGACAGCAAGCGCACCACCTCCCGGCATTCGGGGTGGCACACAACTTCGGCATCGGGAAACCGTTCCTTGGCATGCAGGATTTGATCGCGTGTGAAGAGGCGGTGCACGTGGCAGGCGCCGCGCCACATCGTCATCTTGCGCCCGGTTTTTTCCGCTACCCAAGCGCCCAAATTTTCATCCGGCACAAAGAGGATGGGGCGATCGGCGGGGGCTGCCTGCACGATTTGCTGCGCGTTGCCGCTTGTGACGATGACGTCCGCCAGAGCTTTGACATGAATGGAGCAGTTGATGTAGGCAATCACGTAGTAGTTTTGTTGCCTGTTTTGCTGCAAGAAGGCGGCCAATTCGTCGGCCGGGCAGCTTGCTTCAAGGGAGCAGTTGGCTTCCATGTCGGGCAGGATCACCGTGCGCGTTGGGTTGAGAATACAGGCGGTTTCCGCCATGAAATGCACGCCGCAGAAAGCAATGACATCGCATTGCGCCTGTTGGGCTTTACGGGCCAGGGCCAGGGAATCGCCCACAAAATCGGCCACATCTTGGATCTCTGGGCGCTGGTAACTGTGCGCGAGAATGAGCGCGTTTCTTTGGAGTTTAAGCTGCTGGATTTCAGCAATCAGACCAGGGGCTTGCATGCGTCAAGGGTAGCACTCTCCCGCATGTGAGTCAACGCAATTCTCAGCAAGGAAGCGTTCTTTGCCACACGCCTCCCGACCCAATTTTCTTCAGAGACCAATCAATCCATCCCCATGCCTTTTCTACGGACGAAGGGAGTAAGTCAGCAGGATCCCTCGGCCAGCGAACTTCGTTCGCAAGTATGCTCGCATTTAAATCGCAATTTGTTTATTGCAAATTGTCTATGATGAAGCGATAAGCGTCTGTTGGGATCGCTTGCCGTCGGGACGGATGGGATCACAGGGGCAAATCGCCGGTCGGCGCTTGCCAAGAATCATCGCCGCCGCGTTGCGGAACCGGTTCGGTCAGGTCATCGCCCGCGCTCGTATCGGTTTTACTGGCATTCGTATCCACCACAGGTCCCTTGCCGGGGGGGGCGTAGTCCTTATTGAGATCTGCGACGTCATCATTGAGGTTAATGGTGCGCAGTCTCGTGTTGGTCGGGGTCGTTGCAGCCGGTGCGGCCCCATCAGTCGTGAAGTCAGAGGTGTCAATCAGGTCAATTTCACCGAGAGCGTAGAGCACGATCGTCGGCAAATCATTCTTGATGAGCTCGCTGATGGGGAAGGAGGCGGCGCCGTCCGACGTGCGCACACTGATTCTCTTGCCTTGCAAGCGGGAGATTGTAGCGTTTGCGTACACGCGGCCGCGCTTGGTGCTCACATTACCGACGGGAAGTCCGGGCAGCAATCCGCGCGCCACGACGCGGCTTTCCTTGTCAGCTCGGCGGATTTCGTGTTGGAGGGCGAGCACGCGATTTTGTTGCTCGGCGATGGAGGCGCGAAGTCGAGCGCTCTTGGCGGAAAAGTCGCTTAATTTGTTTTCGAGGTGGGCCAGCATGCGCCGCATGTGAATTTGCTCATCGGCGAGGTTGGCGGCATCCTGCAAGGCCTCGCGCTGTGCGCACAGCTCCATGCACTGCGCCTGGGTCAATTCCATGATGGTGGGCACCCGGTATTTGTCCCACTGTTCTTTCATGTAGTACCCGCCGCCCGCCAGCACGCCCACGACCAGCGCGACCAAGAACGAATCCAACGCAACGGATTGCCACATTTTGAGGCCGGCCCCTTTTTGACGCGGCGCTTTGGCTTCAGGGCTGTCCGTCTCCTTCGGCTGTTGTTCAGTCGGCTGATCGGCGTCATTCGTCTTGGGAGAAGAATCGGAGGCATCAGGCTTGTCGGGGGCGGGATCCAGCACTTGCGGGACGATGCCGCTGAGCGAGATCTTCGGGAAATGATCAGGCTGCTTTTTCTGGTTGGCGGAAAGGCTCATGGTGCGCTACGGACAGATGAGACAATATGATTTTGCAGCTCGCGAAATGTCTCGCGGAAAGAATCCAGGCGGCTTTCCAACTCAATCCGGCGCATGCTGACTTCGGTTTCCTGGGCTTTCAAGGCTTTGAGCGTTTCGTAAGCTTGAGCGACTTCTTTGTTGCGTTGGGCGATTTGGTTTTGCAGCTGCGGGTCTTTTTCACCGGCGTGCTGAATCAACTTTTTCATGTCTGCGATTTCCCGGCGCAGTTCGGCATTGCGTCGTTGCAGCTCGGTCAGCTTGTCGATGTCGGGACCTTGCGGCTTGCACCCGGCGCCAACCAGCAGCAGAATTCCTAACATCATACAGCCCCACACTATGCCGTGCTCTTTCACGATGCTCATTTTCTATCATTTATTCGTGTGCGTCAAGCTCGTAATGCGTCAATTTGCGGAGTCGGAAGACTGCGGGGTGGGAAAGAGCGCGCCGGTGGCGAAAGTGACCAAGGTGCCGATGGTGACGCGCCACGGGAAGGCGACGGCCGGAATCCATTGAAAATGTCCCAACAGCTCCAGCAGGATGACGGCGAGAAAGCCTGCGCCCATGGCGAGCATGTTGCCCCCGTCGCACCCGCGCTTGCGCGTGAGCATGCCCAGCAGGAAAATGCCGAGCAGCGAGCCATAGGTGTAGCCGAAAATGCCCAGCGCGATGGGGAGAATGCGAATTGTGGGGTCCATGACGCTGTACCAGGCGGTGACCGAGCCGACGATGATGAGCAGGACGGCAAATCCAACGGTAAAGAGTCGTGCGGCAAGCAGGGTTTGCCGTTCCGTGGCGTTGGGTCGCAGTACTCCTCGGTACCAATCGCGGGTGGTTGCGGTAGCCAGGGCGTTCAGGGCGGTGGAGAGCGACCCCATGGCCGTGGCGAGCAGCGCTGCAATGAGCAGACCGCGCAGTCCGGCGGGCAGGCAGTGGATGATGAAGTAGGGGAATATCTCAATGGCCCTCGCCGGCGGGGCTATGCCTTGTTTTTGGAAGAAGACGAACACGAGCATGCCGCAGCCCAAGAACACCATCACAATGGGCATATCCAGGATGCCGGAGACAATCACGGCGCGTGCGCCGGTGCTCCTGTCGCGCGCGGCGAGCATGCGCTGGACCATGTCCTGATCAGTGCCCATGGTGGCCATGGTGATGAAGGTTGCGCCCAGCAGGGCGGACCACAACGTGTACTCACTCCCCAGGATGTACTTGAGGTCCTGGATGAAGCCGTGCCCGGTTACGCCGAAATCAAAGACGACCCATGGTTGCAGCGGTTCATGGCGGCAGGGGTTGACGGAAGTGTCCGAGACGGTGGCAAGGATGGACTGCCACGCATCGGACAACGTGCCTTCGCCCATGATGCCCAGAATGAGAAACACCAGGGTGGATATGACAGACACGGCGAGGATGCACGCCTGCAACACATCGGTCCACACCACGGCCTTAAGCCCGCCGAGCGTGGTATAGATCGTCGTAACTATCGTGATTAATGAGAGCGCCACGAGGTAGATTGTCACGGTCTCGCCCGCCGTGGCGTCCTGCTTGCCGGTGAAGAGCGTGTAGGCTATGACGAGCAATATACCGGCAAAAAAGAGGCGCGTACCGCTCGCCAGCACGCGAGAGAGCAGGAACACCAAACTCGCCCCACGCCGTGTGGTGCGCCCAAAGCGTTTCTCCAGGTACTCGTAGATGGAGACCACGCGGTATTGATAGAAGGGTTTGAGGAAAAGTTTGCCAACAATGATGCGACCCACCAGGGTGCCGATACCCAGCTGCACGTAGGTGAAGTTGCGCAGCACAAAGCCCTCCCCGGGGGTGCCGAGGAACGATGCGGCGCTGATTTCCGCCGCAATGATCGAGGCGAGGATGGCCCACCAGGGGAAGGAACGATTGCCCAGGGCGTAGCTTTCCAGACTGTCCTGCTTACGGCCGGCATACAGCCCGATGCCAAAAATCGCGCAGAAATACGCCAGGATAACGAGCAGGTCCGTGGTCATGCGCAGGATTTTCTCTCACATCTCCGGGGCAGACGCGATCAGCCTTGCTTTCGCTCGAGGGCCGCGGCTACGAGACCTTGGAAGAGCGGGTGCGGGGTGGTAGGACGACTCTGGAATTCCGGGTGGAATTGGCAGGCGATGAAGAAGGGGTGTCCCGGCAGCTCCACCACTTCGACCAGACCGTGCTCATCATTCACGGCGGAAATGACCAGGCCGGCATTTTCGCAGGCTTCGCGGTATTCGGCGTTGAATTCGTAGCGGTGACGGTGGCGTTCGGAGACGACTTCGCGTCCTTCGTAGAGTTTGCTGCAGAGCGTGCCGGGCAAGATGTGCGCGGGGTAGGCGCCCAAACGCATGGTGGCGCCCATGTTTTCGATATGCCTTTGTTCTTCCTGAAGACAGATCACGGGGTAGGAAGCGTCCTTTTCAAACTCGGTGGAATTGGCGCCCGCCATCCCCAGCGTGTTGCGGGCGAACTCAATGACAGCCACCTGCATGCCAAGACAAATGCCCAGGAAGGGGATCTGCTTCTCGCGGGCGTAGTGCACCGCCATGATTTTCCCTTCAATGCCGCGTCCACCGAAGCCACCCGGCACCAGAATGCCGTCCACATCTCCGATCATCTCCTCGCAGGTGCTGTGCTCCAGCGCCTCGGCGTCGACGCGCACGATTTCCACGCGGCAGTCGTTGGCGGCGCCGGCGTGGGTGAAGCTTTCGTAGATGGATTTGTAAGCGTCCTGCAGGGAGATGTATTTGCCCACCACGGCAATGCGCACGCTGTGCGAGGGGTGAATGACGCGCCCCACAAACTTTTGCCATTCATCCATTTTGGGCTTCGGCACCGTGATGCCCAGCACCTCGGTGACGATGCGATCCACGCGGTCCCGCCCCAGATCCAGCGGGCACTCATAGATGGAATGGCGCACATCGGCAAAGGCTACCACATGGTCCGGAGCCACATTGCAGAACATGCCGATCTTTTTCTTTTCCTCATCCGTCAGGTTGTCCATCTCCGTCCGGCATACAATGATGTCGGGCATGATGCCGATTTCACGCAATTTGGCCACGCTCTGCTGGGTCGGTTTGGTCTTGGTCTCGCCCGCCGCCTTGATGTATGGCAGCAGCGTCACGTGAATGAAGCAGCAGTTCTGCCGCCCTACTTCCAGCGCAAATTGCCGCAGCGCCTCCAAAAACAAATACCCCTCGATGTCTCCCACCGTGCCGCCGATCTCCGTGATGATGACATCGCATTCCTTGTTTTTCTCGGTCAAATCGTAGAGGCGTTGCTTGATTTCATCGGTGACGTGCGGGATGTATTGCACCGTCTTGCCCAAATAATCCCCCCGGCGCTCTTTTTCCAGCACGTGCTCAAACACTTTCCCGCTCGTCAGGTTGTTGAGTCGCGAGAGCTGGCAGTGCACAAAGCGCTCGTAATGCCCCAAATCCAAATCAGTCTCCGCCCCATCGTTGAGTACATAGACCTCCCCATGCTGGTAGGGATTCATGGTGCCGGGGTCAATGTTCAAATACGGGTCAAACTTCTGCATGGTCACTTCCAATCCGCAATGCTCCAGCAGCGTCCCAATCGAGGCCGCCGCCAACCCTTTGCCCAAGGATGATACGACGCCGCCTGTCACGAAGATGTATTTCATAGGTGTGTTGCTCGTTCCTGCCCATCCTACCATACCGTGCTCCGCCTTGTCCAGTCCGCTCTGGTCTCCTCCCCCCTCCCCATCCTGTTCCACGAATGGTCATTGCCCTGTTTTATCGTTGATTGTCAATTTATTAAAAATGCAACTTGACGTCGAAAGAAAGATGGTCCATACTTTATAAAGCAACTTCATAAAGTGAGACAAGCGACGCGACAGATTCGGGAAGCGATTCAGCAAGTGCGGCGGGCGACGTGTCCGCAGTTAGCGCGCGTGACGGGGAGGAGTTTGGTGACGGTTCATCGTGAGATTCGGGAGTTGAGAGAGCGAGGGGAGGTTCGGGAAGTGGGGAGGGAGAATCGGGGGGGGCGGCCGTCACCGGTGTATGAGTACGCGCGGGATTACGCGGCGCGGGTGTACGTGCAGATGCGGCGGGGGCAGGGGATTACGCGTGTGCAGATGGAGCGCTGGGACATGGCCGACGAGGTCCGGGCGAGTCGGGCATGGAATTACGCGGCGGTGGAGCCGGAGAGCCTTGACGGTCGGTTAGACGAATTGGTAAGCGGGCAGAGGGTGGCGGGGATAGGAATCAGCAGCGCGCCGGGAGATCGTTCGGAGCAGTTGCTGGCGCATCTTCGTGCGCGGTATGGTTGTGCGGTGCAGTATCTGAATGCGGCTCAGGCGCTGGCTCAGCGCGAGGAGAGGGGTGCAACAATTTATGGAGCGCGCGGCGAGCTCCCCCAGGGCTGCATCCAGCAGCAGGGAGCGCTCTGCGACCTGGGCAGGCTCGACAGACTCAGTCTGCCCGTGGCGTGGGAAGAGTTAGATTACACAGACCGCACCATGGTGGAGGAGATGGTGGCGCGGTTGCTGCAAGCGCTCATCTGTGTATTGAATCCGAGCGGAGTCAGTTTTTATGCCGATTTTTGGAGCAGTCGGCTCATTGAGCGGATACGCTTCAATGTGCAGTCCAAGTTGCGAGGCGCAGCTCCGCCGCTGCGGTTTGGCCTTTGTTCGGAGCAGGCGCTGGACGCGGCGCTGCGTCGTTGCTGTCGCAAGGTGGGCGAAGCGGGCTGACAGAAGGGATGCAGAGGCGTCCCTCAGGGGTCTTGCCAGAGGTAGGAGCGGCGGGAATCCACGAGCGTGCCTCCCGAGTATAAATTGATGCGCCAGGTGAGTACATCCCCATTTTTGGCGCGTTCCGGTCCATTGAAGACGAAGACCGATTTACGCATGCCGGACGAGGCGCGCGGGGTTGACAGCTCAATGGAGCGCGTCAAAACCTGGGAGGCAGTGCCAGCCTGCGTGTAGAGCATTTCCAGGCGCGCGGGGAGGGAAGGTTGAGCATCGTGCCAAAGCACATAGTAATAATCGCCCAAGCGGGCGGAACGCTCTTTGCTGGAGTTGGTCCCGTACAGCACGTACTGTGCGTTGGCGCGCATGGAGCTGAGCTGCCAGTCCATGCCGGGCAAGTCGGTGCTCTTGAGGGGCAAATCCGAAATGCTTTTGATCGAGGGGACTTTGGCGCAGCCGGGCAGAAGGAGAGCTGCGCAACACGCGCCTGCCAGCGTCAGCACGCGCAGGAGGGGGAGACCGGTGAAATGGGGCATGGACATATTCAGCTTTCTTTTTTTTCATCATTGCCCTTCAGGAAAGGCCAGTCAGCGAGGCTCGGGAAAGGGATTTCAACTGTGCCTATGCGTGCGCGCAGCAGGAACCAGAGTTTGCGGAAATTCCCCACGCTGTAGCGTCGCTCAAAGACGCGGTACTCATCCGCCTGCATCTTCTCTAAAATGGTGTGATAGATCAGGCTCATGGCCTGGGCCGGGATGAGCGCGTTGCGGTCGTCGACGCTGAGCGCCACGTAGGCTTCCTCCGCATCCCCGAAGAACTTTTCCGCCAGAGCGGCTTCATAGGCCATGAGTTGGCGCATGCGGTACGTGTAGCGTTGTTCACGGATATCCTGCAGCGTCACGCCAAAGAGCGCCATATCATCCACCGGCAAGTAGACGCGCTCGTATTTGTGCCAATCTTCCGCCACATCCCGCAAGATATTCACGAGCTGCAGGGCGTAGCCCAAGGCAATCGCGTAGTCGCGCGCGGCATCGCTGGCGCCCATGACCGTGGCGGCGGTGATGCCCACGCAGGAGGCAACTTGATAGGCATACGCCAGCAGGTCCTGCCGCGTTTTCGGTTGCACTTGCCGGATATCCCCGCGACATCCCTCGATGAGTTGCAGCATAGGCGCGGGGTCAAGCTCCATCTCACGCACGAGACCCTGCACTTCTTTTTCAATGCCGGGCGAGGCTTCTGCCGCGCCGGTGACAATTTGCACCCAGCGATCCAGGGCGGCGTGACGCTCAGCATCATTCATCACCGGCTCATCCACAATATCATCAACAATGCGGCAGAATGCGTAGAATTGAGCCATGTGGCGACGGCGCTCCTCGGGCAGGTTCACCAGCGTGAAAGCGAGGTTGGACTTGGCGTTGCGGGTAATCGTGTCGGATTGAGAAGGTTCGCTCATACGTTTATCGAATAGCTCCCCAATGGCTCGTGAACGGCCACAGGGAAAAGGCCGCGGGACCCAGGACGTTGAACTGGTGCACCGGACCCCAGTAGCGAGAATCCAGCGAGCTGGTGGTGTTGTCGCCGAGCGCCAGATATTCGCGCAGGTTGGGAAGAGAAGGGGAATTGCCCAGGTGCACTTCATTCCCGCGCAGCAAGTAGCCGGTGGGCGCGAGATGGGGATCCAGGGGCATGTAGCCGTAGGGATGGTACGGCGGCTGGCCGGCGCCGACACGGGCTATGCCCTCCTCACGGGCTGGCGAGCCATTGACGATGAGGCGGGGCTGGATGATGCGTATGGAATCGCCGGGCAGGCCGCAGAGGCGTTTGATGTAGTGCGTGGCGTGGCTCTGTTCATCCAGGGCGGCATGCGTGTTTGTGTTGATGCCGCGCGTATCGAAGACGAAGGTTTCTCCGCGCTGCGGTTTGCGGAAGTGGTAGGCCATGCGATTGACCAGCACCATGTCCCCGGCGTCCACGCGGGCGCGCATAATTGTCTCCCCTTCCCGGTAAGGCAGGTAGAAGGGACCGTTCGGGGTGTCGATGCGCTTGCCCTGCGCTCGCAGGTAGTCAATGACCGTGCCCGAAGCCGCGGGAATGGCGATCGTATCCCGTCCCTCGTCATCAAAGGAGAGGATGGTGCGCGTGAAGAGCAGCATGTAGCGTTCATCGCGGATGCTCTTGATCTGCTTCGCGCGATCAGCGGTGATATCGACGTAGGAACTGCCCAGCGTGATGGCGTCCCAGATTCGTCTGGCCGGGTCGGGCAGTTGGTCGATGGGGTGCACCACGATGCCGTTGAGGCTGGGCCACATGGAGTTGGTGGGGATGCGGAAAGGCTGCACAAAGTAGGTTCGTATCCCCAGGAATACGACCGTTATCACGAAGATGGATTCAATAAACTCGGTCAATGCCCCACGCCGAAACCCCGGAAGCTCCGCGTAGGTTTGCTCGACCTCCTGCACGGCCTGAAGGGCATCCTGCTTGCGCCAGTGCAGCAAGGCTTCACGCAGCGTTTGCTCCAGGCGTTGCATGTCCTCTCGTCGCTCTACCGGCATTTCCGGTCCGTACTGGTGGATGTAGCGCAACAGGATGGCGCGCGCCTCGTGGGCACGCCGCCGCCACACCGGCGTGAACCACGCCAGGCAGGTGTCTACAACGGCATTGCTAAGACGCAGCAGCAAACGCATCATCTCGCGTCCATTCTACACGCCGGGCGCCGTGGGGAAAAGCCAAAAAAACGTCTGTACACCACAAATGCGGCTGGGCGCATTGCCTCAAAAATAAAGTCACCGAAGGGTCGCCAAAAACGGGAAAAGAGAATTTCCTGAATGCTTGATGCC
>CANRNS010000062.1 GCA_947632055.1 uncultured Akkermansia sp.
CGCGGAACACTTCGGTGCGCTAATTATGTCCGATCACTTTTCTTTTTTCGGTGCACTATTTTTGTCCGATCACGGCATGCTCATGCTGGTTGCAGTGCGCGGCTTGGATGTGCTGCTCTTTCCCGGCGGCGATTTGGGCTTCTCGAGGATGGCGGAGTAGACCGGCGCGAGCTCCTCTGCCGGAGGCAGGGTGGCAAGCAGGCGTTTCTCGGCGGCGGGCACGGTGAGTTGGCGTGCGTCCACTTGGCGCACGAGGGTGAGCAAGTCTGCTTTGGAGGCACGGACGATCGCCTTCATGGCCGCAAGGCGAATGCGGCGCGTGATGGCGCGCTCCCCGGCAAGCGGCGGCGCCCACGAGGGGTGAAACTGCGGCGCGGGCAAGGCGTGCGCCCCTGCCCTCAGCCCCTCTTGCGCGCAAAGGATGGCCAGCAGAGGCCCTGCCCAGCGCTGAAGAGCGACAAGGAGGTGATAACGCGCTATGTCGGCTATGAGACCCATTTTGATGTACGATTTGAGAATTCGCGCGCCGGTGGAGCAGGAAAGCGGAGTCTTTTAACTGAGGGAGGGTAAAATTATGGTGAGTTGTTGATTATTCTGAGGTTGACAGGAGGATTCTGCAACTATATATACTGTCCACGTTGTTTTATGATGCCGTATATCAAAGGAATAGCCGTTCATCACGTACACCACTTGGAAGGATTTTCCATCAAAGTGGAGGACACGACGTCTCCCAAAAACGGGTCGACGCACCTGATGCTGACGGGACGCAACGGCAGCGGGAAAACGAGCGTGATGAAGGAGATTTGGGAGGTGATGGTAAGGATGACCGAAAACGGTGTGCCTGCTGAGCAATGGAGGGCGTGGATAGAAGCAGATAAGCGGAAAATAGACGAAGCCCGGGATGAGCCCGAGCGTAATAGGACGCAAGACTCTTTGAGGGATCATGAGAAGTATTTGGAGAAGCTGGTCGGTTCTGTTGAACTGATGGCTGACGATAACGGAGAGTTTGCGCGAATTTTGAACAGGCGGGAAATTCTCATCGCATACTACGATGCGCAGCATTCTGCAGCGTTTGAGCAACCAACAGCGCCGAAGATCACGGAGGTTGGATTTTCCAAAGATGTCGGTAAGAAAAGATCCGAGACCTTTCTTGAATTTCTTCTGAATCTCAAGGTGCAAGGGGCGCTCTTCCGCGATGAGGGAAAGAACGAAGAAGCGGCGCGGATCGGGGCATGGTTTGAGCAATTCGATCAGACTCTCCAACATATTTTTAATGACAAGCAGGCGAGATTGGAATTCGATCCCCAGGGTTATGTGTTTACCATTGCTGATAGTTCCAAGCAATCCCCGATGACCGCTTTGGCGGATGGTTACGCTTCGCTTTTGGACATTGTGGCGGACATCATTCTTAAGATGCAGACGCCGAATCAACTTACAGCGGCGTAGGACAAACCGGGAATTGTCCTCATTGATGAGGTCGAGACGCATCTGCATCTTGAATTGCAGCGGCTGGCTCTGCCCATTCTTACCACACTTTTCCCCAAAATACAACTTATCGTCACCACGCATCCTCCCTTTGTTCTCTCGTCCGTCGGCAACGCTGTGGCATTTGATTTGGAAACGCGCCAGCCACTTGACAATGCGGATGACTTGTGCCTGTTTGGTCCATTTTTTTTGCCCCAAAGTGGTGCCGTTTTCAGCCAATTTTAACTAAAAAGTGGTGCCAATTTCGACCAATTTTACTTGGAAAGTGATGCCGTTTTCAGCCAATTTTTTCTTGAGTTGGAGCAAAAATTGCGTTATAAGGTATTCATGGAACGCACCATATTACAGGAATTGAAGGAATGGAAAACGAGCGCGATGAGAAAACCGCTTGTTTTGGAGGGGGCTAGGCAGGTGGGGAAGACGTGGGTGATGCAGGAGTTTGGGAAGAGGGAGTACAAGCACACGGCGTACCTGAACTTGAGTGAACGACCGAGCGCCTGCACCTTGTTTGAAGGAGATTATGAAGTGGGACGTCTTTTGAGAGGGATAAGTCGGCAAAGCGGGGCAGAAGTGACGCCGGGCGAGACCCTGATTATATTGGATGAGATTCAGGAAAGTGAAAGGGCTCTCAATTCTCTTAAATTTTTGCACGAACGGGCTCCGGAATATCATGTGATGGCAGCCGGAAGCTTGCTCGGCATAGCCCTCAACCGGCAGCGTATGTCTTACCCGGTGGGGCACGTCCAGATACGACGATTGTTCCCCATGAGTTTTCATGAGTTTCTCCGGGCATTGGGAGAAAAGGCCAGTGATGAAATACTGCGCGAAGCAGATACCGAAATGATCCAACTGACGCACGACAACCTGTGCTCGCTCTTTGAGGAATACGTCGCCGTGGGCGGTATGCCTGAAGTTGTCAACAGCTATGTGCAGATGAGATCGGGAAAGACGATCCGACAACTGCAAAATGATATTATCAATGCCTACGCCTATGATTTTTCGAAATACTCCACGAAGCAGCAGGTGGCACGTATTCGCGACGTGTGGCAGTGCATTCCGGCACAGCTGGCGCGGCAATCGACTAAATTCACTTATTCCCAGATCCGGGAAGGCGCGCGCGGTCGTGATTACGAAACCGCTATCGAATGGCTCAACCTTTGCGGATTGGTTCACCGCGTGCATCGTATCTCCAAACCGGAGTTTCCCCTCCCTCATTACCGGCTATCAGACGCCTTCAAACTGTTCCTGAGCGATACCGGTCTGATGAGCGCCATGGTGAATCCCGACCCCGGGACCTTTCTGCAAGATCGTTCACAATACAAGGAATTCAAGGGAGCCCTCACAGAGCAATGCGTCTGTCAAATGTTGCAAACTTCGCAGCCGTGGACCTCACTCGCTTACTGGAGTATCCCCGGAAATATGGCAGAGGTTGATTTCATTTTGCAGTACGACAACTTGATCATACCCATTGAAGTCAAAGCTACGACCAACACGCAGGCAAAAAGTTTGAACCTGTACTGTGAGAAGTACGCCCCGAAAATTGCCATCCGTACCTCCTTGGCTCGTTTTGGCGTCCATGATCGACTTCTGAGTCTTCCCCTCTATATGGTGGAAGATCTGCCGTCCGTCATGGCTAAGCTTCTATAAAATGAATCCACCTCCCCCGAGCGGCCACATGCGCTATGTATGATTGACGATGCGGGGAATCGCGCGTTGACGCGCGGGGAGGAACATGGTAGAATCCCGGCGTACATTTATGATACACACCGACTTTCTCGTAGTAGGCAGTGGGGTGGCGGGACTGAGCTTTGCACTGCGC
Organism: uncultured Akkermansia sp.; assembly: GCA_947632055.1. Classification (GTDB taxonomy): domain Bacteria; phylum Verrucomicrobiota; class Verrucomicrobiia; order Verrucomicrobiales; family Akkermansiaceae; genus Akkermansia. The sequence goes on from CANRNS010000062.1 coordinate 3,305, forward strand.
GCGGCATCCCATGGCAGCGTAACGGTGCTTTGTAAAAGCGATCCGCTTGTTTCCAGCTCGGCTAAAGCTCAAGGCGGCATTGCGGCAGTTATCGATAAAAATGACAGCTTTGAGGAACACATTGCCGACACGTTGGACGCCGGTGCGGGACTCTGCGATGAGGACGCCGTGCGCACGATTGTGACCGAGGCGCCGGAAGCCATTCGCGAGTTGTTGGAATGGGGGGTGGACTTTGATCAGATGAAGAACGGCTCCTTTGAGCTAGGCCGGGAGGGAGGACACGGCAAGCGCCGCATTTTGCACGCCAAGGACACCACGGGGCTGGAGATTTCCACCAAGTTGTTGGAGTGTGCCAAACGTCATCCGAACATCACCTTGCTGGACCACCGCATCGCCATCGATCTCATCACCACGGCGAAGCTGGGTTGCGTAACGGAAGACCGGGTGTTGGGGGCTTACGTGCTCAACCCCGCCACCGGTGAGGTGGAAATTTTTCGGAGTGACCGCGTGTTGCTCGCCACGGGGGGGACGGGGCGCGTTTATATGTACACAACCAACCCGCCCACTGCGACGGGCGACGGCATAGCCATGGCCTGGCGGGCCGGGGCGCAAATTTCCAATATGGAGTTTGTCCAATTCCACCCGACCACCTTTTACAACCCCAAGAGTCCCGACCGCGAAGGACTCACTTTCCTCATTTCGGAAGCGGTGCGCGGCGAGGGCGGCATTCTCAAGGGGCCGGACGGGCAGGAGTTTATGCATAAGTATGACCCGCGTAAAAGCCTGGCGCCGCGCGACATTGTGGCGCGTGCCATCAACAGCGAAATCTTGCGTACCGGTCACCCTTGCATGTACCTGGATATGACGCACAAACCTGTCGGCTTCATGGCCGAGCGTTTTCCTTACATCTACGAAACATGCAAGAGCTACGGCATCGATGCTGAGCGCGACATGATTCCCGTGGTCCCCTCCGCCCACTACCAATGCGGCGGCGTGAAAACCGACACAAACGGGCAGACTTGTCTGCGCGGCCTCTTTGTGGCGGGCGAAAGCGGCTGCACGGGTCTGCATGGCGCGAACCGGCTTGCGAGCAATTCGCTGTTGGAGTGCGTGGTCATCACGAAGCGGGCGCTGAAGGCCATGCTCACGCGGCTGCCCTTAGTGCATGCGGAGGAGGCATACCCGATTCCGGAATGGAAGCATGGCGACCGTGTGCCGCAGGACGACTTGGCTATTCTTTACCATTGCTGGGACGAAGTACGCCGAACGATGACGGACTACGTGAGCATCGTGCGCACGAACCACCGCTTGCAACGCGCGGCCACCCGCTTGCGCAACATCAACCGCGAGATCATGGAATACTACTGGGGCTACCGCGTGACCCCGGAAATTCTCGACCTGCGCAACCTCGCGCTCACGGCCTCGCTCATCATTGACTGCGCCATCCGTCGTCAGGAGTCGCGTGGCTTGCACTACAACCTGGATGCGCAGGAAAAGCTGCTGCATCCGAGTCCCACCATTCTGCATAACGGCTGATACGATTCATGCTTATCCTCGCCATGAGACGCTTCGCGCCGAGCATCGCACTTCTTGCCACGCTGGTATCAACGGTGGCTGTCTTGCCCTGCGGAGCCGTGAGCATCAGCGGGCAATCGGGAGGCGAGGGGAAGGACGCTAAGCAGCCTCAGTCCTATTCTCCCGCTCCGCTGCATACCCGCACGGTGAGCAAGGAAAAGCTGCGCGAGTTGGCCATCAAAAACGGTCCGTTACGTCCGCGAATTGACCAGAGCAAGCGCAAGAACTTCCCCGATCCCAAGAAGCATCCTACGCCGCGGCGCCGCGGCGCTTTCCCCTGGCACTTTGATATCACGGCCACCTACTTTTTCATTGGCGAGTTGGCCACGGCCCGCAATCCGGTGCCCAACACGGCGAGTAGCTGGGATAATGCCTGGGATGACAACTATGGCGGTTACGATGACCCCGACCCCAAAAAACGCGACCCCGTCACCTTCGCGCCGCGCGGTTTTCGTCCGCAGCTCAATCCTTTCTACGTGGCTTTGCCCTACAATGACATTGACCGCGGAGGCCCCAAGCCGGAGGCTGAAAAAGTCATCCCATGGTACCGCCGCGACAAGGAGGGCAAGTATGAATCCGTATGCCGGGGCACTTGGGTGCAGATTTACTACAAGGGACGTTACTGTTTTGCTCAGTGGGAAGACTGCGGTCCTTTCGTCACCGATGACTGGGAATATGTTTTTAAGGGCAAGCGTCCGCGCAACAGGCAGAACAATGGCGCTGGCATCGATATATCTCCCGCTGTGCGCGATTACCTGGGCATCCCGGGCGGCAGCGCGGTGGTGCATTGGCGCTTCGTCGATTTTTCGCTCGTGCCCGGAGGTCCTTGGGCGCGCTATGGCAAGGACAACCCCTTTGTCAACCCGGCGCTCAAAGAAGCCATCCGCAAGTACAGCATCAAGTACAACATTAAAGCAGCGCCAACTTCTCTAGGTAACACAAAAAAATAGTTTCACCCATGTTTACATCCTTGATTTTTGACTGGTCCGGCACCTTGTGCGATGATCTGACGCTCACCCTGCAAGCCACGAATTATGTCATTTCGCAGTACGGACTGCCGCCCTTGAATCGTGAGCAATTTCGCGCCGAATTTCAGCTTCCCTACCCCGTCTATTACTCGTGGAAAACACCGGGCATTCCCATTGAGGAACTTGAGAATCACTACCGACATATCCTGAATTCGCCGGAAGCTGCACCGGTCACCGTGCTGCCGCATGCGCGTCAGTTTCTAAATAATTGCAGGGCGCACGGCATCCGTTGCTTCATTCTCTCCAGCATGGATTCCCTCGCCTTTGAGCGCCAGGCAAAGGAACTCGGCGTGTTCGACTACTTTGAGGGCGTCCACACCGGCATTCTCGACAAGGAGACCCACATCCACAAGCTCCTCGCTCAGCATGGTCTCGACCCGGCCCAAACCGCTTTCATCGGCGATATGCAGCACGACATGGCGGCCGCCCACTGCGCCGGCGTTTGCGCCATCGGCGTGCTTACCGGCTACAACAACGCCTCCCAGCTCTGTGAGGCTGAGCCGGATCTCGTGGTCCCGCATCTCGGCGCCTTGCAAGCGCTCATGCAGCGTTTCAACGGTTCCCCGGTGCGTGATGAGATATGCCTGCACAACCTCTCGTTCACCTGCTGTCTCGGTGTTCCGGATGCCGAACGATCCGTTCCCCAGCCCGTTCAGGCGGACGTCGCGATCACCCCGTCACTTTCCTTCGGGGAAATGGGGGAAGATATCGCCAGCACGGTCGATTACGATGCTCTCTCCCGGCGTCTCATTGAACTGGCGCAAGCAGAACCGACCGCGCTGCTCGAGACGCTGGCGCATAAGTTGGCCTCTTGCTGCGTGTCCGAATTTGGGGCCACTGCCGCCACGGTGCAACTGCGCAAGTTTGTTTTGCCCAACACTTCCGCCGTTTCTGCCACGGCTCATGAGAGAAAGCAACCGCGTTAGGATATGCGGTTGCTACGTACGACAGACGGCGTGCGGAAGCCCAGTTAAAACGCCGCGCGCTGTGCAGCTTGTATCGATTTCGTCCATTACGGACTGGCGTAGAGAAGCCCAAAAATAAACCGGACATGCTCATCGAACATATCCGGCAGCGAGCGGATGATGAGAAATAAATAATTGATTTTCAATTATTTATATCCGCGTTGTGCTGTTTTGTGCTAGGGTTTTACTGTGTCATACTAGTCCCATTCCTTTCCCCATCTCTCCCGCAGCATCTGCGCATACCTCTCAAACACCTGCGCCGCCGGCTTCACCTCTTCTTCATTCTCTTGCCTCTCCTGCCACGCCTCCTTCATCTGGTACACCGCTCGGTCGTAATTAAACTCCCCTGCCGTCCCCAGTATACTCTCCAGTAGGTACGAAAACCGCCCCATCCCGCCGAACGTCACACCTCCCAACCCCGTCGCCTTCCCCGGCGGACATCTTCGCGATCGTCTCATCGGAAAGAGGATCCGCCACGCCGTGCAGCAGCGCCTCGTAAAAGAGCGTGTAGCGCTCCACTTCAACTTCCCAAGTACGGCCGGAGATTTGAGTATTTTTCTCCTTGACCCACAAGTGAGTCATTGCATCGAAAAATTGGCTCTCGTCATCCTCGGTCTCTTGGTTGTAGGTCATCGTCTTGATGGCGGCGATGTTCTTCCATTTTGACGCTTCGACCTTGGTGAGATCAGCTCCGGCATCGGTGTTTTCAGGGAAAAACGTGCCGTCTTGAGGGATGACGTAGATCGCGGACTTCGGGCTTATTTTCTGGGGGACCCAGGGGTTTGTTGGATTTAATGCCATGATGATATGAGGGGTTATTGACTCTCCCATTGTGCCGCCCTCTCCTCATTTCCGCAATGCCAATCCGCGGGGAGAAAAATAAAAAAGCCGCAAAATTTTTGTGGTTGACATCCTGGCGGCAGTGTGGTTGAATGACGGCATAGAAGATCTCCTTTGTGGGATCTGACCTCAGAATGGAGGGGGAACACTCCTGGTATCTTCCTTTTTGGGGACGAGCGCAAGTGTTGGCGAACGGAGCCTCGCGGAGGGGGGGCACTCCTGTTATCTTCCGTATAGAGGAGTCGCCCGTGAGTGACCCCGGGGTCCGGCTTTATATATGAGCTTTCCTTTTCTTTTGTTGTTGATGTAGTTTATTCGGTTTGAACGAACAAATGAGACAACTATGTTGTTTTTGTTTACAACTACGCCAGAAATGAATTCCATTCTGTGTCCAATCTTAAAAGAACGATAGTACGCTCTCATACCATCTTTTTGAGTCCAGACTTCTTGCGGGTTTTTGAAAGCGCGCAAGGCTTCCATAAAGACCTCCATCCGTCTTGTCTTTTCCGCTTTCGGTTTGCCTTTATTTCTCCAATGTTTGAGGATAGTATCCTTTATTCTTACCTTATCCCCCGGAATGACAGCTGAACGCAGGGTAAAGCCTCGGTTAATCATCCGGTACGCTCTTGCAATGCCGTGCTCCGTGAGCAAATGCCCTTTTCTTGCCGGGAAAAGGGCGGCGGATTCAAGCCCCAGCGATTGCCAGGAGCCGGTCTTTCCCACAGCGGGATGAAGCTGCCGCGTTTGGGGCGCGTCTTGGGGCCTCGGCGTCTCCTTGGGCAAATGTACGCCCCTCGGCTCTTTAGGCTTTTTCTCCTTGGGGCGTGGCGTGCCGTGCACGCGGCAATGCTCCGGGTCTTTAGACTCGCACTCGCCTTGCGCGGCCTGAACGTCTGTGACCTTGCTTCCCTTTTTGGCTAGCAGAGTCTGCGTGAAAAGGGCGGAGAGAGTGCCAGCAAGCGCCTCGCGGTTCAGCAGGCTTTTGCGCGGCTTGGGGCGGTCAGCAGGATCCTGCTCGCCCTGGGCGGCGGTCACATCATCGGCCTCTCGTTTTTTTTTACGAGGTCAAAAAAGTCGACGCCGGTTGATGATTGGGCTTCCGGCGTGGCCAGCACAGCTTCGTCCTCGCCCGGTATCGGCAAGCGCAGCGATTCGTACACAACATCCTTTGCCACCTTCATGCCGGGGATCATCAGCACGCGCGCCCAATAGTCCGCACGCTGCGTATTCGCGCCATCATCCGGAGAAGCAAACTTAAGCTCCGGCATCGGGATGCCCTGCGTACGCCCATAATTCATGCGCACAATGGCAGGCACAAGTTGCCGGTTGAGCACACGCGCCACGTATTCCGCGCGCTTGAGCACGATGGATTTTTGCACGCCCATGTGCACCTCCGCCTGAGCGAGGCTGCCGCCGTTCTGCGAGGTGTCGGAGGTGAGGGTTTGCCCGAGGATAGCCTGGTGGCAGGCATTCTCCGCCACGCGCAGCAGCGCCTCGTGCGGATTGCCCTGCGCGCCCGGAATCGGCGTAATTTCCACGCTTCGCCCCTCCTTGAGGAAGATGTCGTACACATTCGGCGAGGCCATGATTTGCGCGCGCAGTTTCGCCTCATCCTCATCATTCTGCACGTGGAACACGCGCGAGGGGTGCCCGTAGCGTTGGCAAAACTCCTGCATCCACGGCAGCCCGTGCTTGGCCGCCATGAAGTACGAAATGAGCGAGTAAAACGTGGCATTGTACACCGGGTGATCCGAGCCGGTCGTATTGAGCGCAATGATGAACTTATCCGCCGGGAAAGGCTGCGGGTTGGCGTAGTTGTAGCCATCCGGCACCATGAGCAGGCGATCCTGCCGGTGCTCGCGCGTTTCCCATATGTAAAATTGCGGTTGCACTTGCCGGTACTCGGCCGGGTAGACGAGGCTTTTGTCGCGCAGCCAGATGATCTCATGCACCGAGGCGCCGCGGTAGAGCCCATCCAGCATCGCGCCCACCATATCCAGGAACGAATGCGCAAAAGTGCCCGGCTCTTGCGGAGAGCCCCGCCAAATCGCGCTGCTCACCGTCTCGGCCACCTCGCGCGCCTGGTCGCTCGGCTTCTGGCCCGCCTCCACCCACGGCGCCACGCTCCAATCCAGCGCCGACACCGCGTCCATCACATCCGACACATCTTTCTGCAAGGCTGCCCACTCGTGAAACATGGTGGAGTAAAGCCGCATGAGCTGCTGCGGGTAGCCATTCCCAACGGATATTTTGTACACCCGCATGAGGGTCTGGTGAAACTCTTGCAGCAGGGCGTTTTGTTGCTTCTGGGCAGCGTCGTTTGCGATGGTGGCCATAGCGAAAAAAGGGGTTAGCTTCCGTAAACTTTTTTGATAGCGTTGTCGATAAGCCCCGGCAGCCGCCGCGCCCATTCCCCGCTCAGCAGGCGCTGCGTGTAAGCCAGGCAGTCCGCCTCATTGCTCCCCGCAAAGCAGGGTTCGAGCATAAAGAAGGGCATGCGCGATTTGCGGAAAGCCTCCGTCCCACGGTTATCGGGAGTTGGAACGGCAAGCGTGCCGTCGCCCAGCAAAGGGACGCCAATCAAAGAGGTGATGCCTTGGGCCAGGAGGCGGGCAAAGGCTTTGCCTGTTGAGCTCTTGCCCCAGTGCATCACCATGCCGCCGCGCGCTTTCGCCCCCGCAGAATTAAAATGAAACTCCAGCGCCAAATCCGCCCCCACTGCATTCGCCGCCTTCGCAGAGTACGACGGCGTCGTCCCGCCCGCGTCCGAACGTTGCGTGCGCACCACATCATACCCCAGCTCCCGCAGGCCTTTTGCAATCTGCGGAATGCACCACGCCGCCAACGTCCATTCGCCATAGCCCTTGAAGTGTCCGCAGCACATCTCCGCCCCCTCGCTCGTCTGCGCATGCCCCGGTAATAGTGCAATTCTCATAACTTGATTCTCTAGTTAGATTGTGTTAAAATGCGCCCGCCGGGACGGCAATCCCGGCAATAAACAGAACAAGACAACACCAATGATAGCAATACCATCCGGCATTGTGTCCATAAGCCCTGTGCTTGTGGAGCAAGGAATCGAGCTGCTGTTCCTTGCGTATCACCTGATGCCGTAATCAGCCTCCCGCCCTGCCTCAGCAAAGGGGCAGCGTGATCGGACAAAAATAGTGCACCGAAAAAAGAAAAGTGATCGGACATAATTAGCGCACCGAAGTGTTCCGCG
>CANRNS010000063.1 GCA_947632055.1 uncultured Akkermansia sp.
GCCACTATTTTACCCCTCTCTTCTCATGACTTCAACTTTTTCTGTCATCTGTTGCATTTAATCTTGCAATCCACACATGGACGTTGTTTTTTTGCAAGCGTGGGATGGCGTCCCTGCTTTTCATGGCGGCGCGATGTACTACGATGATTCGGCGATGGAAAGCGCCTGTCCGGCGCCGCAGGCAAGCACACACTGATCCACGGCATCCAGAAACTCCGTGGCAAAGGAACCGGGACTCGTTGCGCGAGAAGCCGCCTGAACCCCTGCATGAGAAAAGAGCTGTGAGCATGCAACAGCCGCTTGCAGCGCGTTGTCTGCAACGGAGCAAAGAGCTGCCGCCAGAGCCCCCATGGCGCAACCCATGCCGGTGACGCGTGTCATCATTTCATGTCCGCCGATGATGGCGTGGGTCTGGATGCCATCCGTGGCATAATCTGCAGGGCCGGTGACGAGGACGGCAGCTCCGGTAGCATGCGCCAGCGCCTGAGCCGCAGGGAGAGCCGTTTCACTCGTATCCGCCGTTTCCGGCCCTCGGGCAAGCGCGGAGTGACCGGCCAGGGCGAGGATTTCGGAGGCGTTGCCTCTGATGAGCGTCGGCGGGTAGAGCGCGATCAGCTCGTGGCAGAGGGCTGTGCGCGGTGAAAGCAAGCCGACGGCCACGGGGTCCAGAACCCAGGGCAAGGAACGCGCCTGCGCGGTTGCCACGGCGGCGCGCATGACGCTTGCCTGCGCTTGCGAATAGGTGCCGACATTCACCAGAAGGGCGTTGGCGCAGGTTTGCAGCATTTCCTCCGCCTCTTTCGCATCCTCCAGCATGGCCGGTACGGCGTGAGCGGCAAGCAAGAGGTTGGCCGTGAAGTTGCGCACGACCCCATTTGTCAAACAGAGGACAAGGGGACGCTCGGTTCGTAGGCGATTGATGAGGGTACCGTCAAGATTTGTCATGGTAGATGGATTAGAGGAGAGATCGGGCAGCCGCCTTGGGGTTCGGGGAGGAGCAGATGGCGGATACCACGGCGATGCCGGCGCAGAGCCCGGTGGCGCGAATGGCGCGCGCCCGCGTGGCATCTATTCCACCGATGGCCACGACGGGCACGGGCGAAAGCCGAGCGAGTTTTGCCCAGCCATCTACGCCCAAGTCCTTCGGAGCATTGAGTTTGGAAATGGTGGGGAAAACCGGTCCGCAGCCCACATAATCCACCACGCTCGCATCCACCGCGCGCATTTGCTCCTCGTTGGACACTGACAATCCCAGGATTTTATCCGCTCCGAGCAGACGCCTTGCGTCGGTCGGCGGCATGTCGGACTGCCCGATGTGTGCGCCTTCGGCATCGATTTCAAGCGCGAGATCGATGCGGTTGTTGATGATGAGGGGAATTCCCACGGAGCGCAGGAAATCGTGCAGGGCAGTGGCTTCTGCCAGAAGAGTGGCGTAGTGGGGGCAGGTACTGCGGTATTGCACGATGGTGACGCCACCGGCAACGGCTTGCTGCACGGTTGGCAGCAGGCCGTTGGCGCATTTGCTCGCTTCGTCCGTTACGAGGTAAAGATGGAGCGGGAGACCCTGCGGGCGGTTCATGCAAACAGCGGGGTGGAGTAGTAGCGATCGGCAGAATCCGGCAGGACGACCACGATTGTTTTGCCTGCAAATTCATCCCTCTGCGCCAATTGCGTGGCGGCCCACAGGGCGGCGCCGGCAGAAATCCCGACCAGCACGCCATCCCTGCGCCCCAGTTCCTTGGCGGTCTCGAAGGGCACATCATTATCCACGGCGATGACCTCGTCGTATACGCCCGTGTCAAGCGTTGCCGGAACAAATCCGGCGCCGATGCCTTGGATTTTGTGGCTGCCGGGGGTGCCTGTCGAGAGGACGGCCGAGGTAGAGGGCTCTACCGCTGCCACGTACACACTCGGTTTTTTCTCTTTCAGGAACTTTCCGGCGCCGGAGACGGTGCCGCCGGTGCCGACGCCGGCCACGAATACATCCACGCTTCCCTCTGTGTCCTCCCAGATTTCCGGACCAGTGGTGGTGTAGTGGGTCGCGGGGTTGACGGGATTATCGAACTGCCCGGCGATGATGGAGCCCGGCGTCTGTTCATGCAGCTCCTGGGCTTTGGCGATGGCGCCTTTCATGCCCTTGGCTCCCTCGGTGAGCACGATCTCTGCGCCGTAAGCCTTCAGGATGTTGCGGCGTTCCACGCTCATGGTTTCCGGCATCGTCAGGATGGTGCGGTAGCCCTTAGCGGCAGCGACTGCCGCCAGACCGATGCCCGTGTTGCCGCTCGTGGGTTCAATGATGGTGCCTCCGGGCTGTAAGCGACCGGTTTTTTCGGCATCTTCAATGATGGCCTTGGCGATGCGATCCTTCACACTGCCGGCGGGGTTGAAGTACTCCAGCTTCACAAGCAGGCGCGCTTTCAGTTCATGGGCACGGTTGTAGTGCACAGGTTCCAGTAGCGGCGTATGCCCAACAAGTTCTGTGGTCGATTGGTAAATTCTCATGGTCTTATTGAATGGTTGAGAAGGCTTGTTCCAAGTCATCGATGATGTCCTGCACATTTTCGATGCCGATGGAGAGACGGACGGTGGAAGGGGTGATGCCTCCGGAGAGCAGCTCCTCCTCGCTGAGCTGAGAATGCGTCGTCGAGGCCGGGTGAATCACGAGGCTCTTGGCATCCGCCACGTTGGCCAGCAGGGAGAAGAGTTTGAGATTCTCGCAGAACTGCTGCGCCTTTTGCTTGCCGCCCTTGATTTCGAAGGTGAAGATGCTGGCACCTCCGTTGGGGTAGTATTTCTTGTAGAGCTCGTGGTCGCGGTGACTGGGCAGAACGGGGTGATTCACCCTCTCCACTTGCGGATGATGATTCAGGTAATCCACGACGGCGAGCGCGTTCTGCACGTGCCGCTCAACGCGCAGCGAGAGCGTCTCCAGCCCCTGGAGCAGGAGGAAGGAATTGAATGGACTGATGGCCGCCCCCTGGTCGCGCAGCAGGGTGGTGCGTATCTTTGTGATGTACGCTGCCGCACCGGCCGCCTCCGTGAACACGAGTCCGTGGTAACTGGGATTCGGCTTGGAGAGACCGGGGAACTTATCGTTCTGCGTCCAGTTGAATTTCCCGCCGTCGATGATGAGACCGCCCATCACCGTTCCGTGACCGCCGATGAATTTCGTCGCGCTGTGGACCACCACGTCCGCACCGTGTTCAATCGGTCGCAACAGGTAGGGCGTGGCAAAAGTGTTGTCCACCACCAGCGGGATCCCGTGCTTGTGCGCGATGGCGGCAATGGCTTCGATGTCCGCCACGTCGCTGTTCGGGTTGCCCAGACTCTCCACGTAGAGCAGCTTTGTGTTCGGACGTATTGCTGTCTCGTAGTTGCCTGGCTCCGCCGCGTCCACAAAGGTGACGTCGATTCCCAACTCCTTGAACAGATGCGCAAAGAGGTTGTAAGTGCCGCCGTAGAGAGTCGTTGAGGAGACGATGTGGTCCCCCACACCCGTGATGTTGCGCACCGCGTAGTCCACCGCCGCCGTGCCCGATGCTACGGCCAGCGCTCCTACGCCCCCTTCTAACGCCGCTATTCTCTTCTCCAACACATCGCTCGTCGGGTTCATCAACCGCGTGTAGATGTTGCCTGGCCTTGTCAATGCAAAGCGTCCTGCCGCCTCTTCACTGTCTTTGAAGACATACGATGTCGTCGCATAGATGGGTACGGCGCGCGAATCGGTTGCAGGGTCCGCCTGCTCCTGTCCTACATGGATTTGTAGTGTTTCAAATCGGTACTTGTTGCTCATAGTAAAGTTGGATTTCCGTTTAATTCCTACTATTTCAGCAGGAACATGGGTAATTTACCAAAAAAGAGGGGACGTGTCAAGGGTGAATTGCAAAAAAAGTGTGAATTGTGGATTGCAATGATCTTTGCCGTTGACAAGCAGGTATATGGCCAGCGCCATCACAGCGTGAGCGCCATGATGAACATGCCCACGACCACGCCGGAAATGGAGAGGTGGTGGTGTCCCCAGCGCTCGGCCATAGGCAGTAATTCATCAAAGGAGATGTATACCATAATGCCGGAGACGACGCCGAAGAGTCCCGCCAGCAGCAGTCCGCTCATGTAGGGCAGCAGGATGAGCATGCAAATGACGGCGCCCAACGGTTCCGCCATGCCGGTGAGCGTGGCCAATCGGAAGGCCTTGTCGGCTTTGCCGGTGGCGTACATGAGCGGCAGAGCCACCGCAATGCCCTCCGGGATGTTGTGGATTGCAACGGCGAGAGCCACAGAAAGGGCGGTGTCGGTATTGTCGAAAGCGGCTGCCACTGTGGCCATACCTTCCGGGAAATTATGCAGCGCCATGGCCAACGCAAAGAGCAAGGCTCCGCGTCGTACGTTTTCACGTCCGGAAAACTGCCCGGTCGCGCGCACTTGCTCCAGTTCGGTGGCGTCATGTATCTCGTGTGGGTTTTCGTCCTCCGGGATCATCAGGTCGATGAACCATGCCAGCCCCATGCCGCCAAAAAACGCGGCCATTGCAATCCACTTTTCTCCCGTCATGCCACTCAGGTTTTTCAACGCCGTGGGCATGAGTTCCATGAAGGAGATGTACACCATCACTCCTGCGCTTGCTCCCAGCGCAAAGGTGAGGACGCGTGTGTTCGTGCGCCTCATGAAAAGAGCCACTGCTGCTCCTATCCCTGTACACAGTCCCGCCAGCAGCGATAAAACGCCGCCCAGCACCAGAGGATGTAGCGCAGCCGCCTCCATACCAACTCAGTCCTTATACCACGTGACCCCACGTCTGTCAATGTGCCGTTAGGCCGCAGCATGGCAGCTGCGACAAATCGTTTGTGTTTTCCTTTTCCATGATGAAAAAATGGGTTCTCCGGCAAATTCGCTGAGGCAGATACTGCAGGGATAAGATAAAAAATCGGCGCTTCAACCTTGCATTCCCTGCAACACGCGTTGCAGGACAGTGACGCACCTTTGCCGAGAGCAAGGCATGACTGCACCGAAATATCGCGGATCGCAACATGAAAGGCAACAGAACATTCTCACAAAAGGATAACGCTTCTGCTCCGCCCCTCGCGCGCACAGCGTACTGGCATCTAAATCGTAAATAGTAAATCACCAACGTTTTGCGTTGTATGATGCAGCGCTTTCTTGCACCTCCAGTGAAATTGACCGAGACCCCAAAAAATGATCCTTGACATGAAGTTAATTGGAGATTATTTTTGCACGGAGAGAAAATTAGAAACATGATTGAAGAATTCGTGCGGCGCACGATGGACTCTGGCGACTTGGCTCACTGAAATAATTGGACATTCAAACGGATCATCAATAAACATCATGGATATTCAGTATTTGCTTTTTTTGCAAGACATGCGGGAGTCGATGGACGGCGCCCTCAACGGTTTTTTCCTGCAAATCAGCGATTGGTCGTCCGGCATTTTCGTCTGGATGCTGGCCTGCGTTATGTTTTGGTCGGTGGATAAAAAAGTCGGCAGTTTTCTGTTTCTGAATGTAGGTTTCTCGCGTTTCCTGATGCAGGCGCTCAAGCTGACGTTTTGCGTGTACCGGCCGTGGATACGCTCGGCGCAAATCATGCCTATCGAGAAAGCCTCCGGTTATTCCTTTCCGAGTGGACACTCGATTACGGCGACCGCCAATTACGGAACACTCATTGAGAGGTATCGGCAGCATCGTCCCCTTTGCGTCTTCCTCGTTCTCATGATCTTGCTCACCATGTTTTCGCGCAATTACATCGGCGTTCACACGCCGCAGGATGTCGTGGTGGGGCTGTTGCTGGGTATCGTGGTGGTGGTCTGCGGAGCGCGCATCTGGGAGTGGTTGGAGAAGCATCCGGATAAAGATTACCTATTGCCCTGTATCGGCGGTCTGATGGTAGCTCTCTTTCTTTTCTACATTTCCGCGAAGTCCTACCCCACGGATTACGTGAACGGGAAACTTATCGTGGATCCGCAGAAGATGATGATTGATGGCTACAAGGATGCCGGTCGGCTTTTAGGTGTGACATTCGGTTGGTTCCTGGAACGTCGAATGGTGAACTTCACGCTGGCTGTGCCGACAGCGCGGAAAGTGGCGCGCGCGTGTTTCGGCGTGCTCCTGCTCCTGCTCTGGGAGAAAGGCGCGATGCCTGCCATGACGGCAGCTTTTTCCTCATCCTGGGCGTATTTCCTGGCATGCTTTATGGAACTCATCCTCCTGCTCTTCTTGTACCCGCTGTGTTTTGCTCGGGAAAGGCATATTTCTGTTTCCTAGGGTGATAAAATTTCGGCACGTCTCTGGCGCAGGACAGGAAGAGATGTTTTCTCGTTTGCCTGTCGCTTGTGCTGCGGTGCGTCAATCTCATCGGCTTACCGCATATCCTCGCTCCGTCGGGGCAAACCTTTTTGAGAGAAGTGAAGCAACAGAGAACATGCTCTATGGATGGATATCATCGTTGATACGCATCAGCAATTATGACAACAGCGCTCATCATGATGGGGGCTTTCAAGTCCCCACCTGTCTGTGTTCACGGTTCGGAATAACTGCGCAACACGCACATGATCAACAAATCGTAAACGGCAACCTCATTTCCCAATGCGCTTGCTCGGTTCGCTTCGTTGGCAAGCTTGACCTCGTGGGAGACGTGTGGTACCATGCGGCGCGACGAATTGGGTATGGCGGAAAAGTTTGACATCAACAAACTGAATGCGGCTCAGAGGGAGGCTGTGCGGGTGATTGACGGTCCTGTATTGATTCTTGCCGGTGCGGGGACAGGGAAGACGCGTACCGTGACCTGCCGTATTGCTCAAATGCTCCAAAAGGGCATTGAGGCCAAGGGCATTCTTGCGCTTACTTTCACCAACAAGGCGGCCAATGAAATGGCCGGACGTGTAGCGGGTTTGGTGGGGGCCGATGCGGCCAGGGAAATGACGGTGTGCACTTTCCATTCCCTGTGCGTGCGCATTTTGCGTCGTGAAATCGGGCGGCTGGGTTACAAGGAAAACTTTACGATTTTCACCGGAGGCGATCAAACGGGCCTCATCAAACGTCTCATCATGGAGCACGGCGGGCGTGGAGAGAAGCTGGAGCCGGGTCAGGTGTTGGCGGCGTACTCTGCCGCGCGCAATCGGGGACTCACGTACCGCGAGATTGAGGATGGACTGGTAGCTGCTGTGGCGGAGGCGTATCAGAAGGAACTCAAGGCACAGAATGCGGTGGATTTTGATGATCTGCTCATCCTGGCAGAGCGTCTGCTGCGCATGAACAACGAGGTGCGCTCTACCTGGCAAAAACGATTTTCGCACATTACGGTGGATGAATTTCAGGACACGAACGGGTTGCAGATGAGCTTACTGCGACAGTTGGTCGGTCCGGCGCACAATGTTTGCGTGGTGGGGGATGACGACCAATCAATCTACGGGTGGCGCGGGGCGCAAATTTCCAATATCCTGGAGTTTGAACGCTTCTTCCCCAACCCCAAAATTATCAAATTGGAGGAAAATTACCGCTGCACGCGGCAGGTGCTCGACTGTGCCAACGCCCTCATCCGTCACAACATCGGCCGTCGCGAAAAAACGCTGCGCACTAAAAAGGAAGGAGAGGAATCGGTGCGCGTGATCAGCATGCCCGGGGCGGCGGAGGAGGCTGACTTTGTGGCCGATGAGATAGAGCAGATGCACCGGCGTGATCGCGTGGCGTGGGAGGACTGTGCCGTTCTGTTTCGCGCAAATGTCCAGAGCCGCCCGCTGGAGATGGCGCTGCGCGAGCGTCATATCCCCTATCGCATGGTGGGAAGCAAGAGCTTTTTCGATCGCCGCGAAGTAAAGGATGTCCTCAGTTACCTGCACACACTGGCCAATCCGGCGGCAGATTTGCACCTGCTGCGCATCCTCAACACGCCGTCGCGAGGCATCAGCGCTGCAACTGCCGGACAACTTCTTGAAAAGAGCAGGGAGCTGCATACGAGCGTGTGGAATGCTCTGCACGATTCTTCGACTCTCGCTGCGCTGCACGATCGGGCTCGAGAGAATGTGGTGCGCTTCGTGCAGCTTATCGAAAAGTACCGCGATGCCTTTGCGCACATGAGCAAGGTTGCCGCAGAACTCACAGCTGACCTCTTGCGTGAAATCGACTATAGGGGGTACATGGAGCGCAGCTGCAAGACGCCGGAGGAAAAATTGCAGCGCGAAGCCGCCATGGACGAGTTGCTCGGCATGCTGCGGCAAGCCTCCCCGGGTCCGGGCAAACTGGCAGATTTTCTGGCTTCCGTCTCGCTGGATGATGAAAAGGAGGAAGAGGACATCGAGAAGAAATCCGGAGTGTGCCTCATCACCATGCATGCCGCCAAGGGACTGGAGTTTCCGCGTGTGTATATTGTGGGCGTCGAGCAGGGGCTCCTGCCTCACAACCGCTCGGTGGATGAGGGCAATCTGGATGAGGAGCGCCGCCTCTTTTACGTCGGCATCACCCGTGCTCAGGAGCAACTGACGCTCACCTACTGCGCCCAGCGTACCCGCTATGGCAAGCAGGAAAAATGCGCACCCTCTCCCTTTCTCTCTGAAATTCCTGCTAACCTCTACGAGTTTGTCGACTACGACAGCGTACTCAATGCCCCCGCAGACGAGGAAACTTGCAAGAACTTCTTTGCTTCCATGCGCGCTATGCTGGATGAGGAGCAGTAGCCTTTACGATGTTGCATACATCTGCACTGCGCGAGGTCGTGGGGACGGATGAACGATGACCTCCGGTCGTCAAAGTGGTAGGGGAAGAACTCGCGCAAATTGCATGCCCGCAGCTTCGGCGGCACATATCCCGGGATCGGCATCTTCGAATACAATGCAGTCGCGCGGAGAAACGCGCATGAGTTCAGCAGCGCGTAAAAAAATATCCGGAGCGGGTTTGCCATGCTCCACATCTTCCGGAGTGACGATAATCGGGAAGAGCGTCTGCAGGTCGGCCGCGCGAAGGGTCTGCATGGCGCCGGCGATGGCGCTGCCGGTGCCGATGGCATACGGGATGCCGCGGCGGCGCAATTCATGCACCAAGTTGATCGTCTCAGGAATGACAGGCAACTTCTCGCGCGCGACAAAATCGGCATAGAGGGAACGCTTGGCATGGGCCACCTGTTCCGGCGGCATGGAGAGTCCATGCTTGCGGTTCAGATCCTTCACGATGTCGACGGCAGCCATTCCTCCGTGAGCCAGGAAGTCATTCCAATCAAAGACGGATGCGTTTGCTCCGGCATTGTGCAACGCCTGGCGCCATGCCCGGAAGTGCAGGGGCATGCTGTCCACCAGCGTGCCGTCCAGATCGAAGATATAACCGCCGAACCAACGCTTCGGCAGGACCACGCGCGGTGTATGGAGAGAGGTGGCTGACATCAGCCGTGGATATCTTTCACAAAGTCATCCAAATCGCTCTGTTTGCCAAAGAGGACGAGCACGTCTTCCTGTTGGAACACCATGGCGGGGTCGGGTGTGCCGATGACGGGTTGCTCAGGCTGTTCAATCAGGGCTTCGTCCGGGGGCGTTTCGCTGGGTTTGCCACGGCGCACGGTGATGAGGTTGAGGTGGTATTTCGAGCGCAGACCGGATTCCATGAGGGACTTACCGATCCATTCGTCGGGCAGTGGCACTTCGGCGAGGGAGTGCGTGGAGTCAATCGTTGTGAGACTCTTGAAACTGCGGTTGATAAAGCGTCGCGCCAGCTGGCGAGCAGCCACGTCTTCTACGCGGAAAAGCTCGGTGACGCCGAGCAACTTGAGCATCTCCGACTGAAGTTCATTGACTGATCGTACATAGAGATGTTCCACTCCCTTGGTGATTTTGAGATGAGCGGCGATAAGCAGGTTGCGCTCGAAACGTTCGCCCACGGCGACAATCACGTGCGTGTTGCTCCCCAGGTCCAACTTGTCGAGGAGATTGTCGCTGGTGGCATCTCCGATGATGGGTTGCGTGACTTTGTCCTTGATATCATTGATAGCGGATTCGCACTCGTCAATAGCGGTCACTTCGTAACCTTCATCATGCAGGTGCAGAGCGAGGGCGCGACCGAATTGGCCGATGCCGATGATAACGAATTTTCTGGAATGAGCCATAGTTGTGTGTTGGTGCAGGGGTTAGTTGAGCGGGAGACGCGTTTCGGGGAAACGGAAAGGTTGCGGAGGTTTGGGAGTGATGAAAATGAGCATGAAGGTGAACATGCCCATGCGTCCAAAGAGCATGTTGAGCGTGATGATGAATTTGGAGAACGCGGAGAGGTCGGCAGGATCAATGAGCGAGTAGCCGGTGGTGGTGTAGGCGCTCACTTCAAGGAAAAGCATGTTGAGCAGGTGGGTTAGTCCCGCGTGGCTCTTGTCCGCCCCGTTGCTCCATTCTTCCACCAACAAGAGCAACATCGTGGTGACAATGATCCAGAAAATGGAGAGCACCACGGTTGCCATGGCTCGCTCCACTGTGGAGCGGGCAATGCGACGCTCGTGGATCTGGACATCTTGTTGGCCGCGCAGCACGCGAAACACCTCGAGCACGCAGATGGCGACCACCGGGGCAAAAACACCGCCGCCGGTGCCCGCCGGGTTACCGCCCACGAACATGAGGATGCACAGGAAAAGCTTGTACACGGGACCGTACTCCGTGATGTCGGTGAGATTGAAGCCAGCCGAGCGTCCGACCGTATTCCACAAGCTTTCCCAGAGCGAGTGCCCCGTCACGGCGTGGGTGGAGGAGGGTTCCAAAAAACTCAGAAAGGTTAATCCGAGGAAACCTCCCAGCAGCACGATGGAGGTGACGCGCATGACCAACCAGGAATGCGTGCTCCAACGTCGCGTGTTCTTCTTGTGGTGCAATCGACGTCCCAGTC
>CANRNS010000064.1 GCA_947632055.1 uncultured Akkermansia sp.
TGTGAGATACCGAGTATTTTACCGACTTCGAGGAATTGCTTTGTGGGCTCATTCCACAAAATTATACGAAGAGCGATTTTTTTGAAAGAGGTTGTTTGTTAAACAGAAAAGCTTGGCTGAAGACTGGAGAGCATCCCCTCGAGATATCCATTTGAATACTTGCCCGATATTCTTGCAGACTCAACCGTCTCAGCATCCGGGGGGCTTGCTAAGAATTCCAAGATTCGAAGGCATGAGGAGCCAACTGAGCAAAGTGGCTTCTCATTCCTGACTCTGAAGCAATGCGATTGCTGCAAAGCTCATTTCTGACTTGCAAATCCCGCGCAAGATGTTACGCTGATGTAGCCGTTTATCTTGACGCGTGACGACATGATGCAAGATAAGGGGTGGATGCTTCATAGTTATGAAGAAAAGAGGAAAACAACAAAACGATGTTCACATCGTCGCCAAAGAAACGAGCAAAATCATTCTTGGATACCACTTGGATGATTTTGCGTTTTGCGGGGAGGAGTTGTTGCCTCTGCATCTGGGGCGCGCACTGGGGGCGGAGGCCTGCTGCGACGGGCCGGTAAGCACGAAAGCGCGATATTGGTTATTGGAGCATCTGCAGGGGGATGACACTGGAGAAAACATTTCGGCGAAAAATCGTGATTACAATGAATTGACAGGAACGTACTGGGCGTGGAAAAATTACGCTCGCCTTGGTGATCCCGATTACATTGGAATTTTTCAATACAAGCGTATATTGATGCTTCATCGCGTCAAAAGCGACGCCTTTGAAGAAGACATCAAAAATTGGCGAGACTACTACCGTCATGTGCATCCCGATCTCAAGAGCATCATGAACGGACAAGATGAGCGCGGTGACCTTTATGCACCAACTCCCCGTCCCCTCGGAATGTCAGTTGGCGAATTTTGGCTACATCAGGTCGGACATGAGAACGTGGAGAAATTGTCAGAAATCATTCGGCGCATGCGCCCAGAGTACATCCATGCCTTTGAAGAAAGTCGCCTCAGCAGCAAAGAGGCTTGCAGCACGCTCATTTATTGCCGTCGAGAAATATTTTTTGAGTATTGTCAATTTATATTCCCTTTGCTTGAGGCTCATGAACGGGAATGTACAGTTGCACCCCGCTTACACGCACTTTTGGGGGATTGGCTCACGGCGATATTTGTGCGTCAGCAGGAACTTAATTCCCAACGACGTGTTGTTCGAGTCCCCATAGGGATGATTCGCGACACAAATCGTCCTCGGCGCAACAAATACTTCCAACATGCGCTTGCTTTCTCTAACGCATTTATGCGGATGGGGCACATCGCTGCGAGCTTTTTTTGCACACGAGGGGAAAAACTCCATCACCGCATCCTCTCCCAGTGTTTAACAGAATATTCCCTTGGCAGCCGATTGAACTACATGGAGACGGCTTCCCGCACTTCTCATGATACCTCGCGCACCCTGCTCGGGAAACTCCAACGACATGCATTTCACATTGGTGTACCGTCGCGCGCGGGATGCGTCTCTCCATTACTCTCGTCTGTTGGTGTGGGAAATCTGCTCTTTGGCATTGCGGCGGTGTATGCGCATGCATTGCGGCAGGGGCTTACATGCCGAATCCCGTGGCATGTGGATATCGTGCATGGTGAACTGAGGAAGTTTCTTGGTGCGGCATGTCGCTTGCCTAGCACACCGATGGGATTGCTAGAAAAAAGGACATGGGCTCAGCCTGGTTTTTCGTACTCTCCCATTCCGGCTGAAGTACGCAGCGGGGGACTCGGCGGTTTCTTTCAAGCATATAAGTATTTCCATGATTACGAAGAAGAAATTCGGCGACTGTACGCCTCATTCATTGCGCCGCAAGTGCCGGGAACGCTGGGAATTCACCTGAGATACGGAGATTATCTGAATCGTGGCGCCAGGGAAATATTCGTGGCGCCCACCGTAGCATACATCCGCGAAGCCTTGCGTCAGGTTGCTCCCCACTTTCATCGAATTGTCCTGTTTACTGATGATCGTGAACTAGGCGAGTATGTGGTGCAGCAAGCCTTAAGGACAAAGGCTGAACAATGTGTTGTGGAAATTGACCGTTCGCCATCGATGCAAGCTATGCGTCGTCTCACCTCCATGGAGCAACTAATCATCTCAGCTTCCACTTTCGCTTGGTGGGGAGCTTATCTCGGACAACAAGAAGTGGTTGTTGTCCCCGCTCACTGGTTCAAATGTGCGAGTAAAAATATCAGCAACACGGCAGATTTGTACCTGCCGCATTGGAATCGGTTGGACACACAAGATGCCCCCGAGAAGATGTTGTCGACAGTGAACGCATGAAAAAAATAGAGAGGATGTGCCCTCTCCGGCGTCGTGACAAATCCTATTGGCGTGGTCTTGAATACTCAAAAGCAAGCGGAAGCATCCGGCCAAACTGTTTCTTGACATTGTTATGCACTCGTTTCTCTGTTTGACAGACTGCGGAAGAATGGGTAAAATGTCGCCTGTATGAAAAAAAGCGTGGCACGTGCTATCGTCTTATGTTGTCTGCTTACCTTCTTCACGGGAATGGCCAAGGGAGAGATATCGCCCAAACGCTCTCTTCCCCCGAAGGCCACTAACAGCGTGAAAAAGGGGGTAAAATGCAACGAGAATGGGGTCGTCCTCAGCAATGACCAGATTACCGCCCGCTTCAGCAAAGGTAAAAATGGGGGCATTTCATTTGATGGGCTGACCGAACAGAAAACCGGTAAAATACTTGTGCAACCCGGCACGGACATTCTGAGCGTCCAAACTGCCCGGGGCAAAATATCCACCACGCGGGACATGAATCTGCTGTCATGGGAAGCTGTATCGCTCCCAGCGAACCCATCAGCCACTCGGAAGGCAGAAAAGGAAGAAGGCTGGGGGGTGCACGCCGTGTTGGAAGCCAAGGATGGAGCCTACCGAGTCGACTGGAAAGCCGTGCTGCGAAAGAACTCCCATTACTTGCGCCAGGAGTTCATCATCACCGCCCTGAATGACACTCTCTTCTCTACTTTCACACCGCTGCAGTACGTTTTTGCCGAAGATGCAGGGCAACCTTCTGTCTCCGGTAATACGACGCATGGCAACCTCGTCATAAGCGAGCGTTTGTTTGCCGGATTGGAAACCCCGATGTCGGTAATGAGTGTAGGTGGTCAAAATCAAACTACCCAGCAGAGTCCTACCGACTGGGCCCCGGAATCATTTCAAGATGTCTTTGCCAATGACATCCCACAGGCGATACGTGCCGCCTATTCCGAACTGTGCTCGAAGATGGATGGACCGGCCGTTCGTCACGTGAAAGCAGGCGGCGGCGAGCTCGATTTCTCCTCGAGCGGCGACTGCAACGTCGAACTCGTCTATAAAGGCGGTTCCCACAAGTTGAATGTCATCGCTGTGAGCCTTGCCGACAGCTCCGGCAATATCATAAGCTGCGATGTCCACCGTGGAAGCGCCGGAGAGAAAAATGTCAACACTTTGTACTCCCTGCATGTACCGTCTCCCGGAACCTACACCCTGCAATATTGGGTGGAAAACATGACAGAACCTATCACGTCCAACGGCACGCTGCAACTATCCCTTCCTCTGCGCAAGCGTGCCGATGGACATCTCAGCAACCTGTCAGAGAATGCCATGGTGCGTGGTCAGTGGATACGCAAGGCTCTGCTTCCACGCGGCCAAAGCTGGACTGTTTCCTCGGTGATCGGTCTTCTGGATACTGAACAACCGCGACGCTCTTTTCTGCGCTACAGTGAACGTGAACGAGCCGTCCCCTACCGCACGATGGTGCATTACAATGATTGGTATGAGGTGGGCATCCGCTTGCACGATAACAACGATCCGCGCCAGCGCACCTCTGATGCAATCTGGAAACACATTTTAAAGCGTTGGAAACACGAACTCTTTGATAAGCGAAAAACGAGCGTCGACGCTTTCGTGATTGATGATGGCTGGGATGACTTTAACAGTCTGTGGGATTTCCATGTGGGCTTCCCGAACGGCTTTGCCAACATCAATCGCTCGGCAGGTAAGATGGGAGCTGGCATTGGCACTTGGCTCGGACCGGTCGGCGGTTACGGGCGTTCCAAACAACTGCGTCTTGCTTTCTGGAATAAAAAGCACCCCCACAATCAAATCACCAATTTTAAGCTCTCCAATCAAGAGTATTTTGACGCTTTCGTAAATCGGTGTTCCGAAATGATCAAGAAGTACGACATGCGCTACTTCAAATTTGACGGCATCTCCACAAAGTTCCACGCGAACGGGCCTGCCGATTTAGAAGATGCAGAAGGGATCATCAACGTCGTGACAGAGCTGAGAAAAAAACGGCCGGACATCTTCATCAACGCCACCGTGGGCACATGGGCCAGCCCGTTCTGGTTCCACTTCGTTGATTCTGTCTGGCGACAAGAGAACGACTTTGGGCAAGCGGGCAACGCCGGGGACGATCGCGATCGCTGGATCACTTACCGCGACAAATTGGTGTATGAGGTTTTCGTGCAGGGCGCGCCGCTCTTCCCCATCAACTGCCTCATGACGCACGGCACGATTATCACTCGCAATGGCCCTCCAAAAGTGATGAGTCAAGACCCCGCTAACTGTGTGAAAGAAATGCGCTCCGCCTTTGGAAGCGGCTCCGGATTGCAGGAGGTGTATGCCGATGCCGATCTGCTCGACCAGCAAAACGGCAAATTGTGGGATGAACTTGCCGCGTGCGTTGCCTGGATTCGCCGCAATGCGGATGTATTGCCCGATGTGCACTGGGTGGGCGGCAACCCGTGGGACGGGCACGATGGAAGCATCTATGGCTGGGCCGCGTGGAACCCCTCGAAATGCACTCTCACCCTGCGTAATTCCTCGGCAACGGAAAAGACTTTCCGCACAACGCTGCGAGCTCTCTTTGAGATTCCCAAGAATAATCGAAGAAAGATCAAACTGCTCAGCTCCTATGCCGACCAGCGCGAACTACCCGGTCTCATAGGAACGCCGTTGGATGTGGACAGCGAACTCACTATCACCCTCAACCCTGGCGAAGTCATTGTGATGGAGGGCAAGTCAGCACCGAAAAAGCGAAAGCCGTAGCGCCATCGCCGCTCAGTATACCCTACTGTCCGCAACGGTTCTTGTAGTGCGTGGGTTGAGTCTTCTTCCTGCCCGGACAGAAAAAATCCGGATGCTCGGCAGCCCATTTTGCGTAAAGTTCGGGGCGGTTTGCCCGGGTACGCTCAACCGCCTGCTCCAGCTTCCACTCCTCTATGGCCTTGTGATTGCCGGAAAGCAACACCTCCGGCACCCCCAATCCGCGATACTCTACGGGCTTCGTGTAAGCCGGCGCCTCCAACAAGCCATTTGCGAAGGATTCTTCCTCACTGCTGCGTTCATCGCCCAGGGCTCCCGGTATAAGACGAGAGACGGCATCAATAAGCACCACAGCCGCTATCGCTCCATTCGTCAAGATATAATCCCCGATAGACAGCTCCATATCCACCAGCTCGTCCACAACACGCTGATCCACCCCTTCGTAATGCCCGCAAATGATGATGTAATGCGCATTGCAACCCAGCTCCAGGCAAGGGGAAACCAGTTCACGCACCACCTGCTGGGTAAGAACACGCCCCTGAGGGGTCATCAGAATCACGCGGGTGTTCGCCCGATGCAGCTCCTCCACCGCCTCAAAGATAGGTTCGCATTTCATGAGCATCCCCTGCCCTCCACCACACAGATAATCATCCGTGCGATGGTGCTTATCATGTGTCCAATCGCGTATATTATGAGAACGTACGCAAAGCAAACCGCTCTCCGCAGCACGCCCCATGATGCTCTGCGCAAGCGGGGCGCTCACAATCTGCGGAAAGAGAGAGAGTACGTCAAACTCTAGCATCTTTCAGCGGGGTTGGTTTGTCAGGCATTCGCATTGTGGCGCAACATGCCTTCAATATACGCGTCCAAATTGCCATCCATCACATCCTGGATATTGCCGCTCTCCACACCCGTGCGCAGGTCCTTCACCATCTGATAGGGTTGAAAAACATACGAGCGTATCTGATTGCCCCAGGCTATATCTCCCTTCTCGGAATACTGCCGATCTGCCTCTGCGCGTTTGCGGTCCTCCTCCAGCTGGACGAGGCGAGCCTTGAGCATGCGCATAGCTTCCTCACGGTTGCGCAGCTGCGAACGCTGAGTTTGACATGCTACAATGATTCCGGTAGGCAGGTGAGTGAGCCGTACAGCCGTCTCCACTTTGTTGACGTTTTGTCCACCCTTGCCACCGGAGCGATATGTATCCATCTTCACGTCCGCATCCTTCACCTCGATTTCCACATCATCGGAAATATCCGGCGTGGCGTCCAGCGAACAAAATGAAGTGTGACGTTTGCCAGCGGCATCGAAGGGGCTCATGCGTACGAGACGATGGATACCGCGTTCATTTTTGAGGTATCCATACGCGTACTCCCCCGTAATTTTCACCGTGACCGAGCGCAGACCCGCCTCATCGCCATCTGTGCTCTCCATAATTTCCGTGGTAAAGTTGTGCCGTTCACAATAACGCAAATACATGCGCAACAGCATGCTCGCCCAGTCACACGCCTCAGTTCCACCCGCGCCGGAGTGAATGGTGATATAACATCCAGCCGCATCGTGCGGGCCATTGAGCAAGGTGATAAGCTCAAACTCCTCCAGCTTTTTCTCCCACGCCTCATACTCGGCTGCCGCCTCTGCCGCCAGTTCCGGCTCCTCCCTGGCCAACTCCAATCCCGCCTCCACATCCGCCAACTCGTTTTCCAGCGCGCGGTACTTCTCCAACCGCCTCTTGAGCGGATTCACCTCTGCCATGAGAGCACGAGCCGCCTCCTGGTCATCCCAAAAGTTCGGGGCGCTCATGCGCTGCTCCAAATGGCTCACTTGTTGCTCAATGTGAGCAAGGTCAAAGATAGCTCCCGAGCTCGGAAAGACGGCTGCGCATAGCTGCCGTGTCGAGCGCCGAGAGATCAACAGTAGAAGTCTCCTTCTGCGTCATAACCCGCGCAGTGTAACAACTCCATCCCGCCCTGTCAAGGCAAATCAATTTGCAACCGCGCTCACACCACATCCGTCCCCAAAAATCAATCTCAACAGATGCCAAACGGCACATCGTACAACACAATACGTTGATTATTTATGATTTACAAATTACGATTCACGATTTGGAAGTGAGCGCACTACGCGCGAGCTGGCGATTCGAAAGTTTTTTCTGCTGTTCCACTTCAGTCCAACGCGTTTGCTCAGAAATCGGCGCCAAAACAACCGCTTTCCAAAGCTTGTAAAGGATCCGCATTTTTTCTCATGATCATGGCCGCAAAACCTCACCGGCATGCGTTCATGATTCACAAAAAATTACGTAATATGCACATTATTAATAAATCGTAATTTATCAATCGAACATCGTCAATAGCAACCGCCTTTTCAAATGCGGTTGCCTTGACATTTGCTTTCCATCAGGTAAAATGCCGACATGGACGCCTCTCATGTTTCCGATAACCGCGATGAGCTCATCCGACTCGCCCTGCGAGAAGACTTTGGCAGCGGAGACGTAACCTCGCTCTACTTTGTGCCCGAACAGCTGCAGGCCCAAGCGCTCATGCGTCCCCGAGCGCGCGGCGTACTCTCGGGCGTCGACATTGCAGCACAGGTTTTCCGTACGGTGGATCCCACTCTCAAAATTGACACACAGCTGCACAACGGTGATGAGGTATCGCCGGAAGCAATCATTATGATCATTCGCGGCTCAGCGCGTTCCATTCTGGGCGCGGAACGCACGGCGCTCAACTTCATCCAACGTCTCTCCGGCATAGCAACCATGACCCACCGCTATGTGCAGGCTATCGCCCACACTCAATGCAAACTGCTCGACACCCGTAAGACAACTCCCGGTTACCGTCTGCTCGAAAAAGCCGCCGTAGTACATGGCGGCGGCTCCAACCACAGAATGGGCTTGTACGACCGTGCAATGGTGAAGGACAACCATCTGATGACGAACGGCAACACGAGCCATCTGCAAACCTGCATCCACAAGCTCAAAACTGAGCGCCCCGGCGTGGAAGTCGAGCTTGAGGCCGATAGCCTCGATCAGGTGCAGGCCTTTCTCCAACTGGAAGGGGTCGACTACATCCTGCTCGACAATATGAGCCCGCAGCAAATGCGGCTCGCAGTGGAAATGAGGGGGTCGCATACCAAGCCCTATTTTGAAGCCAGTGGAGGTCTCACCTTGCAAACGGCTCCCGCTGCAGCAGAAAGTGGAGTAGACTTCATGAGCTTCGGCTGCCTGACCCACTCTGTACCGGCCCTCGATATTGGATTGGACTTTACAACCCTGCCCCACTAAATGGAGCTCAGCGCGCGAGAAGCACTTATCACGCTCAACCTCATTCCCGGGTTGGGCTCGGTGCGCATCCGTTCCCTGCTGGAGCACTTTGGCTCAGCAGATATTGTGCTGGCAGCCCCGCAAAACATGCTCGCTCAAGTGCCACGCATCGGTCCCGCACTCGCGGCGGCCATTGCGGACTGGCGGCATTGTACTCACGTGCACGCGGAACTGGAGTGCGCTCACCGTGCAGGCGTGCGTGTCACCACCTTGCTGGATGACGATTACCCGCGCGTCTTGCGCAACATGAGTGATCCACCCGTGGTGCTATACTCGCTCGGCGCATGGCTGCAAGGAGACGCGCAGCGAGCCGTGGCTGCCGTGGGTACTCGCATTGCCTCTCCCTACGGCATCAGCTGTGCGCGCAGCATTGCGCGAGAACTGGCGGACGCCGGCTGCTGCATCATTTCCGGTCTGGCGCGCGGCATCGACACGGCTGCCCATTTGGGTGCGCTTGATGCGGGAGGGCGCACAATCGCCATTCTCGGTGGCGGTCTTTCCAGCATCTTTCCACCAGAAAATGCAGCTCTGGCACATCGAATAGCAGATAGGCACGGAGCGATTGTGAGCGAGTTCCCCATGAACATGTCCCCATCGCGCAACTCCTTTCCGCAGCGCAACCGCATCGTTGCCGCATGGGGGTGTGCCACGGTAGTGATCGAAGCTGCCGGCCGAAGTGGCGCCCTGCACACTGCCGGACTGGCTGCCGACATGGGGAAGAGTGTTTTCGCGGTGCCGGGAGCCGTTACAACCGGTTCATCGCTGGGCTGCCACCGTCTGATCCGTGATGGCGCCATCCTCTGCACCTGCGCTGCGGACATCATCGGCGACATGGGCTGGGAACCCGGCCACCAACAAATGCTGCCCCTCTTTCCTACGCCTTCCTCCACCACCCTGAGCCATCCCATTCTCTCTGCCATTGCGGCTGGACATACAACGCTGGATGCCCTATGCAGCGCGCTGGGAGTTTCCGCTGCCGAACTCACTCCCCAGCTCATGCGTCTGCAGATCGAACGCCAAATTTCCCCGGCGCCCGGCGGTGCATTCCAGCTCTGTTCTTCTCGGCAAGACATCTAGGAAAAGAATCGCCGAGCCGTCGAGCTTGAAACATGCCGCACATTCAAGTAGCGTGTGCGCAGCAAATTGCAATCCCGGTGCCCCATTTCTTCCTGGAGTTGGATGAGATTGTGAAAGCGCTTGAGATGAAAGGAAGCGAAGGTATGCCTCATCACATCCCTCTGCCAGCATTTGATGCCGGCACGATGACGCAAGCGTTTCCAAAGTCGCGTCCAATTGCGTGGCGCTATGTATTCATTCGGTGGGCGCCGGTAATCCAGGAGTTCTTTTGCGCCTCCCCGCAATGGCACGGCTCGAGGGCCTCCTGTCTTGCTCGCCCGCCCCTCTATATAGACCACCTTTTCGCGACGGTCTATGTCCCTCCACCGCAAGCGGCGCACCTCTCCGGGCCTGACCCCACAATAAAGCAGCAATTGAGTTGCCGGTAACATCAACAGGAGATCCGGCTCCCGACAGGCTCGAATGATGGCGCGAATTTGGGCTCCGCTCAGCGGCACAATGCGCTCTTCATATACCGGAGGATTTTCCAAGGCCTTAACCGGATTGCTCTGACACCATCCGCGTTTTATCCCGTATGAAAACACACTGTGCAGCACTGCTTTCGCCTTGCGGAATACGTGCGGACTGTAACCGAAGCATTCGTTGAGCAACTTGGAGCAATGCTCGCTTGTCATGCTGCGCAAGGAGACATCACAGTACTGCCGTGAGTTCAGGATGCGGTTTGTGTAGGACCTGAGGTCTGCCATGGTGCTCGGTCTGCGATGATGACGCGCGCGTAAGCTTTCTTTGACAGCGTATGCAAAGGTCACACTTCGCTCCTGTTCGGCCACCGTATTTATTCCCATGCGAATAATACGCCGGAATGCGTTAATGATCCCTTCTTTGTCAAATTGCGTCACCGAAGCTTCCTCGGTAAATTCCACGAACAACCGTATGATATCCATAGAACTCACGGGAAGCGTGCCAACCAATTCATGATGTATAATTTTATTGTCAATCATCTCTCGAACATGCCACAAGCGCTTTCCTTTGGCAAGCGCGAGAACTATCACAAGCCAAACTGATTTTCTGGCATCGTGATCGGACAAAAATAGTGCACCGAAAAAAGAAAAGTGATCGGACATAATTAGCGCACCGAAGTGTTCCGCGAT
>CANRNS010000065.1 GCA_947632055.1 uncultured Akkermansia sp.
GAAGCGGGAGCCGGGTTGACCATCCCGCTGGGGAGCGGCAACGGAAGCATCTTCATGGACGCCTCGATCGAGTACCGCCGCGGCTGGACGAGCGTAAATGCTTCTGCAGGCTGCAAGATCACCTTCTGACGAAACCGAGAGCGAACCGCAGAGCAACCGCATGGGGACATGCGGGTGCTTTGTGCCATGCTTCTGCAACGCCCCTGCAACGCGGGGCGGGGTTTGTATGCACGCGTGTCCCGATAAAATCTTCTCAGGGCTCATTCGACCCATTTCCCATGCGTTTCCAACAGACAAAACTGTCGACGGCCCCGGCTCGGCAATCCCGCGCGTAGCGCGCTCACGTTTCAGATCGTCATTCGTATATCGTCAATCGCCAATCATCAAAGCTTTGCGTTGCCCGAAGCACCGTTAGCCACCCCTTGGGGATGCTTTCTCTTGGAACGGATGTGGTTCGTATGACGTAAATTTGAGCAACTTTTACAGGCCGGGCTTGACCGAGCGGGTATTTTTGGTGTAGAATGAGACAACTCAACGATCTTTCGCATTATGATGAAGAAGTTCGCTACTACATTGTCGGTTTTTGCTGTTGTTATCAGCTCTTTGGTGGCGACAGCCGCAGCGGAGGTAAAAATAGCCTCTGTGAACATGAGTGAGTTGCACATCATGTTTTACAAACGCGTGAATGCAGAGAACGACTTGCGCAAGCAAGTAGACGCCATCCGCGAGGAAATTTCCACGCGTCAGGAGAAAGTGAAAGCGCTCGAGCAGCAGTTGATGGGAATTCAAAAGCAGGCGGATCCGACGCTTTCGGAGGCGGCTGTTAAGAAGCTGCGCGAGCAATTTTCCTCGGTGAAGAACGAGTATGAGGCCGAGCGCCAGGAGTTTGACACCTTTGTGAAGCGCCGCCAGCTTGCGATTAATGATATGCGTTTGCGGATGAGTACGCTGCTGTCGCGGGAGATGCACGAAGTCGTGCAGGCGGTGGCGGCAGAGGAGGGTGTGGACATCGTGATAGATTCCTCTGCCATCAGCCAGACCCCGGGCGGGCGCGTATTCCCGTATGTGAAGCCGAGCATGGATATTTCCGAGAAGGTGATCAAGCGGTTGAATGCGGATGCACCGGAAGGATTTGACGCGCAGGCCGAGTTGCAGAAGGTCCGCAACGCAGTGCAGCAGAGCGCTGCTGCGCCAGGCGAGGAGGCTGCTCCGCAGCCGGCGGATCCTGCCAAAAATTAATGGTTGAATGGGTTAGGCGGGGAATCCTGTGAGTGTGGTTCCCCGCCTTTCCCACGTGGCGCAAAACGAAACCGCGCATGACTCTCTCCGCAGCGGATATCTTGCGACTCACCGCGGGCAAATTGGTGCAGCCCGACC
Source organism: uncultured Akkermansia sp. (assembly GCA_947632055.1). Taxonomy (GTDB): domain Bacteria; phylum Verrucomicrobiota; class Verrucomicrobiia; order Verrucomicrobiales; family Akkermansiaceae; genus Akkermansia. The sequence goes on from CANRNS010000065.1 coordinate 1,378, forward strand.
GGGTGGAGGAGGCGCCTTCCATCACCGGAGTCGCGACGCTGGCTGAGGCCGGTGCGGGTGAGGTCTCGTTCCTTGGCAACGAGAAGTATTACAAGGATTACGTGGCGACAAAGGCGTCTCTTGTGCTGGTGCCGCCGGGGGTGGCTGATCGGCCGACGGGTGTTGCCCTGGTTGAGGTTGAGAACCCGTCCTTGGCGTTCAACGCCCTGGTGGACGCTTTTTTGAAGGTGGGCAATGATTTTGAGCCGGGCATTCACCCGAGCGCCGTAGTGGATCCCACGGCGCAGGTGGACGCCGCCCGAGTGCGGGTGCAAGCCGGGGCCGTCATTGAGGCTGGGGCGAGCATAGGCGCGGGGTCGGATATTGGCCCGGGCTGTGTGATAGGCAAGCATGCGCGCATCGGCGAGCGTTGTCGTCTGTACGCGCGGGTCGTTGTGCGTGAGCGTTGCATGTTGGGCAATGACGTGGTGGTGCAGCCGGGGGCCGTCATTGGGTCGGACGGCTTTGGGTTCCTCCTCAACAAAGAGACCGGTCGGTATGAGACGGTAGATCAGGTGGGCATTGTTGTCATCGAGGATCATGTGGATATTGGAGCGAACACCACGATCGATCGTGCGCGCTTTGGTCGCACGGTCATCGGCGAGGGGTCAAAAATTGATAATCTCGTTCAAATCGGCCACAATGTGACCATTGGCAAGCATACCGTCATCGTCTCGCAGAGCGGCGTGGCCGGCAGTTCCCATTTGGGCGATTATGTGACCGTAGCGGCTCAGTGCGGCGTGGCAGGGCACCTGCACATCGGCGACCAAACGATTCTCGCCGCGCGCACGGGTGTAATGTCGGATTTGGAAGGGGGACAGCCTTACTGGGGCTCGCCGAGTGCGCCTTTTAAGGAGGCTGTGAAACAGTTTGCCGCGCTTCGTAAATTGCCTGAGGCGCTCAAGGCGATGCAGGCGCTCAAGCGCGAGGCGGAGGAGCTGCGCGCCCGCCTGAGCAAGCGCAAGTTTTTCTGAGCCGAGATTCGTCCATGTTTTCCGCTGAATTGTACCGTCCGAATGCCGCTATCATATACCGCCGCCGCAATGGGGAGGTGCTGATATGCGAACGGGTGAAGCCGGCGGGGGCGTGGCAGTTTCCGCAGGGCGGCGTCAAGAAAGGGGAATCGCCGCGGGATGCCGCATGCCGCGAAGGGATGGAGGAAACGGGATTTCGCCCGAATGAGTACGAGATTGTGGCCGAGCACGGACCCTATCGCTACGACTATCCGCCGGCCGAGCGCGAGCGGGTGCTGCGCAAGCGCGGCGTTCCGTACGCCGGGCAGGAGCAGCACTATTTTCTCTGCCTCATGCACGATGATACCGCTGAGCCTTGGTTGGACCACAAAGAATTTTGCTCATCCCGTTGGGTGCAGCCGGAGGAGTTCGATCTTAATTGGCTTCCGGACTTCAAGCGCGGGGTATACCGCCAGGTGCTGCGCGATTTTTTCGGGGTGGAAAAACCATGACGCGAACTTGCCCCGAGGAACAGACGCCATCTCTTCTCCCCCAACATGCAACCTATCGCTCATATACGTTCGCCGTATGGGGAGAAGTTCGGCGTGCCACGCCAAAGCGGCTTGGCCCCGCATGTGCAGGCAAGCATTGTCTTTACCCCTCAGATCCAACAGGAGCATGTGCGCGGGTTGGAGAGCTTTTCGCACATTTGGCTCATATGGGGCTTTCACGAGATAGAGGCCGGGTGCGTGCACCCTACCGTGCGTCCGCCACGGCTGGGAGGCAATATACGCATCGGCGTCTTCGCCTCGCGGTCGCCGTTTCGACCGAATCCTATCGGGCTGTCAGCCGTGCGTCTTTTGGCGGTTGAGCCGGGACCGTTGCTCCGCGTGGCCGGAGTGGATTTGGTGGATGGCACACCCATTTACGATATCAAGCCTTACCTGCCGTACGCCGACAGCATTCCCGATGCGAGTTCCGGTTTTGTGGACAGCGTTGCGCGCGTTCCACTCGCCGTTGAGCTTCCCGAGCGAATGCCACAGGGCTTACCGCCGGGCTATCGGGAGGCTCTTTGCGAATCGCTGGCTCAGGATCCTCGCCCCGCCTACCAGGATGATCCCGACCGGGTGTACCACATGATTTTCACCCCTTGTGAACTCGACTTTACCGTATCGCAGGGCGTGCTGCGCGTGTCCGCTATCCGCCGCTTGCCATGAATGCGCCTGCTCAGCATACGTCTCCGGGAGTGCAGCGCGGCGGCACGGGCGAGGCGGTGTGCGTCTGTTGCGCCGGGCGAATCGTGCGTTCCAGCGTGCGCGGGGAACAGTCCCCCGGCGTGCCGTGGACAGATTCCACACTCGTTCCCATTTTTTCCGCCACCAAAACGGCGGCCTCGGCGTGTTTTTTGCAGGCGCTGGCGGAGCAGGGAGGCAGCCCGGCCCTTCAGCTCGGCGAACTTTGGCCGCATTTTCCTGCGCCGCGCTGCACGGTCGAGCACTTGCTCTCGCACCAGGTCGGTCTCGCTTCTTGGCGCGAATCAGCTCCCATTGACGATTTAGAGGCTTGCCGCGCGGCAGTGGAGCGAAGCGCACCCCTGTGGGCGCCGCCGCAGCACGGCTACCATCCGCACACGTTCGGTCCCATGCTCGATCTCTTCATGCTCGCTCTCACCGGCGGACGCATCGCCGATTTTTGGGAGCAGCGCGTGCGTCGCCCACTCGGGCTTGCCTTCTATATCGGACTTCCGCTGTCTCTCGCCGAGCGTGTGGCTGTTCTGCAACCGCCGCGCGTTCATGGACGTCTGCCGGACACACCCTTTTACCGCGCGTACTTTGATCCGGCCTCGCCGGTTTATCGCGCTTTCAATTGCGTGACCGGTCTACCTTCTCCGCGCCACATGAACACGCCCTTTGGCCTCTCCTGCGCCTGCCCTGCTCGTGGCGGCATTGCGTCGGCGCGGGGGTTGGCGTTCTTTTACCAGGCGCTGCTGGGGCAACTTTCCGGCTCGCCATTCTCCTCTCAGGTGCTGGGTTGGATGTCCCGACCGGTGGTTTCCGGGCAGGATCTCACCTTGCTTTGCCATACAGCTTTCAGCTGCGGCGCAATGTGTGAACCTGCGGGTCTGTTCGGCAGGGGTGGTTTTGGTCATGCTGGCGCCGGTGGGTCGTATGCCTTTGCAGAGCCGGCCTTTGCCCGATCGTGCGCTTACGTGACCAACGCTTTACAGTTGGGCATCCTTCCCTCGCCCCGGCATGAACTTGATGCCGGTGAAGGCGATGAGGCGTAGGAAGGATGCCGGGCAATCGCCGGGGCGGCGACATGACCAAGTATGGAACTCCCGGCTTACGGGGCATCATTCGTCCCTTTCAAAGGATGAGTGAACCATGAAAATTTTTATGCGCTTGTCTCGAAGTTGAGGCTTGCAGAGAGAGCCGAACAGGAGTATAATGCGCGGCGGCGTGGTGGCGCCCGGTGGGCGGCAACGTCGTTAATACACGGAAACAATCAGCTATGAAAGAACTCAAAGGTGCATGTATAATCGGGCAGTCAGGCGGGCCGACGGCAGTGATTAATGCGAGTGTGCTGGGCGCGGTGCAGACGGCGCTTAACAGCCCGCAAATTACGCGGGTGCTGGGCGCAGCGAACGGAATCACCGGCGTGCTCAATGGAAAACTCTATGATTTGGGGATGGAGGACCCGGTGGAATTGGAGTTGCTCAAGTTTACCCCGGCATCGGCGCTTGGCACCTGTCGTTACAAGATGAAGGACCCGGATGTGGATCCGACCGATTACGAGAAGATACTCGACACCTTCAAGAAGTTCGACGTGCGCTACTTTTTCTACAACGGAGGCAACGACTCCATGGACACTTGCAACAAGATATCCAAGTTCATGCAGAAGAGCGGCTACGAGTGCCGCGTGATGGGCATCCCCAAGACGATTGATAACGACCTGAATGGAACGGACCACTGCCCCGGCTACGCCTCGGCGGCTAAGTACATTGCGACTTCGTGCATGGAGGTGAAGCACGATGCATGCTGTTATGACACCGGTATGGTGACCATCATCGAGGTGATGGGGCGTCACGCGGGGTGGCTGACGGCGGCGGCGGCATTGGCGAGTTTTGCCGGAGCTGGGCCGGACCTGATTTACCTGCCGGAGGTGGACTTTGATATGAACACCTTCCTGGATGACGTGGAGCGCATCTACAAAGCGACCGGCAAGTGCCTTGTTGTGGCGAGTGAGGGTATTCATGACAAGGATGGAAACTTTATCTCAGAAGCTAAGACCAATGGCAACGACGGCTTTGGGCACGCTCAGTTGGGCGGTCTGGCCAACAAGCTCGCCGAGGTGGTGCGTACGCGCATTGATGCCAAGGTTCGGGCGATTGAGCCTTCGCTGCTGCAGCGTTGCGCCACGCATCTGGCATCTTCGACCGATGCGATGGAAGCTTACCTGGCCGGCAAGACGGCGGTGACAGCTGCAGTGGATGGCGATACGGACAAGATGGTGGCCTTTGAGCGCAATAATCTGTACGGACAGTACGTGTGCAACACCAAGCTGCTGCCGCTGGAAAGCGTCGCCAACTTTGAGCGCAAGGTGCCGCGTGAGTGGATCAATGCGGCGGGCAACGGCATCGAGATGCCCTTCATCGATTACGCGTTGCCGCTCATTCAGGGCGAAACGGGGATGAAGACGGTGCAGGCGCTGCCGCGCTTTGCACGTTTGCGCAAGGTGCTCGCCAAGCCGGTGGCCTGAAGCGTTGTTTCTCTATAAACCGGGGGCGAGGGTACGGATGCGCCGACCTCGCCCCGCGCTTTTATTCTCATATGACGGGCTTGCTCACATTTGGACTCTGCGGGTTGTTGTTGATAGTAGGGTACGCCGTGTACGGACGCGTGGCGGAGCGCATATACGGCGTGCGCAAAGATAGGGCGATGCCTTGTGCGACGCATGAAGACGGGGTAGATTACGTGCGTATGCCCAGTTGGCGCGTGTTCCTGGTGCAGCTGCTCAATATAGCGGGACTGGGACCTGTCTTTGGCGCGTTGGCGGGGTGTTTGTACGGGCCGGCGGCATTGGTGTGGATTGTGGTGGGTTGCATTTTTGTGGGCGCGGTGCATGACTTCATGGCAGCGGTGATGAGCGCAGAGCACGATGGCGCCAACATGCCCTACCTGGTTGGGCGCTATTTGGGCAGTTCGTGTCGGCACGCGCTGCGCGTCGTGTGTGTGGGCTTGCTGCTCATGGTGGGCGTCGTGTTTACGATGGGCCCGGCCGGCATGCTGCATGCTTTGGTGGGCTCACTTTCCTCGGAGGTGTGGTGCATCATCATTTTGGTGTACTACTTGTTGGCGACAATCCTGCCCATCAACACGATTATCGGCAAAGTTTACCCCATTTTCGGCGCGTTTTTCCTTTTCATGGTAGCGGGTTTGGCCATTGCGCTTCCTTTGAGTGAGTACACCGTGCTGCCCGTTATGGATGTCACGGACAACGTGCATCCGCAAGGTCTCCCCGTGTGGCCCATGATTTTTGTCACCATCGCCTGCGGCGCCGTATCCGGATTCCATGCGACGCAGAGTCCGATGATGGTGCGCTGTTTGGGCGAGGCGCGGCTCATGCGCCCTGTATTTTACGGGGCGATGATTACTGAGGGTTTGGTGGCGCTGGTGTGGGCAACCGTTGGGTTGAGCCTGCGAGAGGTGGCCACGGACTACATGATGGCGGGGGGAGCGGTGGAGCGGTTGACCAAGGGAGGAAAAGCCCTTTCGTTCGGGCAGTTGAGTTTGTTGAACCCCGCCGCGGCGGTGAATGCGGCATGCAGTATGCTGCTCGGTCCTGTGGGGGCGGCAGTCGCGGTGCTCGGCGTGGTTGTGCTGCCCATTACCAGCGGGGATACGGCCATGCGCAGCTGCCGCTTAATACTAGCGGATGCGCTTCATCTGCCGCAGCAACGGCTGAGCAAGCGTCTGATGCTCGCTCTGCCGCTTTTTGCCGTGGTGGTCGTGATTGCGCAGTTGGATTTCGGCGTCATTTGGCGATACTTTGGCTGGGCGAATCAGGTGCTGGCCTGTTTCACGCTCTGGAGCATAGCGGCCTGCCTGCGCGGGCGGCGTCGCTGCCACTGGATAGCCACACTGCCGGCCATCTTCATGACAGCCGTTTGCGTTGCTTATCTTCTTGAGTCCAAGGATTGCGGGATTTGTGTGTCGCCGACGCTGGGAAATGCGGTGGCAGGAGGTGTGAGCGTGCTCTGCTGTGTGTTGCTGCTGAGTTCCCCGCGCTCAGATGCCCACGATGTTGCGCAGGATCAACCAAGCGAGGGTAGCGAGAGCGTATAGCTTGAGCAGCGTCGTGCAGGTGTGCGTGGAGGACGAGCGCTCCTCGCCCCGGAGCAGGATGAGGTCGTGGCGAACGTACCCTTCGGCGAGTAGTGCGACGGAACCCCAGAGGAACATGTTAAAATGCCACGCTGCATGACAATCGCCGCGCGGCAGAGCTTGCACGGCTCGTGTGCCACTGCAACCGAGACAATTGTTGATGCGTATCACCGATGATATCAGTCAACATGAGTATTTTCTCTGTTGCTTCATTTCTCTCAAATGCGCTTGCCCTGGAACCTGGCTCTTTCTCACTCCTTCGCGCCGTTCTCCTGGAGGAGCTTGATGATCTCATCCCCCAGCTCATCCCCCAGCTTCTTTTCTTTTACGAGCTGCAGGACGGATTTGCCGGCCTTGTTTTTGTGGTTAAAGTCTGCCCCGGCTTCACGAAAAATAGGTAACGCGCGGTCCATTTCCCGGAAGTACAGATCGAATTTTTTTGTGGATAAGAAGTGGAAAAGGAGGGAGTCACCGTTTTCATCAACTTCATTCGGATTTTCTCCCGTTTTAAAAAATGCTCTGAGGACGTATTGGTTAAAATCGGTCGTGCCGAGGTAGCTTTTCTCCTGCGTCCAGGCCATAAGATTGGGGGTGTAGCCATGGCGTTTGAGGATTTGGATGATGTCAACGTAGTCCTCGTAGGGGAGAAGGGGGCTTGACACGTGACCGCCCGTCATATTACCAAGGAGGCGGTTGGTCATGTCCTTGGGAATGCGCGCGCCGAGCTCAAGCAACGGTTCCAGTTTCTCCGGTTCCACGACTTCCAGTTCACCGGGGTCGATTCCCTTTTCCTTGAGCAGCTTCACGACCTCCACCGCACCTTTCTCCATCGCGAGACTCATCGCGGAGGTCTCCCAACTTCCTGTCTTGCATTTTACGCTGGGATCCACCCCGGCATCCAGCAGCCGCTTGGCAATCTTGGGCCCCCAAATGCCGTTGACCATGAGGGTGGTCCATCCGGTGGTCCTCTTCTCTTCACTTTTCGCCAGCGGATCGGCGCCGGCATCGAGCAGCATGAGAGCCAGCTTCTCCCGTCCGGCAGAGGATATTTCCGACCTCAGTTTGTGAGTGAGGATGTCCCTGGGTACGTCCGCCCCTGCTTTGATCAACTGCTCCACCATGCTCAGGATGTCCGCTTCGGCTTTCTTGCTCACACGGCAGGGGAGTTCTCCATAAGATTCTCCTCTCCCGCCGCAAACGGCATAATAGATGACGCCATTCCCCGCAGAATCTTTGGCGTGTACGTCTGCCCCGGCCTCCAGCAGCCGTTTCACAATCTCGGTGCGGTTCACAGCATTTTCCGCCTCTTCCGTTGCAGAATTGGCGGCTGCCATTAGTGGGGTCATGCCGTAGGGCGCATCTTGATCATCCTTTGCCTTTTTGCCCGGTGTGTTGGGGTTCGCTCCGTGGGCAAGGAGGAGCTGTACATCCGCGAGGTTAGCCTCGTCCGCCGCTTTGTGAAGAAGCGTTGCAGAGTTGTAGTACGGCAGAAACCCATAACCGATGGGCATCATTTCCACGGACAATGTGTTCAGAGCATCGGCATTTGCTCCGGCGTCAATGAGAGCGAGGATAAAGTCGGCGCCTTTGTGGTCATCCAGCTCCATTACCTTTTCCAGCGTTTTGTTCGGATTCTGGAGCGTCGCTCCCGCCTTGAGGAGTGTTCGCAGCATGGCTCCGTCGCCCTTGTTGATGACCTCCTCCATGAGCTTTTCGTTCTTAGCGTCCAGCCCGGCGTCCAGGAGAGCTTGCAGTGTTTTCTCATCGGAGATGGAGGAGAATATATCCGGATTTTGGAGCAGAGACGGATCCTTTTTTAGGAGCGCAAGCACGGTTTCTTTTTGCTTCAGTCGGAGTGCGATTTTTATTTGAAGCACGGGATCGACAATATCCGTCTTTACCCCGAGCGCGAGGAGGAGTTGCAACGGTTCCGCGTCCACTTCGGAGATATCCTCCGGGAAAGAGAACTTCCTCGCACCGAGGCGATAAAGCAGGGCAAGCTTCATCGGACCTCCATGAAAATACTCCATCTTCCATCCCTCTTTCTCTTCCAACAACTGGTTGATATCCTTTGACCAGGGCTCCTTAGTAATCGGCTTCGCTCGCAGAAAAAGAATCACGTCTGTCGCCTCGCTATATTGTCCGGAAAAATCGCCATCACTGACCTCTCCCATTTTTCTGCCTTGATACGTGAGCATGTCACGTGCTTCCTGGCGGCTCAGCGGCTGCTTTTCCTTCTCGAGCGCCGTCAGAAAATCGGCCATGTCTCCGTGAGCCACGCTGCCCGCCGTCTTCCCCTTCTTACTCTTGATGGAGGCATCCGCTCCCTTCGCTACGAGCCAGCCGACGGCGAGGCGGTTGTTCTGTGCGGCGGCATGCATGAGGGCGGTCTGCCCGTGCTTGTCTACGGCATTCGCATCCCCACCCTTTTCAATCGCCTTGAGCTTTTGGAGCAGGGACGCCTCCTTTTTCTGCTTTTTGCTGAGCTTGGCGCCTTTCGCGTGCTTCCCCGTACTCGCCGGGAAGAGGAGCTCCACTCCCTGCTGCGGAACAGCCGCCGCTTCCTTTTCCTGACCGCTCGCCATGCCTGGGCTCATCAGCATCATGGCGAGCAAACATGTGATAAATCGCTTAAAACGATTCAATAACAAATACGGGGGGGGTAGTGGAGGAATTCATTGCAACGTTTTGCGTCGGAAACAACGGCAATTTACCATAATGCATCGGGCGAGGCAAGTAAAATAATAAGGAAAGAAAAAATCGTCTCAAAAGCCGCATTGCCTCAAAAATAAAGTCACCGAAGGGTCGCCAAAAACGAGCAAAGAGAATTTTCTGAATGCTTGATGCCT
>CANRNS010000066.1 GCA_947632055.1 uncultured Akkermansia sp.
AGGCATCAAACTTTCGGAGAATCCTTTTTCCCCGTTTTTTACGTCCCTTCGGTGACTTTATTTTTGAGGCAATGCGCTCCCTCATAGGTCTGACGGCAGGAGAGAATTTACAGAAATTGCCGCTGCCCGAGCTGGAACAGCAGGTGGAGGCAGGAGGAGCGGAGGCGCAGGCCGAGTTGGCCCGCAGATATGCGTATGGGGAAGGAGTACCGCAGGACTATGAGAAGTGCTATGCGCTGGCTGTTCAGGCGGCTGAGAAGGGAAATGCGCATGCAATGCGGACGGTAGCGGCATGTTACATGCGCGGAGTTGGTGGAGTAGAAAGAGATATGCAAAAGGCGCTGGAATGGATCAATCGCGCTGCTGAGGCGGGAGATATTGCTGCCATAGGCAATGTTGGAATGATATATTATCAGGGTATGGGGGTGGCGCGAGACGAGAAAAAGGGGCTCCAAATGCTTGAGCAAGCGGCAGAGGCAGGAGATGCGGGCGCAAAGAGTAACTTGGCTGTTATATACCTCCAAGGGATGGGCGTGACGAAGGATCAGAAGAAGGGGGAGTCACTTTTGAGGGAGGCGGCGGATGCCGGAAGCGATACGGCAAAGGGCCTTCTAGGCGTCATGTACCTCAAAGGGGAAGGCGTGGCGAAAGATGAGGAAAAAGGCTTGCCGCTTGTGCGAGAGGCGGCAGAGGCAGGAGACGCGCAGGCGCAAGTTAATCTTGGATATGCGTACGAGCACGGAATTGGGGTAGAACGCGATTTAAGCAAGGCGATCGCGTGGTGGACTAAGGCGGCTGAGCAAGGAGATGCAGACGCCTGCGCCAATCTCGGCGTGATGTACTATGAGGGGAAAGGCGTAAAGAAGGATTTCCAAAAAGCAAGGTCATGGCATGAGAAGGGGGTGGCAGCCGGGGGGCTACGATCATTGGGAGGACTAGGATTCATGTACATGCAGGGAGAGGGAGGGGAGAAGGATATAGAGAAGGGCAGCAAGATGCTCCTTGAGGCAGCGGAAGCTGGAGACGCGCAGTCGCAGTACAGCTTGGGGCAGATGTACGCCAATGGCGCCATAGGCGGGGAAAAAGATATGGAAAAAGCGAGGTTGTGGTGGGAAAAATCTGCAGAGCGAGGTGAGGCAATGGCTCAGCACAACTTGGGTTCCATGTATTACGAGGGGATTGGGGGGGGCGAAAGGATATCACGAAAGCGTTTGAATGGTGGGAAGAGGCAGCCAAACGTGGAAATGTTGAAGCGCAGATCAACTTGGCCAAAATGTATGTGATGGGAACCGATATTCCTCAAGACGGGGAGAGAGCGAAATACTGGTTCACGAAAGCGGCCGAACAAGAGAATGCTGAGGCAATGCGACTATTGGCAGGCATGTATTTAGACCATAAATACGGGATGCGGAATACGGAGAAGGGAATGTATTGGTTGAGGAAAGCAGCGGAAGCCGGAGATGCACAGGCTCAAAAACATCTCGCTATTGTGTATGGGAAGGGGGAAGTCGAGGGAAAGGATATCAAAGAAGCAGCCGAATGGTTCGCGAAAGCAGCGGAAGCCGGAGACGCGGAATCGGAGGGGGCCCTTGGTGCCATGTATCTTACAGGGAAAGGTGTGGCGAAGGATGAGGAGAAGGGATTATCACTTACGCGAGAGGCAGCGGAAGCCGGAGACGCACAGGCGCAGAGAAATCTCGCCATCATGTACATGAATGGGGAAGTTGTGGAAAAGGATGCAAAGAAGGCAGTCGAGTGGTTTACGAAAGCAGCAGAGCAAGGAGACGCGGAAGCGAAGAGGCTCCTCGGTTTCATGTACCTCGCAGGGAAAGACGTAGAGAAGGATGAGGAGAAGGGATTATCACTTACGCGAGAAGCAGCGGCAGTGGGGGATGCTAGTGCAAAGGGAGCTCTAGGCGTCATGTACCTCAAAGGGGAAGGCGTGGCGAAGGATGGGGAGAAGGGATTATCTCTTACGCGCGAAGCAGCGGAAGCCGGAGACGCGCAATCACAGAGGAATCTTGCTATTATGTACAGGGACGGAGAAATTGTAGAAAAGGATGCAAGGAAAGCAGTTGAATGGTTGACGAAAGCAGCCGAGCAGGGCGACGTGGAGGCAATGGGAATTTTAGCAAGCATGTATTTAGACATGCGGGATCTCGAAAAGGGAATGTATTGGCTGAGAAAAGCGGCGGAAGCCGGAGACGCAGCAGCAAGGGGTAGCCTTGGAGCTAAGTATATTAACGGAGAAGGTGTTGAGAAAGATAGGGACAAGGGCTTGTCACTTGTGCGAGAGGCGGCAGATGCCGGAAATGCACAAGCGCAGAGAAATCTCGCCATTGCGTACATGAAGGGGAAAATTGTAGAAAAGGATGTAAAAAAGGCAGCCGAATGGTTTACAAAAGCAGCTGAGCAGGGAGACGCAGAAGCGCAGGTCTGTTTAGGACTATTTTATGGGAAAGGCATAGGGGTGCCGCAGGATGATGAGAAGTGCTATAAGTTGGCTGTTCAGGCGGCTGAAAAGGGAAACGCGCAGGCGATGCAGATGGTGGCGGCGTGTTATTTGCACGGAACGGGAGTGAAAAGGGATAGGCAAAAAGCATTGGAATGGACCAAACGTGCTGCTGAGGCGGGAGATATTGCTTCCCTGGGCAATGTCGGGGTGATGTATTATTGGGGCATGGGGGTAGAGAAAGACGAGAAAAAGGGGCTCCAAATGCTTGAGCAAGCAGCAGAGGCAGGAGATGCGGGCGCAAAGCGTAACTTGGCCGCTCTATACCTCCAAGGGATGGGCGTGACGAAGGATCAGAAGAAGGGGGTGTCACTTTTGAGGGAGGCGGCGGAAGCAGGAGACGCCGAAGCGCAGAGGAATCTCGCCCTCCTGCACATGAGAGGAAAAATTGTGGAAAAGGATGTAAAAAAGGCAGCCGAATGGTTTACAAAAGCAGCGGAAGCAGGAGACGCGGAGGCTCAGTTCTATTTGGGTCTGTTATATGGGAAGGGGATAGGAGTGCCGAAGAACGAGCTTGAGTCTTTTCAGTGGGTAAAAAAAGCGGCGGCGGCCGGGAATCAAAAAGCGAAAGAGTTATTAAAGTTATACGATGAAAAGGTACAGCAAAAAATCCGGCAGGAAGGACAACCCAACGAGAAGCTTTTACAACAAACACCATGAAAACAATTCCTATCTCCTTTCTCTTCGTCTCCCTCATGGGCTTGACGGCAGGAGAGGATTTACAGAAATTGCCGTTGCCCGAGCTGGAACAGCAGGTGGAAACAGGAAGACAGAGAGAACCCAGCTTACAACATGTTGAAAAAGGCAAATTTCCCGCCAAAAATGATCCCGACTACGGTCGGCTTTACTCAGAAAATCACATTTGCATGGTGCAGTGTGTGAATTGCAAGGACACATAGAGGGGATATGCTTCACGTAAACCGTTTGTTGATTCAACGATGCACCTCTTGACACATAAACAAACATGATGAAAGCATCATACGAGAGAAAAGGAGCGTTGATTGTGGTACTAGCGCTTATTGTGCTCGGAGTAGTCCGGTACTGCGATGACTCGATCGCGATTCGCAATCATCCCAGGAAAGAATTGACTCCCATGGAAAAAACTGAAACGAGGATTGTTGGTTATGAGGAGTACATAGACCTGGCGCGAAAAAGAATCGAGGCTTTGAAGGAACTGAGTTCTTTAGCCGAAATGGTTCGTGATAGGGAAAGCGCGCTTGCATTCATGACGTACATGGAGAAGCCAAGCTGCCCCTCTTTTTCCGTTGACCTATCTTCATTAGATGTTCAACAGAAGGAAGTCGTCGAAAAATGGGAAAGAGAGATGTTTCTGGCCAATGCAAGGGCGTTTAACATGGTGAGAAAAGTTCTCAAAAAAGTTGTGGAGGCCGATGGATACGAGGATGAAGACGTGCGTGCCCACTCTACCGAAAAATGGAATGAGATAAGAAACGCGTTACCTTCAAAATAAAGGTAATGAGAGTTTTGCACGTCAACTGACCGCATAGAAAGTCTGAAAGCGCGCTGCTCTCATTTTTGTCCGATTGCGCGATGTCGATTGTTTTTTCGTATGGCTTGACCTGGCGAGGGAAGGTGTGGTACAATGAGACCGCCTCGTTGGGGGAAGAAAAATTTGACAGAGAATATGAAACCGGCAACATTCAACTGCACCGTATTGCGCGATGGTCACCAGTCATTGGCAGCTACTCGCATGTCCACTGAGCAAATGGAACCAATCGCCCCGATTTTGGACACCATGGGGTTTTCTGCTCTGGAAACATGGGGAGGGGCTTCCATCGATGCCGGCTTGCGCTTCCTGGGCGAACTTCCCTTCGAACGCCTCAATCAGTTGAAGCGTCTCGCGCCCAAGACGCCGCATATGATGCTGCTGCGAGGACAGAACATGGTGGGTTACACCAACTATGCGGATGATGTGGTGGAGGCCTTTGTGAAGCTGAGTGCGAAGCACGGCATGAACATTTTCCGCATTTTCGATTGTTTGAACGATCCGGAGAACATGCTCACCTCCATCCGCGCCGCCAAAGAAGTGGGAGCGGTGGCTCATGGCACCATCTGCTACACCACGTCCCCCGTGCACAACTTGGAGTACTTCGCCAAACTCGGACAGAAAATAGCCGATATGGGGGCGGATGGCATCGTCATCAAGGATATGGCCGGCCTCATCCCGCCGGCGGAAACAGCCGCGCTCGTGAGCGAACTCAAGAAAAAGGTGGGGCTGCCCGTCTGGGTGCACACGCATGAAACCGCCGGTCTGGGCGCGGCTACCTACGTAGCGGGCATCAATGCCGGAGCCGATGCGGTCGATTGCTCGATCGCCCCCTTTGCCAACGGCACCGGCCAGCCGGACTGCATGCGCATGCTCGCGCTGCTGAAGGGTTATGACCGCTGCCCGGTGGTGGCCGAGGATTTCAAGGACAAGCTCACCCGGATTTCCGCCATGCTTCAGCCCATTTATGATAGCCTGAGCCGCTTCACCAACCACAAGAATGAGATTGTGAACAGCGACACCCTCCGCTACCAGGTGCCGGGCGGCATGCTCTCCAACTTCCGCAATCAACTCAAGGAAATGAACATGACCGATAAGTTCGAGGAGGTCTTTGCGGAGATTCCGGTCGTGCGCAAAGCGCTCGGATGGATCCCGCTGGTCACGCCCACTTCGCAGATTGTGGGTGTGCAGGCGATGATGAATGTGAAGTTCGGTCGCTGGAAGAACATCACGCCGCAGTGCGCGGATGTCGCGCTCGGCTACTACGGTCACACTCCCGCCCCGGTGGATCCGGAGCTGCAGGCGCTCTGCGCCAAGAAGGCGGGCAAGGATCCTATTTCCTGCCGCCCGGCCGATCTCATCAAGCCCGATATGCAGAATTTGCGGGATAAATTGGCAGCAAAGGGGATGCCTGCCACGGACGAGAACTGCGTCATCTACGCCATGTTCCCCCAGCAGTTGGAGGATTATTACGCCGGCAAACGTCCCGAACCTCCCACGGCTAAAAAACCGGAGAACTTCGGCGCCCCCGTCGCGCTCACCAGCGTCGGCGTTTCCGCGGCTATTTCCGGGCGCGACATGAAGCTCAACGTGCTCGGCAAGGTGTACGATGTGCATATCGAGGAGAAATAGTCTGCCCGGAGCCATGGATGCCAAACTGATCATCATCGGCACTGGCCCGGCGGGCTACACCGCGGCGATTTATGCGGCGCGCGCTGATCTGGAGCCGCTCGTTTTCGCCGGTCCTCAGCTCGGCGGCCAACTGACGACCACGACCGATGTCGAAAACTTTCCGGGCTTCCCGGACGGCATCCTTGGGCCTGATCTCATGGTTGCCATGAGCCAGCAGGCGGAAAAGTTCGGTGCAAAAATCATCTACGAAGAAGTCCTCTCCGTCACGCGCGAGGAGTGTAGCGGGCTATTCGTGGTCACTTCCTCTGCCGGAGCCTACAAGGCTTCCTCCGTCATCGTCGCCACGGGCGCTGCTGCGCGCTATCTCGGCTTGCCGGGAGAAAAAGAGTTGATTGGTCACGGGCTGACGGCCTGCGCCACCTGCGATGGTTCTTTCTACCGCGATGTCCCGGTCTGCGTGGTGGGCGGCGGCGACAGCGCGTGCGAGGAAGCGCATTTCCTCACCCGCTTTGCGAGTCGGGTCTACTTGTTGCACCGGCGGGATGCGCTGCGCGCCAGCAAGGCTATGCAGCAGCGTGTGCTCTCCCACGAGAAAATCACGCCCGTGTGGAACGTCACGATAGCCGAATACAAGCGAGATGCCGATGGCGAGCTCTGCGGCGTGGCGCTGCGTGATACGCAGAACGGAGACCTGCGCGAGCTCCCCGTCAAGTGCGTCTTTATGGCCATCGGGCACTCCCCGAACAGCCGCATCATCGGTCATCTGGCGGATGTTGACTCGGCCGGATTCATCATCACCCGCAACAATTCCACTGCCACCAAAACACCCGGTCTTTTCGCCGCCGGCGATGTGGCCGACCCCATCTACCGCCAGGCCATCTCTGCCGCAGGCATGGGCTGCCGCGCCGCGCTGGAGGCGGAACGCTACCTCCTTTCCCTTTAACCCAACAATGTCATGAAATACTCGATTCTCATCCTCCCCGTCGTCCTGCTGGCGCTCAGCGCATGCGACAGTGATCCGTACAAAAATGCCGTGCTTGCACAAGCCACCTCGCTCTACGCAGCCAAGAATTACGCCCAGGCGCTCCCCCTCTTGCGTGAATCGGCGCAGGCCGGCAACCCGGATGCTCAGCTCCTGCTCGCCAAATGCTACGACTTCGGCAACGGCGTGCCCACCAATATGAAGGAGGCTGTCAAGTGGTACACAGCTGCCGCGCAGGGCGGAAATGCCAATGCTCAGGATAACTTGGGCTCATGCTACGCCACGGGGTCCGGCGTCCCCAAAGATTTGAACAAGGCTTTTTCTCTCTACAACCAGGCTGCCGCACAAAACGATGCCTCGGCGCTCAATAATCTCGGCCTCTGCTACCTGAATGGTGAGGGGACTACTTCGAATCCCACGATGGCGGCGGAGTGTTTCCGCCGCTCCGCCAAAGCGGGCAATGCCAACGGTCAGTACAACTTGGGCCGTTGCTATTTCCACGGTCTCGGCGTGACCCAGGACCACGAGCAGTCCAGGCAGTGGATCAAGAAAGCCGCCCTCCAAGGCCACAAAAACGCCACCGCCTTCATGGAAGACAACGAGTGGCTTTAATGGTTGGTAATCGACGAGAGACGATCTGGAAATCCGGCCTTGCCTGACGCCGGATGCTTCCCTCCTGTCAGCGCACCATCATTTCAAGAATTCCGCTGCGCGTCAGCTCCGCTTCCTCCCCCTCGCCCCCGGCGCGCTGGCATTCAAATCGTGATTCGCCAATAATCAGCGTTTTTTTGCGTTGATTCGTGTGTCATCGACAAGCTCTTGGGGCTGCTTTTTTCCCGGGACAGGTGGGGTCTTATTCGTTGAGCAACTCGGCGATCTTCCCTTTGGCGTAATCGAGAGCGCTCTTGCCCTGCTTGTTGCGCGCGTTCTTATCCACGCCGTCCTTGAGAAGCTGGCGCACCATTGCTTCCTGATTGCTGTTGACCGCTGTGATCAACAGGGGACCGCCACCTGTTTGGACGGGATTTCGCGGATCGGCTCCAACAGAACGCAACATTTGATAAATGCCCATATTTCCCTTTTCAACAGCCAGAGACATGGGGGTGCCGAGCACATCGCTTCTCGGCGCATAGTTCATGCACTCGTAGTAGGGAAGCAAGGCGGCAAAGGCTTTGTTCTTGGAATCGTATACGGCATTGTGGAGCAGGAAGGCCCCGTTATTTTTGTTCCTCCAATAGGGATTGCATCCGCCATTGATCAGAATGGGTATCAGATCACCCCTGTCGTGTGCGATTGCCATACGCAAAAGAGGCGTTCTGCCGACCTGCTCGCGGACGTCTATCCCTGATTTCATGAGCTGCTGTATGACTTGCGGCGTGCATTTTTCACAGGCTACGGCGAGGAAGTTTTGATCCGTGTTGGGCGCGTAGGGTGCATTCGGGTTCACGCCGCGCTTCAAAGCGCGGAGCAGGGCCTGCCCGTTGCCCCGGCGCAGTTCTTTGTAGACGGATAGCTCTTCCTCGCGAATCTTCTTGGCATAGTCAAACGCAAATCGAACGGCGGGTTCTGCCACCAGTTCCATAGCTGTTTTCCCTCCCTTGTTTTTGATGGTCGTGTCCGCGCCCGCTATCAACAATGCCATGACGGAATCTGGCTGAGAATTCGTCACCGCAACATGCAGCGGCGTATCCCCATTCACGTCTCGGCGATTCACTTCTTCTCCATTCAAACACCAGCGCATCAGCATGCGCACATTCCCCTCCCTTGCCGCCCTGTGCACGCTGTACGCGCCGTCGCTCGCGTATATCTCCGCCGCTCCTTGCCGAACATTTTCTTCCCACGCGTCCTTCGGTTCGAGCAGAAAGTAGGTGGCGATGCTACCGGCTACAATTCCGGCAATGCCTGCCACAATCATGTTCACGCACGACATGGATAGCTTCTTGGGTTCTTCCCGTAATTGGGAGACAAGCTCATCTTCAAGTGTCTTCATAGACGCTATACTTAATTTAGTTATTTGTTCGCTCCCTTATAGAATAAGTTCCTGCCGAAGTCAATTGTTTTTCCCCTTGTCACCATGCCATCAGCCACGCACTTCCGTTTGCAAGCGCCTCTTTCTGAGTGCTCTGCGATTGCTCTCTTTTCTTTGTTCCACAACTTGCTCATCTCTTTTCAAAGGAGATGCGCTTGTTACAAGAGCGTAAATAATTTATTATCAACAAACTATACCTTAAAACACATTTCTGTTTTTTAAGAAGCAAAAAAGCGTTTTTTCTTGTGTCATACCGAATTGATAAGCTCATTGATACCGCGAGAAGCGCATCTCCTTTGAAAAGAGATAACCCTTCTTTTTCGCCTCTTATCAATTGTTTATCAATCTATAATAGAAATCAACTTCTTAGCGACGCGTCCATGGAGGCCTCTGAATTTCTTTTTCGGAATTCTGAAAAAGATACTGGACATCTCCTTTGAAAAGAGGTATGCTGAGGACCCTGCGAGAAACGCATGCGTATGTCGCGCGCGCCCTCGTGCCCCCAACTTATCAGCGCCATGAAACTCCATTTACCTACTGGTCTCCGCAAGGCTTTGTTAGCTTGCCTCGCTGCGTTAACTGTGCCCGTATCTGTTCCGATCACCATAGGAAGTTCATTCTGGATCATCTCGGGCGAACGGGCCCAAGCCGTTAGTTGGGATCTTGTCGTTGACGAGGACTTCAACGGGGATTCGCTCAATGAGAAAGTGTGGGGCAGGATTCCGTACGTTAAGGCGGGTCAGACAAAAAATTGGCGTGCTAATCAGTCAACGGCCGAGGATCTGGTGACCTTTGAGGAAGTGGATGGCAATTCTGCGATGCGCTTGTGGGGCAAGTACGGGCAATACTCCAATCAGAACAATCAAGAAAATACTACGGAGAATCTCTACGCCTGTGGGGGCATTTATTCGCTGGGCAAATTCTCTTTTCAGTACGGGTATGTGGAAGTTCGCGCAAAATACGAATGTGCTCAGGGAGTATGGCCGGCCATTTGGATGATGCCGACGGGGAATGTAGAGGTCAACGGGGAGACGGGAACTTGGCCACGTTCCGGTGAAATTGACATCATGGAGCACTTGAATGGTGAGAACAAGTTTTACCAGACGCTTCATTGGTATTCATCCACCAAGAACAATTCTGATGAGAACGTATCAGTCGCTCAGCCCTCCCTGAACAACGCTCAGCTCAATGACTGGCATACGTACGGCATGGAGTGGAATGAAAACTCCATTGCTTTCTACCTGGATGGAGTTCAAACCGGCAAAATTGAATGGACGAGTGACGGCTACACCATCAGCAAGAATGGACAGGTTGTTACGACAGTCGTTTTCACGGAGGCTCAGAAAAATCTTGTGCCTTTCGGGGTGGAAGAGAACGAGTTTTATCTGATCCTTGACCAGCAGATCGGGGGAGGGTGGCCAGGAGATCCGGACAGCAACGCTGACAGTAAGCTGGCAAGCGACGGCGTGTCAATGTGGGTGGATTACGTCAAAGTCTATTCCTCGAGTGAAAAAAGTACGCTGGAGGAGCGCACGTGGCAGGCGAGTACAGGCACGTGGACAGAGGAGGGTGGAGGCGAATGGGCCGAGGGTACCTTCGAATCGGGGCAGAAGGTTATATTTGGCGAGGGAGAAGCGGGGGATGTGCAGGTTGACGGCACCGTGCATGCCGGCAATATG
Organism: uncultured Akkermansia sp.; assembly: GCA_947632055.1. Lineage (GTDB taxonomy): Bacteria > Verrucomicrobiota > Verrucomicrobiia > Verrucomicrobiales > Akkermansiaceae > Akkermansia. The sequence continues at coordinate 10,342 of CANRNS010000066.1, forward strand.
GTTGTCCAGACGGGGGGCTACACCTTTTCGGCGGCGGAAGGATCGGAAGAGACCTTGATCGAGGTGGTCGGGACTTTGGACATGAAGGCCGATGCCACCTTCAACTGTGCTTTGAAATTGGGCGGCAGTCTCGGCTGCTCTCTGAGGGGATCCGGCGCCGTCAATTACGCAGGATCCGGTACACTCACCATCAACCGGATCAACCCTTCCGACTTTACCGGTCAAATTAACGTCACGGGGAATGGCAGACTCCTGATTTC
>CANRNS010000067.1 GCA_947632055.1 uncultured Akkermansia sp.
TTGTGAGATACCGAGTATTTTACCGACTTCGAGGAATTGCTTTGTGGGCTCATTCCACAAAATTATACGAAGAGCGAAAAAATGAAGCGGACGACGCTTGCGGAGGCCGGGCACTCATGATAGAATGCGCGCGTGATCGCACGCCGATGGATTTCTTTGCTTTTGCTCAGCTGTCTGCTGCTGGGATGCTACCCACCACCCAAGACGTATCCCGACACGAAGCTGGTAACGAACCGGCGTATCGAGTTACGCGGCAATTTGTTGTTATTGTTGCCTCCCGAACAACGCTGCATGGAAGCAGCGCAACAGGAAGCTGCATGGTTAGCCGATACGGCATACAAAGCAGCAGCGGGAATTTCGCGGGTCAATGACTCGCATTTCCCCGGATGGGCAGGCAATTGGCTCATCAATATGCGTGTGCAGGACCGCGGGCTGTGCTGGCATTACCAGCATGACATGTACCGCGAGCTCCGCCGACGCCCCCTCAAGTTTTTCCGAGTGGGATGCTGCGTGCGCGACAAAGCGCGGCGTACGGAGCACAACTGCGTGTACGTGGCGGCAGCTGGTACGCCATGGCCAAAAGTATGGGTACTGGATGCTTGGATGTGGAATGGGCGATTGAAGGTGAGTAACGGATTGGAGCTGGATCAAGATGATTGGGCCGACCTGCCCGAAGTAACCCAAGAACTGGAGCGCATCTACCCAGAAGGGCATCAATGGCCCATAGAGCACTGGTGTTACGTGCGCAGATCCGATGGCAAATATGGCCTCTACTACGCCCCGGAGTCACTCACTGCACCGCAGACGCGCCGCATGTTTCAAAATATAGAGTGTGGGCACAAAACTCATCCCGGCAAACCCACGAATTATTGAGGTGACGAGTCATAGGCGCTTGTTATTGCGCTCCAACATGAGCCGGAAGCCCACGGTGGGGTTGTGGTCATCTGCCGGGCGTGGGGTACGGATGCCAGTAGAAAGTTGAGATGGACGAAATGAGCAGTAGTCTCCTCCCCGGGTGACAGCATAATGGCGAAAAGCAAACCCCGGAGGACCGCCGTATTCATCGCTCACCCATTCCTGCACATTACCTGTCATATCGTAGAACCCCAAGATGTTGGGGGCAAAGGAAGCCACGGGCGCCGTGAATGGGAAACCATCCGAGTAGTGCTCAATAACGTACTGAGGGGCGACGTAAGGTATTGCCGACGAATCCGCAAAATTGCCCGATCCCTGAGGCGGAGGCCATTGTGGACCCCACGCAAAATCGTGATGAGAGGAGGCATTGTAGCGGTTGCGAGCGCGATCATACGGAGTAGAACCCCGTTCGTCCTTCGCCCCCATCATAGCGCTCCATTCCTCATCGGTAGGCAGGCGATATTCATCGGTGGCCTCAATGAGTCCGGTCTCTCGTTCCTGTGCAGTCAGCCAGCGGGCGAATCGCTCGGCGTCTGCGCGCGATACTCCGACAGCCGGGTGATTGGCATCTTGGACAAAATCGGTTGGCGGCGGTATGTTGGCTCCGGTGGTGGCTGCAAAGGCACGATAGTCAGACACGCGCACCTCGGTCACACCTGCCATCAATGTGGGAGAGAGGGGACGGAAACGCAGGCCCAAGCTGTTCACCCACTCGGTGCCAAAAACGACGGAATTGTTGGGTTTGAGTGCGACTTGGAGCACCAAATCCTTGGGAGATATGCCACTAAAACGCTCTGTGGCAAAGCCTGGCATTTTGATTTCCAAAAAATAGGGAGCGAGAGGGACTCGCACACCCTGCATGGGGGTCACCCCCAATGGGTGTCCATTGAGCCATACGGTAGCGCCCGGCGGGGTTGTATTGAGCGATATAGGGGTTTTCTGCACGGGGCGCGCCACAATGCGGAATGCACAGATATCATCTCCCGCCTTTGAATCCGGCTCCGGCAAGGCCACAAGGGTGTGGTCACGTCCCAGAGAACCGTGGATTCCGCACATGCGAGCGAGCCAAAGGGTGTAGGCGTTGATGCCCTCGCGTGTGGTTCGAACGTATGGATCATCCTTGCTCTTTTCATAACGCACGGGACCAAGGGTTGCTGTGCGGCGCAAAAAGGTTTCGAATTGAGCAACGGTAACGGGTTCCAATGCACGGTGCTCAGAATCGGAAAAACGATAAATAGAACCAAGCACATCCTGCCAATCCTTGTGCTTACGGGGCGGGCGAAAGGGCAGAAGATCTCCCCCCAAGGCGAGCACTCCCTGCTTAGGAGTCACACCGTGGACCGGCAAATCTGAATAGCCTTCCTTACGCAGGACAAAAGACACATTTTGTCCCGGGGGCGTATCCACAGGTCCATAGGGCGTCTCATCCACATAAACTCCTTCCTTTGTATAAATGGAAGCGCCGGCAGGAACCGTCGTGATAAAAAGCTGCGTACCGACTGGAGTAGAAGAACGGCGTGGTGAAATCAGCGTAGCCCGCAGGTCGCTTAGCTTGCGCCACACAGCCTCGGGCATAAAAACATAGCTCCCCCAAACACCCAGAACGAGCAGTCCCGCCGTGACTCCGATCAATTTTGCCCAACGCTTGCGGCGTTTGATGAGTGCATGATGGCGCGGAGCGTATTGGCGCAGCTCATCGATGCGTTCAGCAAGCACCTGAGCCGAGACGATGCCTTGTTTACTGATGCGCGGTTCAGCCGCAGCGCAGATAATGTTGTTAAACTCAATCCAGCGGCGATGGGAAGCCCCTTCCGGCACATCGGCCGGGAGTTCCGGGAATTCCATGCGATCCTTACCAGTGCTCATTTCGTAGAGAACCTTTGCCAAGGCATAGACATCTGCGCGCGGTGTACCAGAACCATCCGGGGGGATGTATCCCTGGGTACCAGCAAAGTTCCGGTCGGAATTGGGAGCTACAGAGCCGGCATCAGCCAACTTCGCGCGACCATGCACGAACACAATATTGGATGGTTTGATGTCGCAGTGCGAAAGCTCCTCGCTGTGCATCCCATCCAAAGCGTGGGCAAGCTGGCTGCCAATCTCAAGCACGTAATCCAATGGCATGGGGTTGCGTCCGTACAGATCCATATCTCTCTGTAATGTGCGAGGCACATAGCTCTGCACATCGATATGGATGCCCGTGTAGGCATCGTCCGCAAGCTCCATCACATAATAGTAGTAAGGGTGAGCCCCTCCATTCTGCCCCACATGCAAAATGTGCACAACACCCGGTATACTCCGGGCAACCGGCTCGTAGTGCAAAATCCCCTCAAACTCCCGAACGTATGTCTTCTCATCATCATAATCCTCACGCCACACGACCTTCACAGCGCGATAAGCGCCCGTCACGGAACGAGCCAGCCACACTTCGCCATACGCACCACGACCAATAAGTCTCAAGATCTCATGGTCCGGCACCTCGGGACGCAATTTTTCATCGTGGTGCGGGTGAAAGGAAGTCTGTTGATGACTCTCGGAATCTGGGATTGCCATGACCTGGGGGCATTATACTAAAGAGGCATCACCGGAGCAAAGAAAAAATCTGCCACGGATTTTGAAAATGCCCACCGTGTGTACCTCCATCTTTCGAAAACTGCTCATGCCAAAAAAGACCCGGACCATCCGCAATGGACAATCCGGGTCTGCTTCCTGTAATCTGCAAAGAAAAATCATTCAGACGGCGCATCGTCCGGAGGCGCAACCGGAGCTGAATCCGGATCACACTCCGACTTGGGATTTGGTCGTGGACGAGGATCATGGCGTCTCGTACAACAGCATCGGCACGGTGGCGGCGGGCACCCCGGAGCGGATCGAGGACCACCACGTGGAGGGGCTGGCCTGGAACAACCCGGCGGCGGCATAGCCGGACCATGGCCATGATGGCGCATCATGTGCGGGCGATGCGGACGATCTTTATGGAAATCGGCTTTAGCAGCCGCCTTTTCCTGCTCATCGAGCTGGCCGTCCTTGTTGGCATCGTATTTTTCCAGGATTTTCTTTTGGAATTCAGCCTTGCGAGCTTCAAATGCTGCACGTAAGGCTTCCTTTTCTTGTTCATCAATGCGGCCATCCTTGTTGGTATCGAACTTTTCGAGGAAAGCAGCATGGTGCGGATTCCCATGGGGGGAAGCTACCCTGCCCTGAGGGGGCGGGGGCTGAGGTGCTTCCTGCGGTGCCGGTGCATCTTGTTGAGCAAGCACAGGCAGACACATGGTCATGGCAAGTATGAGTGATTTCATTGTTATTCAGTGTTGGGATGCATGTCAGTAGCAAGGAGGCAGTCCAGTGTACTTCCTCCTCCACTGGAAAGGACGCGACGTGACGCACATTTTCTACATCCAGAGGTATTTTTTCCAGAAGCCTGCCTATTTTTGTGCGGTTAAAAATACAGTTCTCCATAAGAATAAATTGATTACAAGTAAAAAGACAGAAAAAGCCTGCGCCCGATGAAGATGGCACGATGAAGCAAAATCAACCCATAAATTGGAGGAGGAAGCATTTCTGTGTTGACGCGACGGGGTATCTAGGGGTAGATACTCAACTCGGCAAAGTGCCGTTTACGATTATGAACACACCATACAAAATGTGGACCCATAGAATGGGGATTACAATGGATGATGCGATACGCCTTTCACGCGAATTGCTGGAACGGTGTCCGAATAATAAAAAGGGTACGGCAAGACTTAACTACTGCCGGGAAATTATCAATGAAGGCAGTCGGGTTATGCAGGAGGCCACCTGTTCGGTTACATTCCAGGAAGCGGTAACGGTATCGCTGCATGAACGCGTGGGACGACGTCCCAGCACACTCAATGAATTAAACTACATATGTAAGCGCATCCTACAAGGACCACCTCACATAGCAGAAATGCAGTTACGCCATATCAAGGTCGAGCACTGCTATGAGGTACTCTCAGCGCACTTTCCCACGCCGCGCCAGTTCATCAAAGCTCGCGTGGTACTGCACTCGATATTCGCATGTGGAATGCGCCATGGATGGTGCGGCAGCAATTCCGTTGACGGAGTTGCCAAACCGCAGTTAGCAGAAGTCGAAATAGTCGCCCTCTCATGGGAAAATATTAAAAAACTCGTGCGAACGGCCCAACTCCCCCAACACCTCTCCTGCGCAGCCATGATGGGAGTGATGCTTTGGGCCGGAGTACGCCCATCGGAAGCCAAACGTCTATGCTGGGAGGATATCAACTGGGAAGAAAATATCCTTTTACTAGCAGCCAGGCACACCAAGACGGGCGGAGCGCGTTGTATCACGCTCCAGCCTGTACTGCGGCGCTGGTTGATTCACGTATGCAAGGGAAAACACCTCACCGGTCCAATCTGCCCGGGAGGATGGGATTACCGATGGAGACAATTGCGCTGTGAGGCGGAGATTGGAAAATGGCAGCAGGATGTGCTTCGCCATACATTCGCCAGCTACCACCTCAAGCGTTTCAAAGATCTTTCGGCGCTTCAACTTGAAATGGGACATTCCACACCGGAGCTACTTCGTACACGCTATTTGAATATGCGAGGCATCACCAAGGAACAGGCACGCCTCTTCTGGTCTCCCAAAGAATGGTGTTAAGAGAATTCGTCCCGCGTCATCAAGCGGGTCCCCCTGAAAACGATGCCCCCTCTGGAGTGCTAGTTTTCACCGGGGTATTCACGCAAACAAAAGGACGCCGATAAGCGTGTGCAAACAGAAAGGAGGAGGTAAACAGAAAGATGACCTGCACGGTGACGTAAAAAACAAGCGAGGCCAGACGAGGCTCGGCTCATTCTGAACATGTCCCCTGGCAAAAATTCTCACACGACTTAACCAACCAATCCAAAATCTTTAGAAAGGAGTGTAGAATACTCCGCTATCGTCTGACAACGGGTCCGTATTCAGGTCATACGCCGCTGTGTCTTCTCGCGTGTTGCCAACGTACAACGGGTCTTCCTCACTCTCCATCAGCACCACAACGTTGCGCTCAGGGGTACGGCGGGCGCGATGGGAGAGTACAGTCGTGCTCACGACCTGGCGGGAAACGCCAGGCTGGAGCGAGTTGGCACGGCTTTCCAACTCGCAAAGATGCTCTGTACGGGCTGTAGCGGACGGGGTATATCGCCAAATGAGCGCTCCCATACACAAGGCTCCCATGACAAAGATCGATGCGCCATAGGCCATACGACGAGTGCCAGGGTGCACCATAAGGGTGCTCACATGCTCCCAGATAAGACTGCGCATCGGTCGGCATACGAACTCCCGTTCGACCCGGCGGCGAAAATCCTGCAGGAAGCGTTCCTCAAAGCAGGCCTCCGGGGTGGCATCTATGCGCAGAGTGCGCAGGAGTTCCATCCATTCTGGCGATGTTTCAGACGCCCCAGATTGTATAGGTTTGTTGTGCATGAGGAATAGTTGTTGCTATGTAGGCTCGAAAAGGTAGACTACCGTGTGTAGCAAAATGTTCAAAAAAAACCCGTTTTTTTTGTCGGGATAAAAGCGACCGAGGGCGCCGGGGCTTCGGAATCTGTCCATGTATAGACCGGCGGGGACAAAAGTTGCAGTCCGGTATCTGTCAACCACTCATCGATGAGTTTGGCTCCCCGCTGCACCTGCATATGCCGCTGCTGCATAGTCTCGCGGGTCAGAGTTTGTAGCGTGTCCATGTCGTAAAGTATGGCATCTTTCACCTCTGCACACGCCGGGTCTACATTACGAGGAACCGATAAATCAATAATGAAGAGAGGTCTCCCCCCGCGAGCAACGCAGGCCTGCTCCATGACTTTCTGCGTCACCACGTACGTGGGTGCAGCGGTTGAAACAATCACAATATCTGCCTGTTCTAAAAAGGGCACCCATTGAGAGAAGCGGATGACCTGACCACCGACGCTCTGGGCAAGAACTTGGGCGCGCTCGTAGGAACGGTTCGCCACAAAAATGCTCTGCGCGCCGCGAGAACGCAAACTCTGCGCTGTACTGCGCGCCACATCGCCTGCTCCCACGACGAGTACACTCGCCCCGGCTAAATTTCCCAAAATTTCGCGGGCAAGTGCGACAGCTGCGGCGCCTACGGAAGTAGGGCCAATGGTAATGAGGGTGCTACTACGCACTTTTTTGCCGATTGAAAAAATGCTTTGAAAGATACGGTGCAAGGCTCTTCCTATAGTGGAAGCGGCGCAAGCAACACGGTAGGCATCCTTAAGCTGTCCAAATATTTCCGTTTCACCGATGACCATTGAATCGAGCCCGGCGGCCACCATCGCCAGGTGGCGGAGAGCATCGGCATCGCGGTGCAGGTAGAAGACACCCTGGGCAACAACAGACCCTGCTCCCAGAAAATGAGAAATGACATCGCGTTCCGCGCTCCCACCATCTGCCGAAACGTAGTAAAGCTCCGTACGATTGCAAGTAGACAGCAACACGAGTTCATCTATGCCGCAGGCACGCTGCAGTTCTCGAGTTGTTTCGGCTAGTTGACGCTGGGGAACAGAAAACTTCTCGCGCAGAGCCACGGGAGCCGTGCGGTGGTTAATTCCCAAGCAAGTAAAGCAATGCGACGAGGAAGAGTTCATGGACATGTCGTCGAAGCCCAGTGGCAGACAGCGCTCACCAAGCTGGGGATTGTGTGCAAATCTGCTTCTACATCCGGTGGCAGGCCAAGCTTCTTGAGCGCGGCAGTGGTAATCGGCCCCATACTCGCCACAGCACAATTCTCCGGCAGGCTCAGCCCCATACTCACAAAGTGCATCGCAGCACTGGAGCTCGTAAAGGTGATAAGATCAGCCCGTTCCTCCAGCAACACGCTCGCGTAACGCGCATTGCCGGGCGCTACGTCATATGCGATGCACTCATCCACGATGGCTTTGCGCTTCTCGAGCTCACGTCGTATGACATGGCGCGCCTGCTGGGCATGGACCCACAACACAGTGCTGTGTTCCAGCCCACCAAAGTCATCTGCCCGACGATCAAACTCGGCAATGAGCTGTTCAGCTACAGCCTCGTGCGGCACTACATCCACCATGAGTCCACGCTTTCGAAGTTGCTCGGCCGTACCCGATCCGAGCGCAGCAATGCGTGAACCTCCAAGTTCACGGAGGTCCTCATACACTGTAAAAAAAGCTTCAAAAAATCTCTCGACTCCATTCGGACTGGAAAAGACAAGCCAATCATGATGAGGACTGTTTACCACCGCCTTGGCAAAAGCTTGCTTATCTTTCGGCGGCACAATGCGAAGCGTAGGCAACTCGGCCACTTCTGCCCCAAGCTCACGCAATGCACGACACAAAGAATCCGCCTGATGGCGCGCACGAGTAACGAGAATACGCCGCCCCGCAAGCGGTAAATGCTTACGCCAGTCAAGAAATTCTGCAAGCTCAACCACATCCCCGATAATGACAACCGCCGGGGCAGACAAATGAGCCGCTTGGGCAGCTGCTGCCAGCGTGGCCACCGTAGCCCGTACACACAACTGACGCGCAGTTGTAGCCCATTGTACCGCTGCCGCAGGCGTCTCGCCGGGCATTCCAGCATTCTGCAACGCCTGCATATTGTCTGCCAATTTATCCATACCCATGAGCATAATGCGCGTGCCTGGCACAGCGGAAATAGTCGCGGCATTCGGTAAATCTGCACCCTTGTCAGAAGCGGTGTGCCCGGTAAAAATCGTAAGCTGAGAGCAGTAATCCCGATGGGTCACCGGTATGCCTGCATACGCGGGACCGGCAATAGCAGAGCAGATGCCGGGCACCACTTGGAAGGCAACTCCTGCAGCTTGCAAAGCGAGAGCCTCTTCTCCACCCCGGCCGAACACATAGGGATCACCGCCCTTGAGACGCACGGTGCATGCATACCGCCGCGCACATTGTACGAGCAAGGCATTTATATTTTCCTGGGACAAGGTATGGCAACCGCCGCGTTTCCCCACGTCAATCAACTCACAATCCCCCCGGCACCAGCCAAGCATGACTCGCGGCACAAGCGCGTCATACACCACACAATCTGCACGTTCCAGCAGATCACGCCCCCTCAACGTCATCAGCCCGGGGTCGCCGGGTCCTGCACCCACTAAATAGACACGATGGGAAAGCTCTTCACCCATTACTGCACGTCGGGCTGATCTTGTTGGCTAGATGATAAATCCGGCTCTGCAGCGGTAGTGGACGATTCGGCTGCGGGGGATTGCTGAACACCATTGGAAGGCTCCGGGATCACTGTCATCTCAGTGGTTTGAGACTCGGGGACATTGGCCACGGCCTGCTGTGGTTCCGGAGTGGGCGTAGTAGGAGAGACAGGAGGAGTCGGCTGCTCCGGATCAACTGGTTTTTCAGGCTGTTGGTCAGTAGGCTGTGGAGTACCATCACTCTCATCGCTTGGCGGCAATGTATTTGCGACAGCGGAAGCGAGCGGAGCGGCGTTCGCAGCGCGGCGTGCCATGCGGATGAGTTGAGATACCGTCACCAGCTTGAACCCGCGCGCTTGCAAGCCTCTCACCACGCCTTCCACTGCCTGCAAAGTAGAGGCATGTATATCATGCAACAAGATGATAGATCCGTTGCGCGCCTGGCTCACGGCACGATCAATGACGGTGCCAACTCCCGGGTGGCTCCAATCCACAGTATCCACATCCCACAAGATGCTGGGCGTACCGTATTGTGTCATCATGTAGTCCACTATCTCCGGGTTGGTGGCGCCGTATGGCGGACGCATCAGTGCGGGTCTGCGCCCTATGGCCTCTTGCAGCACAGCTGCCGTGCGATCCATTTGAGAAGCCATTTGCTCATGGCTCAGTTTTGTGAGATTGGAGTGATCCCAGGTGTGAGAGGCTATCTCATGTCCCTCTGCAGCGGCACGAGCAAGGATGGATTTGTTGTGTACAGCATTCTCTCCGAGTACAAAAAAGGTTGCATGAACACCGTAACGGCGCAAAATGTCAAGCACCCTGGGCGTGTAGGTTGCGCTCGGCCCATCATCAAAGGTGAGAGCTACGTACTTACCCGGCACGCTCACGCGCGCAATGCGCCGCCCGGGAATACTTGGCTTGAACACCTCCTTTGCTGACAGAGTCGACAATTCTTTTTTCTTGGTTATGCTCCTCTCTTCAGTTTTTTTGCGGAGCTTGGGTTGTACTTGAGTCGGCTTAACAACTGATAGCTGTTCAGTCAATTGAGGTTTTCGAGTGCGTGAGCAGCTCACACTCAAAACTGCGACAAGCGCGACAAGAGTTACTGAGAAAAAATTTTTCATGGAACACCTCCTCCACAGGGGGGCGCTATTATACGTCATTCGGTCATAAAATCAAGCCTCGCTCATAGACGGAATACATGATAGAACATATATTCCATTAAAATTAAAATCATAGTGCATCAAGTATCATATTGGTGAACAAATCTTCCATCATATGAGAAATACGCCATGTCCACTTCATATCCAGCAAAATTTGATATGCTTCAATTCAGCCCCTCCTGGATCCGCTCACGATTCAAAAAAATGCCTAATGCACATATTGTCAACAAATCATAATTCATCGATAGCAACCGCATTTTCTGATGCGGTTGCCGTGATCGGACAAAAATAGTGCACCGAAAAAAGAAAAGTGATCGGACATAATTAGCGCACCGAAGTG
>CANRNS010000068.1 GCA_947632055.1 uncultured Akkermansia sp.
GGCATCAAGCATTCAGGAAATTCTCTTTGCTCGTTTTTGGCGACCCTTCGGTGACTTTATTTTTGAGGCAATGCGCACCGAAGTGTTAGCGCATTGTCCTTGTTGTTATGCTTGCAAAATGAAGTAAAATAGGTAGAATGGTCCAACGAAAAGCAACGTATGAGCGACGAGAATATCCCGGTGTACCTGCAAGAGAATCCGAGCAAGATTCAGCGAATGTTCGGGGATTATTATCTGGAGTACGCCTCATACGTGATCTTGGAGCGCGCAGTGCCTCACGTGGACGACGGACTGAAGCCGGTACAGCGACGCATTCTGCATTCCATGGAGAGGATGGACGACGGACGCTTCAACAAGGTGGCCAACATCGTGGGCGATACGATGAAATACCACCCGCACGGGGACGCCTCCATCGGGAGCGCTCTCGTCACCCTCGGTCAAAAAGATTTGCTCATCGAGACGCAGGGGAACTGGGGCAACATTCTGACGGGCGATGCCGCTGCGGCGCCACGCTACATTGAGGCGCGGCTCTCCGCCTTTGCCAAAGAGGTGGTGTACAGCCCAAAGGTGACGCAGTGGAAACTCAGCTACGATGGCCGCAACAAGGAGCCGGTGGCTCTGCCAGTCAAATTCCCGCTTCTGTTAGCGCAGGGGGCGCTGGGCATAGCCGTGGGGATGAATTGTCTCATCCTGTCGCACAATTTTAACGAGATCATCGAGGCCGCCATTCACTACTTGCGCGGGGAGGACTTCGAGCTCTACCCCGATTTTCCCACGGGCGGCTTGCTGGACATCTCCGGCTACAACGATGGCACCGGCAACAGCCGCCTACGCTGTCGCGCCAAACTCGACACCTCGGTCAAACGCCTTATCCGCATCACGGAGATACCCTACGGGACGACCACCGAATCACTCATCCAGAGCATCGAATCCGCCGTGGAAAAGGGAAAACTCAAGCTGGCGAAGATCGAGGACAACACGGCGGCGGAGGCCGACATCCTGCTGCACCTGCCGACCGGGGCAGACGTGGAGAAAACCCGCAACGCGCTGTACGCTTTCACGGACTGCCAGGTGAGTATCTCGCCCAAGGCGGTGGTCATCAAGGATCGTAAGCCGGTGTTTTTGGGAGTGAGCGACATTCTGAGGGCCAATGTGGACAACACGCGCGAGATCTTGCGGCAGGAGCTGGAAGTGCAGCTCGGCGAATTGCGCGAATCGTGGATGCAGACGAGTCTGGAAAAAATCTTCATTGAGAATCGCATTTACAAGGTGCTTGAGCAAAGCAACAGCTGGGAACAATCTCTTTCCCAAATCGCCAGGAAGCTCGCTCCGTTTGTCAAAGACTTCTTCCGCGAAGTCACCCAGGATGACATCATTCGCCTCACGGAAATCCGTATCAAGAAGATTGCGAAGTACGAGATTCACGAAGCGGAAAAACGCATTGAGGATTTGGAAAAACAGATGGAGCAGACGCGTAAGAATCTCGCCCAGCTCACGCGTTACACCATCCGCTGGTTTGAGGGGCTGCAAAAAAAGTATGGCGAGGGGCGCGAACGCCGCACTGAACTCTGCACTTTTGACACCGTCACGCGCGCCGAAGCCGCCGTGGAAAATGAAACGCTCTATATCGATGAAGAGGGGTTTGCCGGGTACGGCGTGAAGAAGGGCACACCCATCGAAAAATGCTCCACCATGAGCGACATTCTCACCATTGATTCGCAGGGGGTGATGATGGTGCGCCGCGTGCAGGATAAATTCTACGTAGGCAAGAAGCTGCTGGATATCCGCGTGCTGCGTCCCGGACAAGATTGGGTATTCAACATGATCTACCGCGATGGCAAGGAGGGCACCAGCTACGCCAAGCGTTTCCGCTTGGGAGGCTTCACCCGCGATAAGGAGTACCAGCTCACCCAGGGTACCAAAGGCACACGCGTCTTTTTCTTCTCAGTGCATGCCACGGAAGAAGACAGCTCGGCCATCCGTGTGAACGTGTATTTGAAAAATCAGTTCAAAAAGTTGCGACGTCCGGTGCCGTACGACTTTGGCAGCCTGCGCGTGAAGGGCCGCAGCGTGCTCGGAAACATCGTCACCAAAAATCCGGTGGAACGTATTGCGCGCATGATTCCCGACACTGCAAGCGCAGCCCCCCAGGAATCTTCCGAAACACCGCCCCTGCCCTCCCCTGAACCGGAGCGCCACACTCCCCTGCCCTCAAATGCGAACGAGGCAGACCAGATGACGTTGGGCATATAAGTCCCTTCCGCTCCCTTATAAGGGGGGGAAAAAGGTATACCTTGGGTCGAGAAAATGTGTGGAATCGCTGCTTGCTGCGGCTGCTCTGCCAGATTGGCAGCGGGGGAGGAATCAGTTCGCAGCGTCGGACAAGCTCATTGACCAAGATGAGTGAAAATGCTATACTGCGAGCAGGTATGGATCTATTCGAATACGCAGACCGGCAGGCGCCGGATGAACGCGAGCGCTACGAAGAGCTGTGCCGCATCGTTCGCTACAATAATGAACTCTATTATGCAAAGGCCGCGCCCGAAATATCAGATGCAGAATATGACCGATTGTACCGCAGCATTGAGGAAATCGAAGCGCGCCACCCGGAGTATAAAACGGCAGATTCCCCTACACAGCGAGTTGGGAATGACCTGTCCGTCGGCTTTGCGAAAATTCGGCATGCGCAACCCATGCTGAGCATTGATGATGTGTTCGAACACAAAGCGAACGAGGAGGGCGAAACGGATGAAGAATTGGTGGATTTTTACGCAAGGCTATGCCAAGCATTGGGAGACGAGGCAGAGCATGTAGTTGTGGAACCAAAGATTGACGGATGTGCCGTCACCCTGATGTACCGCGGCGGTAAGCTCGTCTACGCGGCCACGCGTGGGGACGGAAGCGTTGGGGATGATATCACAGCCAACGTACGCACTATTGAAAGCGTACCGCAGCAGCTCCCGCCCGACGCCCCAGACACGCTGGAAGTGCGCGGCGAAATTTTCATGCCATCCGCAGAGTTTGACGCTCTCAATGCCCAACGCGATGCCGAGGGCTTGCCTGCCTTCGCCAATCCCCGCAATGCTACCGCCGGCACCATCAAATTGCTGGATACGGCCGAAGTCGCCAAGCGGCCGCTGCGCTTTTTAGCGCACGGACTAGGCATTTACGATGGACCAGACTTGAAGAACATGGATGATTACGAGCATTTGCTCTCTTCCATGCATGTCCCCTACAATCAACCGATTTTGCATGCACGCAATCTTCAGGAACTTCGTGCCGCCGTCAAGCAGATGGACACCCTGCGGCGCGGGCTCGCCTTTGGGACGGATGGAGCCGTAATCAAACTGGATGATATTGCCCGACGCGCGGAATTGGGAGCCACTGCGCACGCGCCAAGGTGGGCCGCCGCCTTCAAGTACCTGCCCGAACAAAAGGAAACCAAGTTGTTAAAAATTGTGATACAAGTGGGACGCACGGGTGTACTGACCCCCGTGGCTGAGCTGGAGCCGGTGCTCATCTCCGGCTCTACGGTATCGCGAGCCACCCTGCACAATCAAGATGAAATAGCCCGCAAGGATATCCGCATCGGCGATACGGTGCTCGTAGAAAAGGCCGGAGAAATCATCCCTTCTGTGGTAAAGGTGATTCAGGAAAAAAGGCCAAATGACGCCATGCCTTACAATTTGGCAGAGGCCGTGGGCGGTGTCTGCCCGAGCTGCTCTGCACCTATCACACGGGAGGAAGGACAAATAGCCTGGCGATGCACTAATTTTACCTGTCCGGCTCAGGCAGTCACACGCACGAGCTACTTCTGCTCTCGCATCGCACTTGATATTGAAAATCTGGGCGGAGTAGTGGCGGAGGCTCTGGTAAGCAGGGGGATGATTCACAGCCCGCTTGACCTCTTCCGCCTCTCGCAACGTGAACTCGGGGCGCTCAACCTAGGCACAGAGGATGAACCCAGACGCTTCGGCGAGAAAAATGCCGCCAAAGCTCTCGACTCGCTGGCAAAGGCGCGAGATCTGCCGCTGCAACGCTGGATCACGGCGTTCGGCATACCTTCCATCGGGAGCATTACCGCGCGCGAAGTTGCCAAATACCATCGCAATATGCAGGAGCTGGCAGAATCAGATTTCCTCCGTTCGCTTGTTCAACTGGAAGAAAACATTGCCCTCTACAACAAGCAGAACCCGGAATCCCTTGCCAATAAGGGGAAGGACAGAACGGCTCTTGAAAATCAACGTGCCGAGTTACTCTCGCTCATCCATCAACTTGCTTCGCCCTTTGCCGCGCGGGGCTACCTCGCCATCGAGCGTGACGGACCTAACAAGCTGCACCTCGTGAATCCTATTGGCGCCGTATCCTGCCGCAAACTACGCGCTTACCTGACGTCTGATGCCGGGCAACATGTGCTCGCAACCTTGCATGAATTGGGAATAAACCCGGTATCCGACTGCTACGTGGAAAACATGTCGGCTGAAGCTCAAGGCCCGCTGGCAGGGCTCTCCTTTGTGCTGACCGGCAGCCTGAGCATACCGCGCCAGGAAATGGAACGGCGCATTGCAGCAGCGGGGGGAAAAACAGCCGGGGCAGTTACCAAAAAGACGAATTATCTGGTGGCCGGAGAGGGCGGCGGCGGCAAGCGTGACAAAGCGGCCACACTGGGCATTCCCATCATTGATGAAGCCGCGCTGCTACACATGATGCAAGGTTCTGACACACCATGACCCCCACTCCGCTCATCATTTACGGCACCTTAGCCTCCGATACGCTGATCACCCCCGATGGACGGGCCGATGCCGTGGCCGGCGGGTCAGGCATCTACACGGCATTGGCAGCGCGCCTGTTATGTAATGAACAAGCTCTCATCGGGGTCGTGGGGGATGATTACCCGTCGGCATGGCAAAAACTCTTTGAACGCAAGGGGATAAACTTTCGCTACGTCGCGCACATGCCCGGTCCCACTTTTGCATGGACTGGTCGCTACGAGCGCGACATGAACGTGCGCACGACCCTGCAAACGGTGGAAGGGGTGCAAGCCTTGTGGCGTCCGCATCTGCCACCTCATCTGCGGCAAAGCGCCGGGATTGTGGTCGCTGCAAATGTAACTCCACCCTTGCAGGCAACCTTTCTGGAGCAATGCAATCCGACAGCCTTTACCATGGCTGACTTCATGAAGAGTTGGATCATTCGCGAGCCCGAATACACTCGAATCCTGCTGCGCCGTGTGGATGTCGCACTCATGAATGATGAAGAAGCCTGCCAATACGCACAAACAGATGACCCCCACACTGCCGGGCTTGCCCTGCTGCAGGCAGGGCCGTCTTTTGCCATCGTGAAGCACGGTGATGCAGGCTCTGATGTGTACCACCGGCGGGAAAGTGGAGCAATAGTTTTCTCGCATTGTCCCGCGCTGCACATCGAGCACACCATAGATCCAACCGGAGCCGGTGACAGCTATTTGGGAGCATTGGCAGGTTACCTGAGCAACAAAATACAGGGTTCTCGTCCGACGTGGCAAGAGATGCAAAGCGCTGCACTCTGCGCGAGCGCTGTGGCAGCTTGCACTTGCGAAACATTTGGAACTGAAGGACTCATACGGCTCACGCATGCTGAAGTCCGGCGGCGTGTAGCCGATCTCGCGCGACACACGGGCGTCACTTCGCCGCTCCACGACTGAGGTCCTGTTTCCGCTGAGCCGTTGCTCTGGCGGCTATGCGGGCTTCCCTCAACTTGTGCAAACGATAGGCTGACACAAGAATGGCTATACCCACGGCAAGAATGATGCCTCCACCGAGGGTCGGCGCCAAACTATAGCAAGACGGGATACTCACCACAGCCCCAAACACACATGCACAAGCTATCAGAAGATACGTCAGACTGTCATAATACGCGCCGTACCACAACAAACTCAACCCATAACTCAGTGCAAAAACGGGTCCAAGCAGTTTCAGCCACAGCTGCGGCAAGTATAATGCAAAGGGTAAAACCAGTGCACTCATCAGCAACAAAACCATAAAGGGCATCCTGAAAATTGGCTGATGCAAACGGCTCACCCGCCAAATGTGCACCACTACCACGGTCAGTGGCACCATCACCAGCAAACCCATGCACATGCCACGCACACCTTCCGCATCTCCCCATGCATAGCATTCATAGCCTCCTCCAACTATGAGCAAAAGCAAACCTGTAGCGCACAGAGAGCCAAGTAAAGATCTCGGTATCCATTGCACTTGCTCAACAGGCTCCGATTTGATCACATCCCTCCAATGCTCCGTTCCTTCTGGGGCTATGTCCTTTCCCATGGATGAATCCGTTTCCGACTTCGAAGAGAGAGTATGATGGAATCAGCGACGTTGCGTTGAACGACGGCGGACGGCAACTGCGTGTCGGCGTGCATTCTCTGACTTACGACGCGCCGCTTGTGCACGACTGGATGCTCGGCGCGCACTCCCCGGGTGATAATCGGAGGCGCGCACAGGGGTACGAGCTGTCTGGGCAGCGGCTACGTATGCACGGCGCTGGTCGCTGAGGGAATAGTTAGCGGCGTTCTGTTCGCGGAAATAGGCCTGATATGCAGGATCCACCTGCCCAATATGCACCACGGCATCCGCATAATTGCGAACGCCCACACTACCACCGGGCGCAGGCCCCTGCTGGCAAGAAACGCACCCCACCACCACCGGCAGCAATAGCGTGATATATCGATTCTTGCTCATCACGGTGTAACGGCGTTGAACAGGTGACTCGGCAGGCTTAGGATATAGCGCATGCACCGCGTGATTGTTGTGCAGCTGCTCAAGCTGCACATACAGCCCATGATAAGCAGCATCGCGATTATTCGTCTCATGAGTACACCCATAATATTACGGAAAAGTTAAATGATGGAAGAGGATTGCGGGTGTATACTAGCACATTCCACAATATTTGCCAACACAAAACCGACGAAAGTGAAAAGTTATTTTCGGCTGGAGTTTATTTCATCTTCACAGAGACATCCACAGGCTTGGCTACCCAGACGCGACTGTCCGGATCATAGGGGATCTCTTTGATAAGGGGAATATCGCCCGATTTGTTCTCATCGAGAATCGCTTCGTAAGCCGATTCGGTAGTTGGGGCTGAAAAGTCAGTACGGAAGAGCTGAAAAAGAGGTTTCCCATCCTTGGTAGTTCTCTTTTCTGTGCCTTGCTCATCCACAAGCAAGCAGAATCCGAACTCTCCACCGCCAAATTCAGAAATCATAACCTGCATTTCATACCACTTTCCCGCCTCTACAGTGACGGGGTCGCCCACTTCGAACCCTCCCAAATTCTCGTTCCAAGCCTCAGTGCCCTCGTACTGCACAAGAAGACGTTTCTTCTTACCTTCAGCGTCCCTGCGCCATTCGTACGCGGTGGCATTGCGCAAGTTGTGCAAGCCGCAGGCCAGGACGTTGTGTCCGTCAAAGCGCACACCCATCACCGTGTCGGCTGCGCCTACAAAACGGAAAGTGCCACTGACCGGCGCTTTTACCTTCGCTCGGTATACAACTAACCAGGAGCCTTTCTTGAGCCCCTGCTTTCCCGTGTGATCATAGGCATGCACGGCCTCTTCATCCTTACAATTTGGCATAAAAAAACAGGTATTGTAGAGCTGCATCTTTGCCTGCATAAATTTGGCAAGCTTACCACAATCCCATCCTCCGTTGTAGAAATCACTTCCGAAAGCAAGGAGCAGATCCACTCCCTTGCTCTTGCCATAGTCAGATTCCTTACCATCTGCAGTACGCTTCAAATCCCAGAAACAGCCAACAAATGCGGAATCCACCTTTTTGCCCCCCATGCCACCGTGCTCGGAACCCTCGCCCATTCCATCTCCCAAATCGCTGCCACTCAACGCATCTATCCCATCTGTCGTCATGGTTGGCGCTTCCATGTTCGCATCCATCGAGAAAGAAGGGTGCGCGAAGTCAGTGGCGGCCGTTATGACCGGCGTAACGGGTGGTGCCACGAGGGCCCTGCCACCAAGGATATCACGCTGCTTTGGTTGAGTCTGCTCCACTTCCTCATCTGCCTCTCCCCGATACACAACAAACTCCGGTTGAAGGGGAACGTCAATGAGAATTTTAGTGACGTATAAAATCGTCAAAAAAACGAAAAGGATAATCGTCATCAAGATAACCGCATACCAACGTGTGCGGTGACGCAGAAGCTCCATACTGCCGCGAGCAGTATCTGCTATACGGAACCTAATGGCCATAGTAAGTGGCGTTCAAAACCCCGCTTTCATTATATCTGCATGCAGCTCACCATGTCAAGCTCCGCATTGCCTCAAAAATAAAGTCGCATTGCCTCAAAAATAAAGTCACCGAAGGGTCGCCAAAAACGGGAAAAGAGAATTTTCTGAATGCTTGATGCCTCAAAAATAAAGGGTTAATATCAAACATATGATACTTAAGATGAGTAAACAAGCAAGAATAGAGTTACTTTCTGTGTGGAGAGAAAAATATACCTCGGTGACCTCTCGATACAGGAAAGCAAGGATCATCGACTACATTATGCAATCCTCTGGTTACAAGAGCCGCAAGACTGTCATTCGGCTGTTGAGCGGCAAGAAATCTCCGCCAGGTAAGAAGAAAAAAGGAAGGCCCAAAATGATAGGTCGCAAAAAGCTTCAAGTCATCAAGAAGCTCTGGTTTTTGATGGGACAGCCCTGCGGGAAGCGTATGGCGGCGCAGCTTGCGGAGTGGCTTGTCTTTTATGCGGCTGATGAAGGGGTAGAGTATGAGAACGTGAAGTGGGTGCTCGGAATTTCGGTGACTTTTATTTTGAGGCATTACGAACGAACGGAGGGAAAGAATGTGAAACTCACTTGATTTTGCCCGGAGAAATGTTAAAAATTGGAACGGAGAGCCACATAATATTGCCAACCGGTGAAGCCTCGTTCACCCGTGGCGTCTCGACCGGATGCATGCGTGTACTCGGCACCGAGCATGATTCGAGCTCGATCAGTCTTCTCCGGATCAAGGTAGAAATTGACGCCGAAATAGAACGACTGCGAAAGGTCACAAGTTGAAGAATACGCGCTGTTGGTGGAAGCGTAGCGACCGCCGTTCTCCACAGCGTTGCTGCCGATGGCTAAAGCATAGCGAAACACGGCCTCCACACGTGGACTGATGCGGTAGGTGGGGATGAGCGAAATGCCGCCTACATTCTCCGCGTTCTCTCGCCTGCCTGTGGATGCTGTCACATTGAAACCCGCCATCGCTTCCGCCATGAAGCCGAAATTGTCGCGTTTCGCCTCCCATGTGAAAGCCACAACATCCCGCGCGCCCGGCCCCTCGTATGATACGAGTTCATTTGAGCTACTCCCGTTCACGAAAGAGTGCATCCAATCGAGATACACCCTGCTCTGCTCTTTGAAGGAATAGCTGACAGAAACTCCGGCCATCACGCTGGTATCGGTACGAAAGGCAGGCTCAAGCCACAGGTTATCGTGCTGCCCGTTTAACCATGCTCCGAGCAGCCACCCCCACTTGTCGGCAGCATCTGAATTGGCGAAAGAAATGCCGTAGAGAGCCTCCGGAGCAAGCTGGTTCACTAAATCACTGCGTTCAATTGTGGGCAGCTTGGAATCCGAGATGCGGTATTCGCCGATGAACGCCGGTTTGCTCTTACAAAGTGTAAAGGTGACTGGCTTAAAATTCCCCTGCACATACAGCTCGTACACCGCTGCTTGAGAACGACCGCGCTCCCACCGACCATCGCTGTATTTGTACCGTCCGTTCAGCCCGCCAATATTCCAATCACTGAGCAGTGTCAAATGCCTCAGCACCCTCGCCTGGACGCCGATGCGGAACCTTCGCCATTCATCATTACCTCGTCTGCCAGCCCCGGCAGAAGCTCCCTTCACACGCCCTGCCCCACCTGCAGGATCCACGTACCCCCACTGGTACTGTGAACGCATGCGCAAACTGATTTCCTGAACATAGGGATTATCCGCATGATCACGCTCAGCATCAAATATCTTGAATGAACGCGCAAGGGCATCGCCCCAGCTCAATCCTCCTTCGGAAGCTGAAACCGCACATGCCGAAGCCAACAGTATGAAATAGAATCTTGTCTTCATCCTCGTACGTCGCCACATCCGGTGACACCTCTTTTCTACCGCATCAATTCGCTATCTCGCAAGACATGTATCGTGAAACTTCCGTCCCATGCCGTATGGCGAAATCGTCACGCCTTTCAACAAAGACAAAAGCCATTGATAAAATACGAAAAGCTCCCGAAATATGGCTGTTTATGGTCTCGAATTCGGAGAAAATTTTAACATACCCGATCGCAAAATCGAAGGAAATGGAACAAAAGCCACCGGACAATTTTCCGTTTGCTCCTCCATAAAAATCGAGTAGGGGGCTTTCGCCCCCTCTCACACCACCGTACGTGCCTTTTTATGGCATACGGCGGTTTCCTAACCT
>CANRNS010000069.1 GCA_947632055.1 uncultured Akkermansia sp.
GATGAGGCCGTCACATCCACCATTGCGGGGGGCACGCTGGATGTGAAGGGCGACATGGTGAACCAGGAGACGCTGCAGGTGACGGGCGGAACCGTGACCATCAATGGGCGGTACAGTGGGGACGCGTCGAGCCATAATGGCGGCGGAAGCGTCATCATGACCGGCGGCAGCATGACAGTGGGCGGAGCGATGAACGTGCATGATGACCCGGACAATGGGGTAGATGCCGTGATCAGCATCACGGGCGGAGCAAGCCTCACGGCCCAGGGTGGTTTGTATGGAAATGAGGGTGGCACTGACCAATACTTCAGCAAGGGACATGCCGGGGTGTTGACCGTGGGAGATGCTACGACAACCGGTACGCTGACCGTGGGTGACACGGAGACGCACAACAACGTGCTCTTGCAGGTGCGGAGTATTGCGCTGACAGGGAGCGGGAGTAGCATCACCGTGAACGGCAATGTTTCCTTCGGGTGGAAGGACGGGGAGGGATCGACCATCTCCGGCGGGACGCTGTCGGCCACGGGGCAGATGGTGAATGGGCAACTGCTGACCGTGAGCAACGGCGGCACAGTGACGGTGAATGGCAGCTACAGCGGCAGCGCGGCTGAGGGTTCGGATGAGGTGGGTGGCGCCATCACGTTGGAAACCGGTGGGCAGATGACCATTCAGGGGAAGATGAACGCTGGGAAGCTTACCATCGGTACACGGGGAACGCGGGATAGCAAGCTGACGCTGGGGGATGGAAGTGCGGAGCTGACGCACGAGGCCACGGAGCTGGAGATGAGCGCGGGTGGTGAATTGGCTATCACAGCTCGATCCACGCTGGAGTTGGCAGCGCTGAGCGGAGATGGCGGCAGTATCACGGGCGATGGGGCGTTGAGGCTGACTGATGCGGATGGCAGCTTTGGCGGGAGCATGAGCGTCACGCTCACATACGCAGGCGAGTTGGGTGGAACATTTGAACTTACTGCGGCATACGCGGGCAGCGCGCTCACGGTAGAGAGCGGAAATCTGACGTTGAGCGCCGGGAACACAAGCGCTATGACCCTGGGGGGAGAGGGAACGCTGACACTCGGGACGGGGACGCTGCACCTGACGGCGGCGGCGCACAGCATAGGCACGCTGGCGGTGGGTGATGATAGCACGGTGGAGCTCGCGTTGAGCAACTCTGCCACCAGCAACCTCACCGCCGCTCTTTCGGGCTCGGGCACGTTGCACGTCACGACCTCCGGGGAGACCAGCAGCAGCGTGACTGCCACCTTGAACGTGTCCGGCGATGCTGGAACAGACGTGGTGGTGGATCTGAGGGAAAAGACCACGATATCGGGTGCGAACGGGGCAACGCTGAAGAGCGTGACCGGCAGCGGCAACATCACGGGAAACCTCACCCTGAGCGGCACGGAGGCAGCTTCCGCAGGTCCGGCCTTCACGGGTATGGTCGTGTCTGGCGCCCAGATTAATCTCTCGGGCGAAGGCAAGTATTGGACGCTGGGCGATGGTGCCCGGATCGCGGGCGCCGTGACGGTGAGCGACGGGGCTACCTTGGCTCTCCAGAGAGGCGGTACGGTGATCTTGCAGCACACGTTGACGCTGAACGGTGGCTCGTTGGGCGCGGTGGGGGATGGTAGCTCCAATGCTTCGTTGGAGATCGACCTTGTTTCGAATGAGTCCGGGACGATTCAACTGAGTGGCACGGTGAATGGCAATATCTTCGGAGGAATTGCCTTGACGCTGACGGGCGAGGCGAAAGGAAATCTGGATAGTCTGAATGCCGACAACATGGAAACTTGGCATTACCAGCTCTTCAACAATCTGGGCGATCTCGGTTGGAGTGACTACTCACTGGAGCAATTCATGAGTGACGTGCTGCAAGCCCTCGGCCGCGGCGACACCTTGAGGGGGCATGAGGGATGGCGCTTCCACCTGGATAGCAATGGGCAGCTCACCATTGCACTTTCCTCTGATCTCACATGGAATCAGGGGGCTAGCACCGACAACGTGTGGTCCACGAGCGACGCGAACTGGGGAGACACTCCCTCCTCAGTCTGGACACAGGGCGACAGCGCGGTGTTTGATTCAACGGGCGAGGCCATCACGCTCAGCGGGGTGTGGGCCGACCAAGTCAAGGTGAACAGTGGAACGTGGAGTTTCACGGCGCAGGATGGCGGCTCGCTGACGGTGACCCGCGATTTGACCGTAGCGAATGAAGCCTCCCTGACCGTGGGCGCCAACACGCCCGTCACGGTGGGTGGCAACATCGTCTTGAACGAATCCGGTTCGCTGAAACTGGCATCGGACATCACCTTCGGCGGCAGGATTACCGGTTCATCAGGACACATTTCGAAGCTTGATGGTACGGCGGGAGTCGTATATGTAATATGGTCGCCGGGTAGCAGCTCCACCGATCCCATAACGTGGACTGCCTATACAGCTCTGTACGGCGATGCGCTGGGTGCCGACATCGGCTACGGTGTGAATGCGGGGGAGGGCAACACCGTCACCATAAGCGAAGATGCCAATATCGAGCGTAGCTTCAAGGTGGGAAGTGGTACGGTGGAGTTCACCGGCAATTTGACCGGTGGTGGGGATATCACCGGCGACGGCACGCTGAAAGTGACGGCTGCCACAGGTACGTACTCCGGCACGGTGAGCAGCAATCTGGAGTACGCCGGTACAACCGCATGGACCTTGTCTGCTTTCCATGGAAGGGATTTGACGCTTACTTCCGGTACGCTCACCGTTGGCTCGGCTGATACAGTCGGCATGAAAGCCACCGGGACAACGACCCTGAACGGTGGCGAGTTGATCGTGCATGTCGGGGGCGAAACAGCTCAGCTCGGCATGTTGGAGATGAGCGGGTCAACGACCCTGACTTTGAATGGTGCCGGAAAAGCCGAGGTGAAGGGGATTAATGGTACGGGAGGTTCGCTGAAGAATCAAACGAACAATAATGACGGTGCCTTGAACCCGGTTTTGGTCATTAACACGGAAAGCGCTGGTGACAACTTCCACTTCACCGGGGACTTGAGCACGCACACGCAGAAACTCAGGTTTGAAAAGAAGGGAGCAGGTTCTCAAACACTGACCGGCACAGGGGATGTTGACATCGGCTCGATCACGGTAACCGGAGGCACGCTCACGCTGAACACAAATGCGTCTAACTCCGCATCCGCATACGCTGGCAAAGGTGGGGGCGTTGTTGTGGGAAGTCAGGATGCGCAAGATGGGCCCCTTGATGCTCACTTGATCATTGATGCGAACATCAATTCGTTCCATGTCCAACAGGGGTTAACGGTCTGGGGAAACGGCAAGTTGACCGTAAAACGCGATTTGATGACGGATGGTAACGACAAAGTGAACATTGACATCAACGGTGGACGTGTGACGGTGGAAGGAAACTTGGGTTCGGGTAGTAATAACAGATTTGCTCCCACGGTCAGCAACGGTGGCTCACTGACGGTGAATGGAGCTATGTCTGTCAATCAATTGGTTACTCTGCAAGATGATGGGAGTTCAATTCAGGTCGATGGCAATGCCTCACTGTCGGGTGGTCTCTCCATGACAAACGGAAGCTTTACGGTGGGGGGTAATCTGGTAGTCACCTCCGCAGCAGGGCTGATCATGAATGGAGGGAGTATCACGGTGGAGCATGGATACTTAGGAGTGCAAGATGGACAGGCTTTCAGCATTGCGGGCGGCGGTAGCGTGACGGCCCAAAAACTCAGAACGAGTGATACCGGAGGTCATGTTGGGAACATTACGGTAGGCGATGGAACAACGGTCGGCACACTCACCGTGGGCATTCATGCTGACGACTACTCCACGGAGGAAGCCTTGATGGCATGCTCATTGTACGTGCACTGTCAATCAGCGGAGGAAGCAGGAGATGAGGTTGGCTCTCAGGTGACGGTATATGGGAATGCTAACCTGTATAAGCAAGTTTCCGGGCACGACGGTTACTCTCTTGTTATTGATGGCAAGGGAAGCGTGACAATCGAGGGATACCTGCACGGAAATCCCGGTGCAAACACAAATAACGGCAAGATCTACGGTATCGAGCTTGACAACGGCGGAGAGCTGACGGTCAACGGAGATGTGATAAGCAGCGGAGCGATCACGATTAACAACGGCACGGCCACGCTGAGCGGCGGATTGGAGGCAAGTTCCGTGACTCTGACCCAAGGAAGCTTGACGCTGGGCGGGGCATTGAACGTAGCGAATGGGGTGACGGCAAGCGGAGGCACGCTGAAGCTGGGTACGACGGTGAACGTGGCGGAGAGCTTGGCGATCTCGCTGAGCGGCGGCGCGGTTCTCGAGATGACGGAGGGGCCTCTGACCATGAGTGATGGCAAGACACTGACCCTTACCATCCACACGTTGAGTGAAACGGAGGGCGGCAGACTGCGGCTGACGAACGAGGTCATGGAGGCTTTAACGGAGCTGGCACAGGCAGACAAGCTGGACATCCTCATGGAGGGCTCGCAATTTGGCGCCAACTGGGAGTACCAGCTCTTTGACGTGACGGAACTGGGTGACAACTGGACGGATACGGTGGCTCAGGAGTTCCTCAGTGAGCTGTGGGGCGAAGGAGTGACGGTCACTGAGACGGGAATGGTACAGTTCAGCCAGGGCGATATATTGACATGGACCGGTGGCAACGATGGTCTTTGGGACGAATCCAGTCAGAATTGGGAAGACTCATCGATATACGCTAACGGCGATTCGGTGACATTCGGCAGCGCGGGAAGCGCCCGCAGCAATGTCACCGTGGTAGGCGCCTTAACGCCCGGAGATATCCGCGTGACGGACAACAGCACATACACCTTCACCGGGCAGGACTCAGCATCCATCACGGCATCCGGGAACTTGTATGTGGACGCTGGTTCGTCGGCGAGTTTCAGCGAATTAAGTTCGTTCAGTGTCGCTGGTGGTATGGTGGCGGGCAGCCTCACGCTCGAGAGTACGGTGACTGGTACAAAGAGCTTGGGTCACATGACCGTGGGGAGTGACGGCATCGTCACCATCACGGACGACACGGCGAGCAACTGGACCGGCACCACGCTCTCCGGCGATGGCGCCGTGGTGCTGGATAAGGGGGGAGAGGTGAGTGTCACCGATGGCAACAATCTCTTTGCCGCCCTCTTCGCTGCGGGCGATGCCAATATCCAGCGCGATGCCACCCACTCGGGCATCGGCCGGTTTGAGGTGGCGAACGGCACGACGCTAGATCTGAATCACAACGGCGTTGGCAAAGGACTGAGTCTCATTCAAACGCTCACCGTGAAGGAAGGTGCAACTCTGCAATTGAGCGCCAACGTGTTTGATAACTCTTCACAGCAAGGCAACTACTCAAAAGTTGGCACCATCGAATTGGCAGGCAGCGGAGCGACAGGCGGTCAAGGCGCGCTGACAAGCGGCTCGACAGCGGTATGGATAAAATGGAACGTGAGTCTGACGGGCGACGCGACTCTCTACACCGAAGTCACGGGAGCTAGCTACTTTTCCTTCGATGGAGGTGCGGGCAACGGCAACACGCCGGCGAAACTATCGCTCAATGGGAGTACACTGACCTTTGCCACCGGGACGAATCGCGGGCAGTTCCGATTTACCGCTGGGTATGGGATGGCAGAAGGAGAGGCGGGTAGCGGTATTTTCCTCCTGAACAAGGGGGCCGAGCTGTACATGGGTACGACCGTCGGCGGCGAGTTTGCCAACGTGGGAGTGCAGCTGCAAAAGAACAGTAAGCTCCAAGTGAATCAAGGCTCCACCTTCCATTATTTGGAGGATGCGGAGAACTTAGGGGACAGCGAGACAGCAGCCCATATCGAGGGTACGCAGACGCTCACCCTGAACTACGATATGGAGTCAGATCATGCCGGTGGTCGAACATTCTCCGGGGCGATTAACATGGGCGGCACCCTCATCAAGCAGGGTACGGGCACGCAAACCGTAGGCTCAGTGACCAGTTTGGGCACGCTGCGAGTGGAAGACGGTAAGATCAAAGTGACAAACGATTACACCGGAGCGAAGGTGACGGTTGGAGAAGACGGATCTTTGGAAGTCGGCGGGAACATGACTCTCACGAATGGGGGGGACCACATATCCCATCTCCGCAACGTCACCGTGAGCGGAACGTTGAACGTGAAAAATGTGGCAACGCTGAATTTGTACGACGACGTCAACCTGACCAAACTCGTGAGGACAGAATCAAATAATGCCACAAATGGGAGAGTTCTCAACTGGTACGGTTCCAGTTCTGACACGGACAATGCCCTGATCACCATTGATACCAACAATGCGAACACCGGCGTGACCACATTGTTTGGGCTGACGACAAGTGATAAGACGATGACCGTTGTGGCGGGTAAAGCCCACAGTCTCGACGTAGCTGCAGGTGCAACGCTGCGGATTGACATGGACAGCGAGTGGGACAACCGGTCTGAAGGTAGCACGACAGACTTCATCAACGGGCAACTCGAATTGGCGGCGTTGAGTGGAGAGGGCTCTATCACCGGCTCCGGCACCTTGAAGCTCACGGCGGCAAGCGGCCGTTTTGGCGGGACAATCAGCAGCGGGTTGACGTACGCGGCCGCAGGCGGAGCCTACACCATCGCAACCTACAGCGGCAGCACGCTGGCAGTGGAGAGCGGTCACCTGACGGTTGAAGAGGGCGTGACGGGGACGCTCACGAGCTTGACGCTGGGCAGTGAGGGCAATGCGGCGATGCTCACGGTGGAGAAAGGCAATCTGAAAGCGAACTCTGTTACAGTGGGAGCCAACGGCGGCGGGCTGGCCATCAGCATGACCGAAGTGGCCAGTAATCTGGATTTCGGAAGCATCGACTTCACCCAGAGAGAAGAAGGCGGCGGCCACGGCCAGTTGACCATCACCTTGAACGGGTATGATGCCTGGGCGAAGGACCATAAGGGTGAGACATACCAGCTCTTCAACGCCAAAAGCTTTGCGGGTCTGTGGGAGAAATTGACGCAGGGACAGGAAGAACCGCAATGGAGTGATTACTTCGACTTCAAATTCGAGGATAGCCGCAACTATGTGAAGGATCTGAGTAGCACCGGTCAACTGAGTTTTGGTCTCAACGAGGGCACCGTGTGGACGGGAGGCGGAGAGGGAGAGGATGCCGGTGTATGGTCCACCCCGACAGATCCTGAGAGCAGCAATCCCGATGGTAACTGGGGAGAAGGGAATAAAGCTCCTGGTGCAGATTCAATCGTCACCTTTAAGGACCTCAATGAGGGAGGTGGTACGTCCGGTAATAGCGAGGTGAAGTTGTCCGGTGAAGTGCAAGCGAGCGAAGTTTATGTGGATTCGGGCACATTCACTTTCACAGGTAATGGGGGTGAAAGCGATAGCTTGACCACGGACAAATTGACGGTGGGCGGTAAGGAGGGCGAGGAGGCTGACTTGAATCTGAAAGCCGAACTGAAAGATAAGACTGATGAAAGCGGAACGATCGTTGACCTGCGCGAGGGAGGTTCCCTGGACGTGCAGAACGGAGCCAGTTTCGGTACCAATACCTCCGTGCGGTTCAATGGAGGC
Source organism: uncultured Akkermansia sp. (assembly GCA_947632055.1). Lineage (GTDB taxonomy): Bacteria > Verrucomicrobiota > Verrucomicrobiia > Verrucomicrobiales > Akkermansiaceae > Akkermansia. The sequence goes on from CANRNS010000069.1 coordinate 7,561, forward strand.
ACGCTCAAATTGACCTCAGAGAGCAAGGAAGAAGACATTGTGAGTGGCAAGGTGGACGTCGAAAACAGCTCCGCTGAGGTAAAAGTGGAGGTAGATAAGGTGAACGAAGAAGACGGCAGCGTCAAATCGTTCACATGGGACAGCACGGGAGGGGAAGGACTGAGCGGTGGCGTGAAACTCGCCCTCGAAAAAGGCATCGAGAAGTCCGGCGCGGGTGACTTCACCCTCAGCTGGCAAGACGATGGCGCTAAACACGGTGGCAACATCACCGTGGAGGACGGCACGCTGACGCTGGATGTGCAAGGCGAGGGTGATGCTGCGCCCGGCTCGGCTCAGATGACAGGTGATGTGACCGGTTCGGGCACGTTGAAGGCGGGAGCGGGCAAAGTGACGCTGACCGGCGATGTGTCACAATTCGATGGCACTTTGAACACCGGCGAGGAGGAGGGCGGAGGCATCACCCTGGCGGGTGACGCCGCGAGCGGCACCGTGTCGGCCAATGTGTCTGGCAGCAGTACGCTGGATGTGGATTCCGCCTCCGGCGTCACGTTGACAGGCGAGCTGGGGAAAGCTGAGGGAGATGACCTCACCGTAAAGAATAGCGGCGCGGGTGACCTTACCATCGCCGGGCCAGTGGGCGATAACGTCACGCTGGAATTCGACAGCGGAGAGGGCGGCGGAAATGAGGTTGGCGCCATTGTACTGGGCGGCGATGGAGATCACGATGCCGTTTCGTACAGCGGCACGGTCTCTGGCTCGGGTGACTTGGTGCTCGCGAACGTAACGCTGGGTGAAGGCTTCTATAAAGGCAGCGCGAAGCTGTATGTAGACACCGCCTCGGCGGGAGATGGCGCACAGCCGGCGAGTTATGCCTTGTACGGGGCTCCCAAGGCGGGAGACGACTACGCAGGCGGGGTTGTGGACATGGGTGGGATGGATGCAAAGAATCTCTCCGGCATCACCGTGAATGCGGATGGCCTGCTCACCGGTGTGACGGGCAGCTACACAACAGGAACAGATGCTGAAACCGGAGAAAAGCACAACCTGACGCTGCACTTTACGAGCAACAACTGGGGAGGTAGTCTCGATGAAGCCCAGAGTCAAAATGCCTTGATTAAGGGACAAGGAAGCGACGAGAGCGGAAAGTTCACCTTGGATACAGGCGATGGTGAGGATGTCAACTTCGAGTTTGACAGTGACATCTTCAGGGCTTTTGCGACAGGCGATCCGAATGAGAAGAAAGAAATTTGGCTGCACCTTGCGGACAACACTACGTGGAAGGGGAAAGATGGAGAGGCGGCTGCGTATGATGAAGAATGGTGGAATCAGTTCCTATTCGGCGCCGTGACGAGAGTGGTTTACTTGAGTGCAACGGAAGACGGTGCGCAGAAGGGACAAGTGATCGTCAAACTGACCGGCACCACGGAAGGTCTGTACGTGGTGATGGAAGGAGAAGGCGGTGACCCGGATACATCGGAAGATGCGGAGGTTCTCAGCGGAAAGAATGCGACAGTCCTGCTGGATGGGAAGACGCTGACTTTGAAATGGGAAGGAAACAAAGGGGTAGCCGACCCCAAGAATGCGGTCGTGCATAATCTCTTGGGCACGGCGGGCACGACACTGTCCATTGAAAACAGCTCGCATGGAGAAGAGCCGGAAAACCGCCTGAACGTGTCCCTGGACAACACGCGCGCGGACGATATTGACGACTCGAGGTACCCTGATGGCAGCGGTTTGCCGAAGCCGGAGGGCAGCACGGTGCATGGACAGCATACCACCTTCCTGGGATCAATCACGGGTGGGAAAGGCGTTGACATCACCAAGGTGGGCAAGGGTACCCTGACCGTGGGAGGCAACTACACGCTGGAAGATGGTACAACGACCATCACCGAGGGCGCTCTCAAACTGCGCGGCGCGGAGAACCGCATGAACAATCTCGTCTTTGACTACGAGACTGAGGACCTTGACAAGAACAACGGTGAAGATGCGCGAGGGCTGCTGCTGGAGGGTGGCAAGACGACTGTGACGGGCTCCATCAAAGAGGAAGACATAAAGGGTAGTGGTAAGAAGAAAGGCGACATCGTTCTGAGCAAGGGAGCGGAACTCGAACTCGAAGGGACGAGCTCGTTGGAGGGCACGAGCTTTACCGGCGATGGCACGGGAACCATTACCCTGAAAAAAGGAGAGGATAGTAAGACGGACGCCAGCCTCACGCTGGGAGGTACTGCATCCATCTCGGGCGTAGGCGTGAACCTGGACGGAGAGGACACCGTGCTGGATGTGGGAAGTACCACCGACAGTACCCTTTCCGCCCTGAATGGCAACGGCACGCTCAAGAGCGCGAAGGGCGGCAAGCTGACTGTAAGTGGCGGCACCTTCTCCGGTACGCTGGCGAGCTCCGGCAACCAGCCTTCCGACACTGCCGGCACGCTGGTGGTGGAAGGCGGGACCTTCACGCTCGACAATGTGACCACGGAAAGTGGATCCAACTGGGGACTCACCGTGGAAGATGGCGCCCAGCTTAATCTGAACCTGATTCCGGAGAAGACCTCCGAGGGCTCTGGAAAGGAGACTCCCCCTGCGTTTGGCGATGTGACGGTGAACGGCAAGTTGCGCATGGATGTCGACACCTCCAAGACGGGCGATAAGGCTCCTGTTTCAGGGCAGCTCACTGTGGGCGAATCGGGCAATGTGGAGGTGCACAGCGATGGAAAGAGCGTGGATTCGTTCACCCTCGGCTTCACGACAGATCAGAGCCAGGACGAGCTGCAGGGCAAGGTGACGCTGAGCGGCAGCGCCTTTGTCTTTGACGATTTGTCGGATGTGACAGTGGATGAAAAGGGTAACATCACCGT
>CANRNS010000070.1 GCA_947632055.1 uncultured Akkermansia sp.
TCAGCATTTTCCATGAACCATTCGGCTTCTTCAATATGGCGGGCCCCGGTGATGACGCCGTGATTCTCCATAAAGACAACGGTGCTTTGGTGCGCGGCCTTGGCAACGGCTTGAGCGGTTTCTACGGAGCCGGGAGTGCCGTAGGGCGCCAGAGGAATGTGACCGAGGAAAATGTCGGCCTCTGGGTTGATGCCATTAGGTGGCGTGAGACCGGCGAAGAGGAAGGCATTGCAGCAGGGTGGATGCGCGTGGATGCACGCACTGACGCCGACTTCCTTCATCATGGCGATGTGGGTCTTGACTTCGCTGGTGGCCGGGCGGTATCCGCAGAGTTGACCGGCATTCATGTCCACCAAACAGATATCTTCCACCGCCATGAACCCTTTGGAGCAAAGAGTAGGCGAGCAGAGCAGCAAATCCTGCGCCACACGCACGGAGAGATTGCCGCCGTTGCCATCCACAAACTCGCGTTGCCAGAGACGGCGTCCCATATCGACCATGCGTTGCTTGATGACAAGCAGTTCAGGGGAATTAAAGAAAGCGTCGATTTCTTCGCGCGTTTGCGGATTGTAATTTTGCCAGGGGAAGATTTTTTCCGGCAGAGTGGGTTTGATGTAGAGTTTCGGGTTAGCCATAGTCGTACGAGAATGAAAGTGGATGCGTATAATTTATGATGAAAGAAAGGAAATTACAAGGACGGAATACGAAAAATTACGAAGGAACGGATTGAGTAACGGCTCCCTCCATGCGGCGGCGAAGAGCCGCATGGACAGGTAACTGAAGTTCAGGGTCACCATCCAGAATGGAATTGGCAATGCGCGTGGCTCGGTGGATAAGGCGCACATCGGAAATCCATTCCGCAAAGCGAACAGTCCCCAGCCCACTCTGTGCAGTGCCAAGCACATCCCCCGGACCACGAAGGCGAAAATCATGCTCTGCAATCTCAAAGCCATTGGAGGTTTTACAGAGGATATCCAACTTTTCGTGGGAGGGATCATCGGGCTTGACTGTAGAAAGAAGGATGCAGTAGCTTTTGTGCGAGCCACGTCCGATGCGTCCACGCAGCTGGTGAAGCTGGGAGAGGCCAAAGGAATCCGCATCGTTGATCAGCATGACCGTGGCATTTGCGACATCCACGCCGACTTCCACTACTGTGGTGCAAACGAGTACTTGGGTATTCCCCGAAGCAAAATCGGCCATTGCCTTTTCTTTTTCATCGGCGCTCATTTTGCCGTGGAGAAGGCCGATGGAAAACTCCGGCAAGGTGTCACGCCAGTGAACGAGCTCCTGGGAAGCAGAGGAGCGCTCAGAACTTTCACTCTCCTCAATGAGGGGAGAGACGATGTAAACCTGCCGACCATCAGATATCTCTTTGCGTAGGAATGAGATGATGCGTTTCATGCGACTCGGGTTGCGCAGGGCGGTGATAACCTCCCCGCGACCAGGTGGAAGCTCATCGATGATGGAAACGTCCAAATCGGCGTAAAGGGTGAGTGTGAGGGTGCGGGGAATCGGTGTCGCAGTCATGACAAGCACATCCGGGTTGGCGCCGGATTGAATAAAGCGCTGCCGTTGCGTTACACCGAACTTGTGCTGCTCATCAATGACAGCCAGACCAAGATTTTGCGGACGGTTCTTCTCGTAAAGCAAGGCATGAGTACCGATGATGATGCGCGGGGAAGAATCTGCCGAGATGGGCGAGTTGTCAATGATGAGGTGCGAGTCATCCGCCTTGTCCGATGTGCGCAGGGAGATGCGAACGTCCGTCCGGCGAAGCAGATGGCGGAAGTTGCGGTAGTGTTGTTCGGCGAGAATTTGAGTGGGAGCCAGCAGGGCAGCAGATGAGCCGCTTTCAATGCACATCAGCATGGCGCAGAGAGCCACAAGGGTCTTTCCACTGCCCACATCCCCCTGCAACAAACGATTCATGGGAGTGGGACGCGCCATATCCGCACGAATTTCCGCGATGCAGCGCTGCTGGGCCGGTGTGAGACAGAAGGGCAGAGAGGACAGAAGCTCACGGCAGTAGTAATCGGTGGTGGCAGTGATTTGCCCCGGAGAGGAAAGAGATTGTCGCCGCCGCCACGCCACGGCAAATTGTCGCGTGAAACATTCCGAAAGGGCAAAGCGCATGCGTGCCTTGCGCGCGGTGGCATCATCCGCCGGAAAATGCAAATCCCGCATGGCAGTCGTCATAGGGTAGGAGGGGGCTGTATCATAATCCTCCCACCGGGCGTCCGGATGTAGCGCAGAGAGCAACCGGTAGATGAGTGTGCGAAAAGACCGTGCCGATATGCCAGGAATCGATTTGTAGATGGGGACAATGCGTCCTGTATGAATGAAGCTCGGAGGAGGCAGAGACCCCGGTGGGGCTGCATCGCCAAGGGCAGCGGCTGCAAGGCGAAGCCCTGCCTGTTCATTGTCATCGAGAATTTCAAAATCGGGATTGCAAATCACCCATTTGCCCGAAACAATGCGCAGTTTCCCGTACACCGACAGGAGCATGCCTACGGCAAAGAGTTTGGAAACGTAGGGCATATTGAACCAGCGCAGCAAAATACGCCCCCCCTGAGGGTCATGAGCATCCCCGGCGCTCAGCTCGTAATAGCGTTTGTAGGAAAATCGCCAACCGGCCGAATAGATACGCAGCTGGAGGCACACGGATTCACCGTTTGCGAGGGTAGAAATGGGTGGTGAAAAACGGCGGTCCTCATAGCGATGCGGAGCGATCCGCAATACATCACCCACCGTGTAAAAAGAAACGGCATGAAGCGCCTTAAGTTCCCGAGGAGAAATGGAGGGGAGGGTGTCCAGCGCCGAGTCGGGCAAGAGGTACGGAGTATCAGCGGTTGGGTGTGCCTCCATTGATGCAGCGGTAGTAGTAATCTACGCGGGAGAGAAACCATCCCCACTTGGGGCCGGGACGACCGTTGGAAAGCAGAGGGGTCGGGCAATTTTTCCCCGTCCAGTAATAATGGGGGACCACATGACGCAGGTTGATGTTGTAACGTTTCATGAGCACGGCCACCAGTTTGGCAGCGCGATCCCATGTGCGGAAGTGGTTTTGCCCGCGGTTTTCCGCTTCGCACATCTCGATACCCAGAGAGTTGTGGTTGCCTGCTGCTGTGCCGGCGTGCCACCCGCTTTCATTGAGCGGGAGATTTTGCACGACCATGTACTGATCCACTGTGAAGTGCCAGCTACGGTTGGAGAAAGCGCCGCGGCAGAGCGCGCGCGAATGCTGCATGGCTGTGGCGGTGGATGAGTGGTTGGCCGTGCTGTGGATGGTGAGGAAAGTGGGTCGAATCTTTTTTGAGGCACGCCGCTGGCGGGAATTCGCCGGGACCATGCGAATCTTGATATTGGCCTCACGTGCCAGGCGTGTCATTGTCCGAGGGACAATGGGGTTGCTAGATGGCTGAAACTTAAACGGGCGAGGAGAACGGAACGATGACCCTCCCTGCTGTTGGCAACCACTTGCCAGCAATAGAAAAAGGCAACTCAATGAGAAAATCCTGCAAACCCTCCGCATATGCGGTCGATTATGCCATGGCTCTCCCATATTTGCAAGTTTTACTTCACATTTCTTAATATAATTTAGTTGTAATTACAAAACATCGGAAGGTGCAATTTTCACGGATACGGCAAGTCGAAGCAAGAAGCAATGACATTGACACCGGCACCAATTCAAAAAAAAGACAAAGCAAGGGGAAGATACTCAGGAGAGTCTCGCCAAAAACGCACATTCGTCAATGTAGAGCTTCTGTGGCAGGTGGAAAGAATGCTCCAGAGAGGGACCAGTAACGCAGATATCCTCAGCTTCCTCAACGGCAAATCCAGGAAGCAGCATCCCCACTGTGCGAGGGCGCGAACCGAGCTGAATCGTGCCATCGCTCATCCGTTCCACGCTGCGACGCATGCTCATAGAGAGGATAATGCCATCAGGCGTGGCAAGTCCGGGGCGCCAGCGGGTGTTGGGGGTGGAAATATCTGGGCCAAAGCTGAAATCGAAAAATGGAACTTGGCGAGGAGGAATGGCCCGCAACAAAATGCTGCGCATGTGCGAACTTCCGATGATTTGAGAGACACAGGTGTCTATGGGTTCACTCTCAGAGGTGATAAGGTGAACAGGCGTACGCGTCAAAATGGGCCAGAGCACGGCGAGCACGGGTTCGTGAGGCTCGTGCAGCCCCACGGTGGTGAGTACGGCGTGACGGCCTTCTTTGAGGGCGTTCACGCGGTGGACTTGCCCAGCGTTGATCCACGCGCGACGGAAAGCATTTGAATCGGAGGCAAGGTCGATAAGGATATGGAGCCAATCAGTGATGGGTTGGGGGCTGTTGTCTGGTGCACGGTGGTTGATCACCGCACCGGCAATCTGGATGCCGGTGAGGGTGAACCCGGCGTAGTGTACGAAGGGGTGGTTTCCCATTCGCTCAAGCAGATTGATAAGGGATTCGCGTCCATCGGATATTTCGCAGCTGATACACTCGACGGCGAGCTGACGGAACGTGCGCAACACTTGCTGGCTATCGGCACGACGAGAATGGATAGGCTCGCCCACAGCCACGGTGAACGGATAAGGAACACGGCGAGGAAGCTTGGTGAAAAAACGACTGCGGTAGTACGAGAAAATGCTGCCCCAAAGACCATCCATGTAAATTGGAATCACCGGAGCTTTGGCGCGGCGAGCGATGGACTCCATACCGCGGCGAATAGGCGTAAGACAGCCGGTGCGAGTGAGCTGTCCTTCCGGGAAAATGCAGATAAGATCACCGTTGGCGATGCCATGGGCTGCACTGCGGATGGCATCGCGCGGATTTTTTGTCGAAATGGGCAAGGAATTAAAAATCTCAAGCACCCAACCGAGTATGCGTGATACCATGAACTCCTCGGCAACAATGAAACGCATTGGACGCGGGCAGACCATCGTCAGGAAAAGTGCATCCGCATAGGTCACGTGATTGCACACGATAAGGGCTCCGCCCCGCTCCGGAAAGCGCTCGGGGTGAAGAATGCGGGGACGGTAGAAAAGATTCATGAGCCAAATGCCAACCATGCGGATAAACTCCTGGGGGATGAGGCGCAAGGAGGTGACCATGATAAAGGCGCTAAAGAGGAACAGCACAAAATACTGCCCCTGGGGACGCGCTCCGTAGGCGTGCATGACCCACATGAGGCCCACGGCGACCAAACCCATCAGGTTGTCAAAGAGATTACCAGCTGCAATGATGTTGCCACGATTGGCGGGGTCGCAGTGATCCTGAAGAAAAGCGTTCAGAGGCACCAGATAGGCTGCGCCGAAAGCACCAGTGCATGCGAGAAAAACGTGACTCTCGATTGTTTCGACGTCCAGCAGCGAGAGCATGAGCGTGCACACAGTAACACCAATGGCGCCCAGAGGGATGAGACCAAGCTCATTTTTTCCCTTGCACAGCTGTGAGGCAATACAACCGCCGACGACCACGCCGCCGCCCAGCCAAGCCATGAGAATTCCGCACTGCAGGCTGAAGTCAACCTCCGGATGGCTTATCTGCATATCCTTGGCTATCTGGATGAGAATGAGGAAAAGAGAACCAGCGAGGCACCAAAAATAGCTGATGCCGATTTCACTGAGGCGAAGCTGACGGTCGCGCCACAGATACTTCATCTGCACAAAATGCTCGTAAAAGAGGCTCCAACTAAAGCCACGGGTTTGCCTGGCAGGGTAACACGGCAGAATGAGCGAGGCAAAAGCAACTAAAGTCGCCAGTGCAATGAAAATCCAAGTGGGCAATTCTACGGCGCTCCACCCCGCTTCTTGTTCGGCAGCAGAGCCTTGAACTTGCGTGAAGTATTCCAGTAAGTAGCTGAAGAGGAAAAATACGCCGATCTGCGCCAGCAGCAGGACAAACACCATGCTCACCTCAATGATGCCGGAACCATAGCTCAGATAGCGCGAGCCAAGCAGATCCTTTACAATGCCTTTTTTCGCCGGGCTGAGGATAGTGGCTTGAATGGCAAAGATGGCGAACCAAAGAATTGCCGCATGCATATCATGCTGGTAAAAGCAAAAGAGCATGCAGCTCATCACAAAGAGCTGCACAACGCTCATGACCTGAATGATGCGCGTTTTGCAAAAACAATCGGCCAACCAACCAACGAGTGGAGAAAAAAGGATATAAGGCAGCACGTAGATGGCGCCCAGTCCATACTCAAGCATGCTGCCGCTGGCACCCCACAACCAAACCCCAAGCGGAATCAGCAAAAACTGCACCGCTTTCTCGTTGAACGCATTTTGTGCTTGCACAGCTACAAGCGTCCAAAAGCTCCTCCACTCTTTTGGGGTAGGCTCCTTGAGGTATTGCGCCGCTTCGTCCTCCATAAGCGTGTCTGGTCATTATCGCATATCAACCCCAATTAGCAAGTCCAAAAAACGCGGACTGTATGAAACTCAACATGCCAATCCTTGTCCCTGTACGTCATCAGTGCGAGTTTGGCAGGAAAAGCCTGCCACGCCAAAATATCGTCTGTGACGCAAACAAAAGTCAGGTGCAAAAATCATAGCTATACCAAGGACGGGAATTGCTCAGACGGTAATGCCACCATTCTTTGGGGTAATTTTCAAAACCTGCATGCCGCATGGCATCGCGGAGTTTATGACGGTTGGCACGCTGAACTGGAGATACTTCGGTTGAATCGGTGGCAGATGAAGGGTCGAGGAAATCATGCCGCCCACCCATGTCAACCAGCTTGCCATTTTTCAAGTCATATAGAGAAATATCAACGGCAATGCCCCATGAGTGCTCAGATACATTTCCAATGTAGTGGCCGGCGTAAATGCCCTGCTTCGTTATGCGAGGGTAAAAAATGGACCGTGAGGAATCGTCTTCCGAAAGAGACCACATGCGAAAATCACGCATGGCGCGAGCGGGGCGATAGGCATCCCAGATGAGAAGACCATAGCCGAGGGGACGCAATTCTTGCGCAACACGTCGCAAAGCCGCAGCCGCATCTTTGCGCAAAATCGGTCGCTTGCCCACATAGCCTGCAATGGGACGCCCTACAAAGTTATCATATCCCGCGTATTTAAGGTCAAAGCGCAAAAGCGGCACCACCTCATCTGCGTAGCAAAACTCTGCAGGAAGTCCAGACATGGACGGCTCGAGACACGTACGCGTGGTCTGTTGCGTACAGCCCGATACGCACACCAACATCCACATGACCACAACACATAGCCATGAAAAGGCCCTGGCAATTCTTAACCTCATACGCAAAAGGCGCGCCCGAGAAGAACGGACGCGCCATGCAAAGAATAATTGCAGAGATTACTCGTCTGTCTTTTTGGCCGGGCTTTTCTTAGCTGGCGCCTTTTTAGCCGGAGCTTTTTTGGGCTTATCCTCAACATCCTTGGCGGCAGCAGGCTTTTTGGCGGCGGTCTTCTTAGGCTTATCTGCGCTTTCCTTTGGAGCAGTCGTCTTTTTGGCCGGAGCCTTTTTGGGTTTGTCGGTCGAAGTCTTTTTAGCTGGAGCCTTCTTTGCTTTTGGCTCGCTCGCTGACGCGGCTACGACTACCTCCGCTTTTTCAAGAACAGCTGCGGCAGGCAGAACTCTCTTGGCGAGCGGAGCGGTAGCGAGACTGTTCTTGCGTTGCTCTTTTCGGCGTTTAATATAAGCGCTGCGGCGGCGGCGCTTCGTAACTTTGCGATGCTGTTGACCCATCTTTTTGTCTTGTTTTGTAGAGTCGTCTCTTCGCCGACTCGTGGTTAAATGACGCACAACCTATAACTTATTCACAAAAAAAACGCAAGGCAAAAATGCAAGCTGACACAATTTGACCAACGCTACGGAGTGTGCGGTGGGCTTTGGAAAAGATCTCTTTTCTGTCTACCCGTATACCGTTATGGAAATGAAGGTGACAGTTCAGCGATTGCGCGTTTCATCTCGCACACAGCCTGCTCGAGGCCGACAAACACGGCACGTGCTATAATGGTGTGGCCAATGTTAAGCTCCGATAAGTACGGGATCCGTGCGATCTGCGAGAGATGGGCAAGGCGAATGCCGTGGCCAGCATGCACTTCCAATCCCAGCGAATGTGCGAGAGAAGCCGCGCGAATTAAACGTTGCAGCTCTTCCTCTTGCTCGTGAGCCGCTGTGTTGGCAAAGCGGCCAGTATGCAGCTCTACCATGGGAGCGCCAAGCTCAGCCGAGGCATGGATTTGCTCGGGCTCCGGAGCGATGAACATGCTGACGCGTGAGCCCTGAGCCGTAAGGGCTGCCACAAGTTCGCGCAATTGAGCGCGTCGTGCACATACGTCCAACCCTCCTTCGGTGGTAAGCTCTTGCCGCCTCTCCGGGACCAGGCATACAAAGTTTGGACGCACACGGGATGCAACGGCGAGCATCGATTCTGTAGCTCCCATTTCCAGATTGAGCGGCAGGGGAACCTCTCGCCGTACGCAGAGAGCGTCTTCCTCCTGCATGTGCCGCCGGTCTTCGCGCACGTGTAAAGTAATGGAATCCGCCCCTCCCTGCATGGCTGCGCGAGCCGCGTCAAGAACATCAGGTTCCGGCGTAGCGGCTGTGGACTCACCGGCATATCGCGCTTGGCGTAGCGTGGCCACGTGGTCGATATTGACCCCCAAATGTACCATATTTTTATGGGTCAATTAGTGCAAGAAATGTCGAGCGCCAGTGAACACCATTGCAATGCCGGCAGCATCAGCAGCATCAATGACCTCCTGATCTCGGATAGAACCGCCCGGTTGAATGCAGGCCGTAGCTCCTGCATCGATGGCGGTTTGCAGACCGTCGGCAAAGGGGAAAAGACCATCGGAGGCGATGACGCTTCCCTTCAGAGACAGACCGGCTTGTCCAGCTTTCCAAACGGCGATTTTAGCCGAATCCACGCGGCTCATTTGTCCCGCGCCAATACCTAACGTGCCGTTTTTATCCGTGAAGACAATGGCATTGGAGTGCACCTGTTTGCAGACGCGCCATGCAAAGCGCATTGCCTCCATCTCATCCGCTGTTGGCACCCGCTTAGTGACAACCTTGCCTTCCAGCCCCTCGAGTCCCATAACTTCATCATCGCGCTTCATGGTCATGACCCCGCCTGGAGCGGAGCGAACCATAGGTGTCTTGCAGTATTCTTTCCACGCATCCATGTCGATGCGCATGATACGACAGTTCTTCTTTTTCTGAAGAAGAGCGCGGGCTTCTGGTTCGTATTCTGGAGCAATAATAACGTCCGTAAAAATGGCACTCACTATCCGCGCCAGCGCTTCTGTCATCGGCCGGTTCATCACGATAACTCCGCCAAAGGGAGCCTGTGTATCCGTCTGATATGCGCGTTTCCAAGCCGCTACGAGATCATCGTCATCCTGGCCAACGCCGCAGGGATTCGTATGCTTGAGGATGCCCACGGTGGGACGCCGGAAATTAGAGATGAGGGAAGCAGCAGCATCCAAATCCAGCACATTCGTATATGACAATTCCTTCCCTTGAAGCTGGCGAAAGATCTTTTCAAAGTTCCCGTATAGCACACTCTGCTGGTGCGGATTATCGCCATAGCGCAGCGTCTGTGCAAACGGAAGAGTAAGCGAAAAATTCGTCTTGGTGCTGTCGGACGCTTGGTGACCCAAGTAATTCGAGATGGCAGTGTCATAGCCCGATGTACGCACAAAAACCTTGATGGCAAGTTTTTCACGCGTCTTCAGCGTAGTACCTCCCACGTGCGCGCGCATCTCCGCCAGTATTTCTTCGTAGTCTGCCGGGTCAGTCACAACCGTTACCGAAGTGTAATTTTTGGCAGCTGAGCGCAGCATGGACGGTCCGCCGATATCGATTTTTTCTATCGCCTCCTCGAGGGTAACGCCCTTTTTGGCAATCGTCTGCTCAAAGGGATAGAGATTAACACAAACCAAGTCAATAGTGGGGATGCCGTGTTCTTTAGCCTGTTTTTGATGCTCAGCTAAGTCGCGGCGTTGCAGCAACCCGCCGTGCACTTTTGGGTGCAGCGTCTTCACCCGGCCGTCAAACAACTCCGGCGCACCGGTATAATCTGATATTTCAGTAACCGGCAAACCAAGTTCACGCAGGTACTTGCAAGTACCGCCTGTGGAGATGAGCTGTACGCCCATATCAACGAGTCCTTTTGCAAAGGTGTCAAGTCCTGTCTTATCCGATACTGACAACAGGGCGCGTTCAATTTTCTGCGTTTCCATGTGCTGTGCTGAGGTGTTCTGCTCCGTCTCACGAAGCGCGCCTAGATTACACCACAGCTTTGGCAAAGTCAAGAGCAAACACCACCTCTGCACGGCCATGTGGATTGCAAAATTAAATGCAACAGGTTCTTGGCACAAAAAAGGGTGCCAAGAAGTTCAAAGCATGCTAGAGTA
>CANRNS010000071.1 GCA_947632055.1 uncultured Akkermansia sp.
GCGGAGAGAGCCGGGGATGGAATACTTCTCCATTAATCTCTACGCGTTTGCCTTAAATAACACCATGACATATCATGATGTATTGGGATTCTGGAATGATGGGAGTTATGGTGACGAAAATGCTGCTTATAAAGACCGAGGGCATAGTGATTTTCCGGGTCAGGGTATGTTTGATTACACAAAAGAAGATAATGATCCTAGTACAAGCCCTTTTAATCCGGCATCTACATGGCAGCATTTTCGGGATTTACCAGAAGTTGAGGATGAATTACTTGATGCGGTTAAAGAATGCGATAAAGGGAAATATGAAAGTAGGGCACACCAAATGCAAGACTATTTCTCCCACTACAAACAGGGGTTCAGGAGCCCCTCTTTCCTTTTCTCTCTGATGCAATGGCGACCCGAGATTGGTATTCCTCTCTGGTTTCTGAGTGGACATGCAAGAGAAACTTTTGTGCAACGAATTACACACCAGGGAAAAAAGCCTGATAATCCAGAAGATTATCGGGAAGACTATGAAGCCGCAAAAGAACGTACGCAAGCTTGGTTGGATTTGTGGTCAAAATGCTGTAAACAAGTAGGAGGACAATGGAAACGCGATAACTGCACGGATTGCAGTCATATAGATATTCCATAATAATAAAACTAGCAATGTAAAATGTACAGTCTGTTGATAGATAACTCAGGAGTGTATGAGTGCATTTTTTTTCTTTACTACACGATCATATGCTCATTGATCCTTTTTATTCATCTGTTGACCTGTCGAATTAAGAACAGGGAGCTCACCCTACCGCTACTTCTACTTGGTCTGTTTGCTCCCGATTTTACCTACTTGCCCTGGGTGCTATGTGTCTGTTTTCTGAGCACAATCGGGTGGATACAGGATCAAATGCCGTCGTTAGTTGAGTCAAGTTGGAGTCCCGTATTCGTCACTTGTATGGCTATCCCGATCTTTTTACCCCTATGGAAGAGGTCTCGCTTTTGTACGGCAGTAGCTCTTCATCGGCTGATGCAAATAGCCGCTATCATATGTGGTATGTTTTCCCTGAGTCAGTGGAAGAATGATCATGGGAACGACGAATTCCTGATGTTCTTCACTGTAGTAGGTGGATGTATTGCACAAGTATCCGGGATTGGGGCAATTTTGGTGGCGTATTTTTTGAATCCCGTTGTCACGCGTACCATTCGAGCGAGACGACTCAATAAGGCATCGCGGTTTCCATGGATGTCGCTCAAGAAGAAAATATATAAGGCTATGCCCTTACTCTACATCTTGTCGCCTTTCATCCTCATCGGGATCATCTACGCTATGAGACTTTTATGGACACCGTGACAACATCCGTCCAGACGAGTCGCCAGGGAGACCATATAATGGTGCTAGAATTTAAGACAGTGGGTTAAGCACCCTTTAGCTTGTGCAACATAGCAGGCGTGTGTATAATTTAACCAACACACGCACATGCAAAACGAAACCATACATAAGAGAGGGCGCTACAGCGCTGAGTTCAAGGTTACGTACACTGTATCCTCACCGGAATACCAGTGTACCCAATCCGCGTGCCGGGAAAGAGCCCTGTCTGCTAAAAGAAGTAGAAATCAAAGAAGTAGATTAGGTATGGGTCAGTGATATCACCTACATCCAGATAGAACAGCGCAACTACTATCTATGCGTGGTTATGGATTGGGATAGTCGCTTTGTACTGGGATGGAGTATGGGGCGAAAGATGGATGCGGGGCTATGTCTGCAAGCGCTGGAGATGGCGTTGAAAAGTGGACGACGGCCAAGAATCTTCAATACTGACCAGGGGAGCCAGTATAGCTCGGAAGACTGGCAGTCAGCAATCCGAGCAGAAGGCATACAAATCAGCATGGATGGCAAGGGACGATGGGCAGATAACATCGTCATGGAGCGCTTTTGGAGGACATACAAGCATGAGTTCTTCCTGCAGCGTGCTCCCAGGAGCTTGGAGGAGGCAATGGAGATGACGGCAGAATGGCTGGGATACTACAACAAAGAACGGCCGCACCCGGCGTTGGGTTACCGGAGTCCTGAGATGTACCGGGAGACTGCCGAGTCCCCGATGGCGGCGAATTTTTGGCGCGATTTTTTCGCTCCGGCGCAGCTTGCGAAGCTACGCGCCGCGCCCTCGCTGCGCTCGGGCCGCAGCGCGCGTTTTTTCAGAAAAGGGGTTGACATCATAGGCCCTCCCTGATAGCATGATCCTGCCGCAAAACAACGGCGCTTACTCATATGACTAAACATCAAGTACTTGTACCCCCCCCCGATAACAAAATCTGCTTGTAGTCAAGCAATTGCGTTATTTGCTCTCGTGGCTGCACCTCTTGCCGCAGCCGGTCAACCAACTCCCATTGCCACCTCTCCCATTCCCGGCCCTGCTCTCGTGCAGAAGCAAGCCGTGAGTCCGTGGACAGTTGAATTGAGCGCAGGCTATGCCTTTGCCGGAAGAGCGATAGAACCAAAGCTGATCATTAATTCCAGCGGCAAACCAGGCGCATCAGGGGAAGAGGCTCCCACGGTTAACCTCATTACGACCGATATCACCGGTGTCTACAATCTCAATGAGCACCACGCCTTCACTCTGCGTTTCGGTTATGGCACCGGCAGCAAAACTGAGTTCTACGACAGCGATCAACGTTTCGATCAACGCTTCCACGTGAATCTTTTCACATTGATGCCCGGTTACCGCTTCACCACCGCATTGAACAACAAGTTCAGTGGTTTTGTGGGAGTCAATCTCGGCGTTGCCAACGAGAGCGTCAAAGCTAAACAGACGGTGCAGGACATCTATTCCGGCGATGATGCGTACAGGAAAACCGACTTTGACAGACGTGTTCACACCTCGGCATACGGTTTTGCCTACTCGGCCGAAGTAGGATTCAACTACGCGATTAATGATCGCTTTGGCCTCTTCATTGCCTACCAATTTTCCGGCAACACGGCTCGTCCGACGCGCCCCAGCTTCTACCATGGTCCCTACCCGGCAAAAGGTAAGAAGCTCAACAGCCAAGTCTACCACGGGATTCGCGCCGGCGTCAGCTACAACTTCTGATCATCTCCCAGCTGCGTACTGTGTTTCGCACCCGTCCATGACTTCAACATCATGGGCGGGTTGCTTTTTCAACAATCCGCCTCACGAGCTATACTTCGGAGTCGCCTCTCGACTCCTTACCCCTCCGGGGCAAAAGCGGTTGCTTTTAGTTAAACTGTCTCACACCGGCGGCAGTTTTCTCAAGAGCAAACGCATGGCCTCATGCGTTTGCCCGGGGTATCTCGCCATGAGTTATCACTTCCGCGTGACGCTGAATGGAGCAAATCGCGCTTGGGCAGGGTCGGCGCGCTGTTCCAAATCGTCTACAATTTCGTAAAGATTCATATGACGCGTGTCGCCACGGCGCATGTAGGTGTCAAAATGGTAGAGAGCCAACTTAATGACCGTTGTGCGATCGATAAGTCTCTCATCCATGATGCGATCGATGGCTGAGCACATCAGATCCGTGGCGCGGAAGCATATTACTTTGGGCATAAATGAAGTTAGAGGGTTGATATTGAATGGAGGCAATTTCCACCGCTGACAGGATGTCGCATCCCTCGCTCCGGACGCCGAGGCGCCTCGCGTTTCATACGCAATTTTTCCCGTTTACAGATGGAAATTTCCCCACTCACAATTTACTATAACGGATTGCTAATCCGTGTGAAAGAGCTATTATAATCTTCCATTGAATGTAAATCTTTCTATGTTGAAATTCCCTTTTCCCCATTTCTATGAATTTAGAACATTCCTCCAGCTTTTCCGTTGAATAGTGGATTGATCTGTAAAACACTATAATTTTCCCCATGAATAAGCTTGACACTCGGTTTAGCAATTCTTGCTGCTCAATAGAAAACGCACGAGACGACTGGGCGACCCGCCATGGGTTAGAGGCGCAAGACGTCCAACGGCTGGGACGCGAACTCATTGAGCGAGCATACCGTCCGGGCTTGAGTGGTCTTGACCTGCTCAACCATTGCCGGGATATCATCGCACTGGGCAAACAATTTTATAACGAATCGGAGCGCAGCGTGAATTTCCGCGAGGCCGTGGACGTCTCCCTACGTGAACGACGCGCGCGACGCCCACGCACCATTGAGGAACTCCGGCTGATCACCGCCCGCATGCTCCGCTCCCCCATCGCCGACAAAAAACTACGCCACATTTGCACGGCGGAATGTCTCAGCCTGCTCAATTCGCTCTTCACGACGCCGCACCAATTTGTCAAGGGACGCGCTATTCTGCATTCCATCTTCACCTGTGGCATCAAACACGGCTGGTGCACCACCAACCCTGTGGATGCCATCCTGCGCCCGGAATTGCACGAGCGCGAAGTGCAGGCCCTGCCCTGGGAGCAACTGCTCTCCCTGCTGCGCACCGCGCAAAAACCGCAACATTCCGCCTGCATGCCAGCGCTGGGCATCATGCTGTGGGCAGGTGTGCGCCCGGCGGAGGTCATGCGCCTGGACTGGTCTGATCTGGATTGGGAGGAGCAAGTGATCTCCCTGCGCGCCCGCCACAGCAAAACCGGGGGCTGTCGCCATGTCACCATGCACCGCGTACTGCTCGACTGGCTCACCCGCTCTGGCTCACCCCCGCCCTCCTCCGGCGGCATTTGCCCGGCAGACTGGTGCCACCGTTGGTGCCGCCTGCGCCAAGAGGCCGGTATCCTCCACTGGCAACAAGACACCCTGCGCCACACCTTCGCCAGCTACCACCTGAAACGCTGGCACGACCTCGAGCGCCTGCAGGAGGAAATGGGGCACCGCTCCTCCCGGCTGTTGCGCACGCGCTATCTGAGCATGAAAGGCATCACGCGTTCTCATGCCTCGCTGTTCTGGTCCGCCTCATGGCTTCGGCACATCACTTGAGCACCCGCCCGATCTCGCGGCAGGCTGCCACGAAAATCGGGATAGAGGAAACGAAGACGCAACCGAGCAAGGTGTAGGAGATGAGATATATTTCCGGCATGATATCCCCCAACGTCAAAGAATAGTTGCCCAACTTAAGAATCTGAGTAACAATTATTTTCTGGAAATACATGAAGGAAGCTATCGCCGCCGCAAACGAGCACGCCACAATCAACAGGTTTTCCACAATAAAGGATCCTACGAGCAGCATGGGGTGGATGCCAAAACTCTTCATCAGCGTGTAAATGTACTCATTCTGGCGGTACTCCATGCCCGCCAACGCCGTAAGCAAAATTCCCACGATGGCGCTAATGCCGATGCAAAAAGCCACCCGGCACTGCACCTGCTTGCTGAGCACGTCATCCATTCGCTTTAACAAGGAGCCCGCAGATAGAATCGAGCCATACGCCTTTTCATACCGCTTGAGCATCTCGATGTAGCGTTCCACGCGCGTGATGGATGCCGAAGAATCGAGATGGTGCACTCGTATGAGCAAATTGACGAGATGGGAACCGCCATGGGACGCCGACATCTGCGGCGGAAGTCGATCCGGACTCACCAGCAGCGCCCCGTAGCGCGTGAGTTTCTGCAACGTGTGGTCCTTCGGCAGAGAACGCACCACCACCGGCACACGAATCTTGTTATACATGACATCCCCCGGACCGGGCGGCAGCAGCGGCTTTTCTTCCGGCTGCAACAGCGTGGGCTTCCCGCCCGACGCCATGAGCGGAAGCATCTGCTGCATGCGCGAAAAGTCGTATGTGTACACTTGCACGCCCTGTCCATCCGGCAGGGTCACCATCCCGCAAGTATAAAAAACGTACGATTCGGCATCCAATTCCTTCTCCATCGCCTCATGCGAAGGAATAAAAATCGGCTTGTCCCTCTTTTGCGCGGAGAGAGCTGCCACCACCGTGTCCGCCCCGCGTAAAATCAGCTCGTGACGCACTATATCCAGCGTGATCACATAGCTGCCCAACGCCGCAAGCGCGCTGAGCGTCAGGAAATACACCACCAGCACACGCGCTATGGGACTCGATATGCGCGTGAACCAGCGATGTACCGTATCCTTAGCAAGATACAGGATGGTCAAAATCAATGAGATCATCGGCTAATTCCAGCAGGCGGGCATCGTGAGTGCAGATGATGCATATGCGCTTTGCTGCATCCTTGAGCACTAACTTTTTGATAATGTCAGTATTGTCATCGTCCAATCCGGAAGTCGGCTCATCCAGCAGTACCGTCGGCGCATTCTTCATGAGCGTACGTGCCAGCGCGGCACGCTGCGCCTGTCCGCCCGAAAGCTTGTCGGCCCGGCGGCGGCGCAACTCCTGCAATCCCAAATCCCGAATGAGTTCCTCACACAGCGGTTTCCACAGCCGCCCCGGAAGCATCGCCATCTCCGCTGCCAAACGTAAATTGCGCTCCACGCTCATGAGCGGCAGCAGATTAATCCCCTGAAACATGTAGGCCACACAGCGACGATGGTACATGCGACTCGTCACCTTCACCCCGGTGGGAGTTATAATTTTCCCGCTCTCTACCTTCAAATACCCCGCCAACAGCTTCAGCAATGTCGTCTTCCCACTGCCGGAATACCCCTTCAGCACCGTGATGCCCGGCCTGAATGTGTGCGAAAAATGATCCAGTACCTTCTCACGGCGCGTATACCCAAACGTGATGTTGTCGCACACAAGATTCATGACTCGCTTCCGGATGCTGCTGTTTGAGGGCGCAAAATAATATCGCGCTCGGTTATGAGCATCACGGCATAGTCCGGGTATACCAAATGCACCAACTCCCGCCAATCTTCGCATTCTGGCGCAGACGGATGCGTCAGTAATTCACCCTTATTCACCCGTTTACACCCCTCTTCAAGGGTATAATACAACGTCGCCCTCGTCGTACTCCCCAACATCTGAAACGCGGTGGCATGCATTTGCTCAGGTATTCTGAAGAAGTAGACGAGCATATCGCCACGGCTGCCGTTACGCTCTACCCGACGGAAAGCGAAAGATCCCGTCAACTGTTTACCGCCCGGGAGACTTACCGCCGCGCTAAAGGACTCCGGCGGCATGAGGCTGATGTCTGTATCACTAATGCTTACCGTAATGTAGAAGGACGAATCGTCACAAACCGTCGCAAAGGGGATTGCCGGGTTTTGCACATATTCAAAGGGCCTCTCCGGATGCTCAGGCATAGGGAAATGGTATTGCAAGCGCCCGGTAAAGGGCATGCGCATGGTAAGCGGTTCGTGCTTTGTATCGAAGTCAAGTCTTTTTCTACGCTCAATTGTACTGAGCTCAAGCTTGTTCAATTCGATACGCTCATTGATGTCGTCAATCGACTCGCGGGACGCCTCACTGGCGTTTTCAGGGCGGAGTTCACGGGCGTAGTTGCGCTCACCCTCACTGAGAGAAAGGTAGAAATTGAGTTTTTCACGCTGTTGTTCAAGTTTACGAATTTCATCTTTCTTTGTAAGTCGTTCGCGGCGGATCTGCAGCTCCATATCCTCGCGCTCCTGCTGCATTTTTTCTTTATCCATCACAGCAATCACCGTTCCCTTCTCCAAACGCTGCGATGTATCCGTGTGCAGGTCACTCACAATCCCCTTCGTCTGGAAAGAGAGGGTAGCCACCTGTTCCGGCACAATTTTTGCGTCCAAGACGCCAACGGGCACGGTTTGAGCGTGGAGACAGGCGCTGAATGCCACTGCCCAAGCAATCATGTTGAAATAAGGCCGCATCATGAATACATTTACATGGGGAAACCCAAACCGCCGGTAACTTTACGCATCTCTGACTCGGCCATGTTCCTAGCTCCCGCCAGCGCTTCCTGCACCGTCTTGAGCACCATCGTCTCAAGAAACTCTACATCCTCCGGATCCACAACCGAAGGGTCAATTTTCAGACTCACGAGGTTGCCGGTGCCATCAGCCGTGGCCTGCACCTTACCGCCGGGAGCCTCTGCGCAAAACTTTTGTTCTGCGAGGCGAGCTTGTGCCTGCGCCATACCTGCCTGCATGGCTTGGGCCTGTTTCATGAGTTTTTGGATGTTCATGACTGCGAGATAATTTGGGCTTCTAATTCGTGAAGGGCAAGCTGAATGAGCGGATCTTCGTAAAAGTCATGTTCGGGGATGGAAGATTTTCGCTCTTCGGGCGGATTCCCCACGGCTTTGGATGCAACCGAGCGACTGTCTTTACCCTTGGCTGGTTTAGCGGCCGGGGCTGGCGGCTCTTCTTCTGCAGCAGGGACGGACACGCTCTCGTCCGTAACAACGCGTAATCTCTCAATCCGGATCCCACAGTCCGCGCTCAAGCGCTCACACAGCAGCGAGCCTACCTCATCGCTCAGCAAGGCATCCCGGCTGGTGGTGTCTTGCGGATGGACAGCTATGGTGACCACTCCCTTCTCCTCACCTACAAAAAGCGTATTACCGATGAGTCCCGCCTTCAAGGGAGACTTCGCACGTGCGAATTGCACCGCCTGCTCCCAGAGCGAAGCAGAGAGTTTTTCCGTTTGCAGCGAGGTTTCTTGCGCCGGGACCACTGCCTGCTTTGCGTTATCGAAAACGGGGGGAGTATCATCTATGGGAGGAAGCGCCGGAGGAACGGGAGTCGGTTGTTGGACTGGTTGCGGCTCTGCCGCCTGGTCATGGGGAACCGGCGGCGCCGAGGAAATCTCAGGATGCTCAGCTGTCGGCATAGGAATGTTCGACAGCAGCTCTGTAGCAATGGGAGTTTCCGGCAAGGGCGCACCATTGAGAGCCTTGATAATGTCGCTGATACTGGCCTGGGCCAAGCAATGCACCGCCTGAATCACACCCAACTCCAAATGCAAACGCTTGTTGGTACTCCAGCGCATTTGCTCTTCAGCGGCGGAGAGCGCCTCCATCAGGCTCACAATCTTGTCCAATGGAATGCGCGCTATGGACTTCAAGAGCGGATCGCGCCAAGCGGGAGGCACCGTGGTACTGCCCTCCTGTGGAGCCACCTTCGCCACCAACAACTCACGCACCGTTCCCATCATTTCTACCAGAAACTGCCCCATGTCGCGCCCGGCCTCCGAAAGTTCATGCACCAGGTGCAGCAGACTCGGCAATTCGCGTTCCAACAGGTACGACACCGCACGCGCCACAATCTCACGTCCCGTGATGCCGAATATGTCGTTCACGTTGCGCTCCGTGATCTCATTGCCGCAAAAGGAAACCAATTGGTCGAGCATGGACTGCGCATCACGCATGCCGCCTTCGGCAACGCCGGCTATCGCGTAGGCCGCCTCTTCGCTGAGTTTCACTCCCTCCAGTCCGGCAATATGGATGAGATGCTTCGCAATCAATTCCGTCGGGATAGGACGAAGGTCAAATCGCTGGCAGCGCGAAAGAATGGTGGGCAGTATCTTATGCGGCTCAGTGGTCGCAAAGATGAACATGACATGCTCCGGCGGCTCTTCGAGTGTCTTGAGAAGAGCGTTGAAAGATTCCTTGGTGAGCATGTGCACTTCATCGATGTAGATGATGCGATACTTCCCCCGGGTAGGTGCAAATTGGACATTCTCGCGCAGATCGCGGATGTTGTCGATGCCTCGGTTGGAAGCGCCGTCTATTTCAAGCACATCCAAGCTGGTTCCCTCAGCTATCTCACGGCAAACATCCTCATCCGGATCAAAGTCCACTTTCGGTCCGCCGGTACAGTTCAATGCCTTGGCAAAAATACGGGCGGTCGACGTCTTGCCAGTACCCCTGGGGCCTACAAACAGGTATGCATGAGCCAGCCGCTTCTGTTCAATCGCGTTGCAAAGCGTGCGTACCACGTGCTCCTGCCCGAGCACATCCTTGAATGTACGGGGGCGGTACTTCCTGGCGAAGACCTGATAACTCACGTCTCAAGCCTACACCTCTCCTACCAAAAAAGCAAGCGCAATTTTCACCCACAAAAAGCAAACGTAATCGGACAAAAATGAGTGTACCGAACGGGGCAAAAGCGGGCATGAGATTGATCGCTTGGACAAAAATAGTGTACTATCACGTCTGTATGATAAACACGGACGAGAAGCAAGAAGGCATTGCGAACGTGATTGGAGTCCACACCTGCGACACAAGCTTGCCTTCCCCCTTATCCGTCCAATCTAGTAGCCAACGCTACCAATCTTCCCGTCGCGCGCAATCCTCACCGCCGTCACCTGCGCATCCGTCAACGGTTGTTTATCCTCCACACACTCCCCGCGCCCATCCATCATCATCACCTCCACCCCAATCAAATCGAGTAGGGGGCTTTCGCCCCCTCTCACACCACCGTACGTGCCTTTTTATGGCATACGGCGGTTTCCTAACC
>CANRNS010000072.1 GCA_947632055.1 uncultured Akkermansia sp.
ACACTATTTTTGTCCAAACGATAAATCTCTTGCCCTCTTTTTCCCCGTTCGGTGCACTTATTTTTGTCCGATTGCGAGTGCGGACAATGCGCAAAATAAAGTTGCAAGTGAGTTCTCAGCGTGGTAAAAAGGAGGCGCCATGGAAAAAACGCTTTTTCAGAAAATCGCCGATAAAGAGATACCCGCTCAGATTGTCTATGAAGATGAATTCTGCGTTGCATTCCGTGACATCTCTCCGGCGGCGCCGGTTCATATCCTGCTCGTGCCCCGCAAACCTATACCAAGCATAGCAGCGGCAACGACAGAAGATGCTCAGCTCTTGGCTCACCTGATGCTCAAGGTGCGAGATATAGCGACAGCGGAGGGTATTTCCGAGAAGGGCTTTCGCACAGTTCTTAACACCGGAGTTGACGGTGGACAAACCGTACCGCACCTGCATATTCACATCATCGGCGGACGTAGGATGCAATGGCCACCAGGCTAGTTCTTGCATGAATGTGTGACCTTTGCCAAGTAAGAGGGCAGTTCAAGACAGATGAAGTTGACGTACGAATGGATTGACGAGCGGACGCTGGAGCTGGGGCTGCCGGTTGCGAGGCTGCGTCTGTCATTTTTGGAGGAGGGGATGGTGCGCTGCCGGTATGTGACAGGCGTTGTCTTCGAAAATATACCCAGCTACGGCGTAAGCTCTGAGTATCGAGTAAACAAAGTAGACATTGAGGAATGCGAACAGGAAGATGCCTTCACCTTACGTACAAACCGCATTTCCCTCAAAATTCGCAAGAGTGACGGCGGACTGGAGTTTTATGAGAATGTCGGCGGCAGGCTGCTGTGTGCCGATGCAGAGGGGATGGGGCACCGCACCCAGGGGAGGACGGGGGATGAGCTGGTGTGGGTACTTAAGCAGATGCCTGATGAGGCTCATTTTTTTGGGTTGGGAGACAAACCCTGTGCCCTTAACATGCGCGGCATGCGTTTTGAAATGTGGGGGGCCGACCATTACAAGTTCACTCCCAAGAGCGACCCTCTCTACAAAAATATTCCCTTTTTCTTGTGCCTGAATCAAGGCACGCAATATGGCATCTTCTTTGATAATACGATGCGTTCCTATTTCGACTTTGGGAAAGAGCGCAAGGATCGTCTTCTTTTTGGTGCGGATGGCGGGGTGATGGACTATTACTTCATCTGTGGGGAGAATGCGTTGGACACTGTGCAGATGTACACGCGCCTCACCGGACTTCCTGCGCTGCCGCCACTCTGGGCGCTCGGTTACCACCAAAGCAAATGGAGCTACTATCCCGAAGCCAATGTGGATGAGATTGCACACGAGCTGCGCTCGCGCCGCATTCCGTGCGATGCTATCCATCTGGATATCCACCACATGAAGAGCTATCAATCCCTCACTTGGGATCGGGAGCGCTTCCCCGACCCGCCCGGCATGATCCGCCGTCTCGGTGAGCAAGGCTTCAAAGTCGTTACTATTGTGGACCCCGGCATCAAAATTAACCCCGATAATTACGTGTGGCGCAGCGGGTTTGAAAAGAACGTGTTTTGTCGGCGCCACGATGGTGCGTTGTTGGAGGCAGAGGTATGGCCGGGGTTATGCACTTTCCCGGATTTTACAAGCCCAGTCACACGCACATGGTGGGCGGATCTTTTCCACCGCGAGGTGGGTGAGTATGGGGTTCGCGGGATATGGACGGACATGAATGAGCCCGTGATATTCCCGGATAAGACGTTTCCGGATGACACGCGGCATGCCTATGATGGCTTTGCTTGTTCCCACCTGAAGGCTCACAATGTTTACGGTCAATGTATGGCTCAGGCGACACGACAGGGCATGGAAAAAAGCGCGCCTCAAAGGAGACCTTTTGTTCTTTCCCGATCGGGCTTTGCCGGGCTGCAAAGGTGGGCCGCTACTTGGACCGGCGATAATTACTCGGATTGGGAAAATCTGAAAATGGCCAACTTGATGATTCAACGCCTCTCCGCAAGCGGAGTTTCCTTTTGCGGAGCCGATACAGGAGGATTCTTGGGGCGTCCTACGCCTGAGCTTTTCCGGCGCTGGATGCAAATGGCCTCTTTCCACGTCTTTTTCCGTAATCACAACAATGGCGAGTTTGGCGGACAAGAACCCTGGTGCTTTGATAAGAAGACAGAAAATATCGTCCGTCATGCCATCGAGCAGAGGTACCGTCTTCTGCCCTATCTCTATACTTGCTTCTACCTTTATTCTACAATCGGTACCCCCATTATCCGCTCGCTTGCATTGATGTTCCCTGAGAATACAGACACTTATTGGCGCAGCAGTGAGTTTTTCTTGGGAGATGCGCTGTATGTGGTCCCCGTGCACCACCCTGGACAGGCGGAGCGCAGTCTATACTTACCCCCGGGCAAATGGTTCTCGCTGTGGGATGACGCTCCTGCCCCGGTGGCAAATGGAGAAGCAAGCGTGGCAACGCCGGATGAGCATATCCCCGTTTTTGTGCGTGCCGGGAAAGTCATACCACGCTGGCCGATCCAGCAATACGTGGGGGAATTGTCCTCTCCTCCCTGTAGTCTTGAGCTCTGGTTTGCCGCCGATGTAGAAGAGCAAAGTATGCTTTACGAAGATGAGGGCGATGGCCCGGCATATCGCTATGGAGCCTACTTGCAGCACACCTTCACCTGCCGCACTGGAAAACGCCAACTCACACTCACCCACCGTCGCACGGGACAATACCGTCCCCAGCGCTCCTGTTACACTCTGTGCTTGCACGCGTTGCCGCCGGAGGCGCACCCAATGCTGTCTGTGGATGGTCAGGGAGTGCCGCTGGATCGAGTCAATGGCGTGGCGTGCGCAGACATCCCTGCAGATTTCCGTGAAGTTTTGCTCAGCTTATGAAACGCGATACAATCGAAAAAATTGCCACGAGATTGGATAATCTGGGGACCGCCGATGTTCGTCGGCTCTTTATGCGGCTGGCTACGGAAAAGGGGCTGCTGCAGGAGGTTTTTGACGCTTTGCGCGATGGTCTGATTCTCTTCTCTGCCGATGGTACAGCACGCTTCGCAAATAAAGTTGCCTGCAGCATTTACAACCGTCCGATGCGGGAACTGCTTCGCGAACCTTTTGAGCGCTTAGTAAGCGGCACCTGTAGCTGGCAAGAGCTGCAAGACAGCAAAGCCGCTATCGTGCGCGATGTCCATGTCAATTACCCCACCAGCAAACACTACAATTTTTATATATCTCCTCTTGCCGGAGAGCAGGAATACCTGCTTTTGGTACGCGATGACACCGAAGCGCTGGAGCATCGGGAAGAAACCGTTGAGGCGGAGCAATTCAACCTGCTTACTTTTCTGAGTTCTGCCGTGGCACATGAGATTGGCAACCCCCTCAATTCGCTTGGGCTCACTTTGCAGCTTATGAAGCGCAAACTCGACAAACTTGAAAAGATCGATGCCAAAAGTCATCGTGTGCTTGACGAGTTGCTGGAGGGTTCTCTGCAGGAGACGCAGCGGTTGGATGCCATGTTGCACCAATTTTTGGAATCCATGAGGCCGACGACGCCCGTACGCAGCAAGGTGCAAGTGAATGAGGTTGTAACGCGGGTTCTGCGCGTACTCGCTCCAGAAATAGCGGAGCGCGATGTAGCCATACAGAGTGAGTTGCCAAGTGATTTGCCTGATATCAGCGCCGATGCAGACCAACTTTTCCGAGCACTTTATAACCTTATCCGCAACGCACTTCAATCTCTGCCTGGTACGAACGGCGGTATTTCCATTCGAACTTCGTACAATGATTCTGATATCGGCATCATCATCGGTGATAATGGCTCGGGCATTTCGCATGAGGTGATGGGCAGCATGTACGAACCCTTTCGCACCACCAAGAGAAAGGGACATGGTCTTGGCCTGCTCATTGTGCGCCACATTATCCGTGAACACGGCGGCACACTCAGCATTACCTCGCGTGCGGGCTTGGGCACTACCATCACCATCACTTTACCACGAGCCGACCGTATTGTGCGTTTGCTCCCTTCCTAGTTGGCAAGTGACAAGTGTCACTTGTTGATGACCTGCATTTTGACAAGCAGGATGCCATCTTGTATAGTGGCTTGGCCCTGGATTTTTTCGATGAATTCGCCAGAGGCTTTTGCGAATTTTCCTCCGTTTCTCGTGCGGAACGCTTCACCTATATTCAAGGCAAATACCGCACCACAAAAGGATTCGCTCGCGGTACTATCCTGGCTTAATGCATCAGCGCTAGCGCGATCCGTGGCAAGTACCAATTGACTCTCGTCAAGCACCAGCTGAGGTTCATAAGAATTGTCTGCTAAAGGGAATGCCAGCACATAACGCGTCCCTCCATTCGGCGTGGGCTGCGAGAGGAAGGGAAGATGATCAAACAAACTTGGTGGTGTGGCCAGAGCTCCGGCAATGGTTTTAAGTTGGAGGATAAAGTCGCACCAACCTTCCACCATAGCGGCGCGATTAGTGACTGTAAAGCGAACGGCGCCACTTGTGTCTTTCCCTTCACGACAGCGAATCACGAGCGCCATGGGAGTGGCGAAGCTATCGCCAATTTTTGAGAATGCGTTCCGGACAGCGCTGATCTGGGGACGAAATTGCTGCATAAGCATCATCCCCATACTGAACCTGTCCTTGAGTTCTTCCCCCATCATCAGATAAACGCCTGCGAGAGTGTCGAGAAGAGCATCCGGGACGGCGCTATAATCAAGCTTGTTCGGGTTGCAAAAGGCAGTTGTCTCAAAGTAGAGGGCGCTGTCATGGGCAAGCTTTACATGTTGTAATACGCCGGGCTTAAAAGAGCAGCCGCACGCATCCGCGGCAAACTCCGCCCGAGTGTCCCGTCCATCTCTCCATATTTGGAGCGTCATCGGGAGCTTGGGGCTCACCACCTTTTCTGACATACGACGGAGCGTTTCCACTCCTCTTGCAGCTGCCGCAAATGTTTGGGCATCCCCTGCAGAATTCTTGGCCAAATCAGAGAACAGTTTGTGCAGCGGCAGGAGGGCAGCCAGCATGTTGTCCGAGTTCTGCAGGACGGCTTGAATCTCGGAGGACAACCAAGAGGTAAGCTGAATATCCTGCACGTGGGCATCCATCCCGTTGAGCTCCGGAGCAGCCAATAAGGATTGTGTCTCATCAGTCGGCCAAGACACCGCAGGCTTGTCGGCCACCAAGGCGATGCGCAATACATTCGATTGATGCTCCACGAGGAGATAGAATTTGCGTTTGGCCAATTCTGCGCTCAGTTTTTTACGTTCAGCTGCGGGCAGCTCTAAATCGTCCGCAAGGTTATCCACGAGGTTGCCCACCGGCAGTTCGATCGCTCCGTGAATTCCGTTCGGAGCCCCTGCAGACAACGTCAACTCCTTCTCTATTTGCTCGGCAAACTTTTGGAAAGAATCCTCCTTCCCTGCTGCAGCCGTAAGCACGATGTAAACCGGCGTCATGTGCAATGTGGCAAATCGGTCCTCGAGCGCGTTCACGTGCTCCTCGTATAAACCCTGCAAGCTCGTCTGCGCTGCGCTCTGTCCGGCGCCATTCCGTGGACCGGCGAGAAAACGCTTCAGATGGGAGAGCGTTGCGAGCTGCTGGACGATCCCCTGAATCTCAAGCAACTCACGGCATGTCTGCGCTCCATCTTTTCCCATGCTCACGGCAATGCTCGCCACGCTTTGTGCGCCATTACTACTCGGCATTTGCAGCTGCTCAGCCAACGCTGCCGCCAGCATAGGAGCATACGCACTGGCTGCCGTTATCACTCCGGTAATTTCTCGAGGTATCTGCCGCAGAGCGGGCAGACTTTTCGCCCGCGCTTCCCGCGCTGCATTCCCGACTTCCTGCCCACTGAGTTCTCTCTCCGTGAGAGGCATGGTTGCCTGCATTGTCTCTGCCATTAGCATGCTTGCCAACGCTGCCAGAACCACGGCGTACTTTATTCTTTTCATACCTATATTTTAGGTCATACTGACGTTGGTGTAAAGGAGAAAGCAACATCCGACAGGGCAACTGCATTTGGGAGATGTGAAGCAGAAAGGGAAAGGCTTACACTAATGGACGTCACCGTTGGTACGTATCATAAATCATGACAACAAGCGATCATCATGATGAGGACTCTCAAGGCACATCCTGCATGTGATTATCATTCATCAAACTTCGCAATATACATATTATCAATAAATTGTGTATCGTGAATCGAAAATCGTAAACGGCAAGCGCATTTTCTAGTGCGGTTGCCGCGTATGGGAGTTCATTGCACTTGCGATAGTGGGGGGTATATGATAGAATGGGGTAGGAAGTTGTAATGAGGAATATTTTAACAGCGTTGCTTGGACTTGTGCTTCTACTAACGAGTTGTCAGACGCACGAGGCAGATGTTTACACCCCTAATTATGTGTATCACAAGGGGTATAGTGTGCGATTGGTCCATGGGAAGGCCGTAGCCCCTAAGCAAGCGCCTAAGCGCATCAAACGCGCGATTGCTGCTGCCAATAAAATTATTGGCAAACCGTATCGCCGCGGTGGTGGTCATGGGCAGCACCACGACAGTGCATACGACTGTTCCGGCTCGGTAGCCTTTGTGTTGCGCGAGGCAGGCATGCTCAAGAAAGGGGCTCATCCTACATCGGGCGATTTTTTACGCTGGGGACGTCCGGGGTATGGCAGGTGGCTTACTGTGTATGCAAAACATGGGCATGTGTTTCTCATCATAGCAGGGGCGAGATTTGATACCACGGGAAGAGGCCGAGGGGTGGGGCCTCGGTGGTACACGAGCTCGCGCCGGTGCACAGGTTTTAAGGTACGTCACATTCCGGGCTATTAGAGAGAGGATGAAAGAGCAGGAGAATGAACAACGCGAATATGGCACGCAGCGATTGGATGAGCTGCTGCGGTGTTGGGGGTTGAAAAATCATGATTTGGTGCTCGCAGGCGGGGAGGCAGTCCGGCTTACGCATAAGCAAGTGCAGCGTGCGCGTCGCGGGCGACGGCTTAATTTAAAAATGATGCAAAAGGTGACGAGCGCACTGAATGCGGCCGTGATCAGGAAAGTTGCCCCGGATACCGAGCTCTATGCTTACGTGCACCGGGATCTTTTTAGTTACGCAAAGGGGTATGACCCCGCATGGCGAGATCCCAACGCAACCTGTTACTCTGACCATGAGTGAACATGAACCATACAGCGTAAGTCAATTGCTTGTGCGCTTGAGGCAGGCGGTGGAGAGCGGGATGGATAAGGTCACGGTGGTGGGCGAGATAGGATCCTGCAAAATGGCGAGCAGCGGGCATGTGTATTTTACGCTTAAGGACGCCTCCGCTCAGCTTAACTGCGTTTTCTACCGTTACCAGGCGGTGGCGTGCCGAGTGCAGTTGCACGAAGGGATGCAGGTAGAGATTATTGGGCGTGCTACGGTGTGGGAAGGTCGGGGCGCGCTCCAATTTGTCGTAGATCGGGTTCGAGAGGCCGGAGTGGGTTCGCTGCAGCAGCAGTTCGAACAAATGAAGCGTCGGTTGCAGGCCGAGGGGCTTTTCTCGCCTGAGCGCAAGCGTCCCCTGCCGCGTTATCCAGAGAGCATCGGACTCATTACTTCACCCGTTGGAGCTGTCATTCAGGATATGCGTCATCGATTGGAGCAGCGTGCGCCGTGGGTGCGTGCTTATTTGCTGCCGGTGCAGGTGCAGGGTCGGGGAGCCGAGCATGGCTTGGCGCGGGCTTTGCAGATGTGGAGTGAACCGGAGCGTTACGGTCTGCCACCGGTGGATTTTGTGATTTTGGCACGCGGAGGTGGATCATTGGAGGATTTGTGGTGCTTTAATGAGGAGGAGCTGGCGCGAGCTATCGCGGCTTGCAGCGTGCCGGTTGTGTCTGCCGTTGGGCATGAAACAGATTTTAGCATTGCCGATTTTGTGGCGGATTTTCGCGCGCCAACGCCAACGGCAGCCATAGAGCTTACAACACCTGATGCTGCTGCTCTCGAGCAGATGTTGGGGGAGCGCGAGCTGACCCTGCGCAAGCAGGTGGCGAGAGCGGTTGAGACAGCTCAGCTGCGTTTGTTGGCCGTTGAACGTTCAAAGTTGCGTGCCCCTCTGGAATTGCTCGCGCCTTATTCACAGAGATTGGATGAGCTGCAAGAGCAGCTGCGTGATTCTTGTAACGAGCGTATGCAGGAGGAACAGCATAGACTTGACTTGTATACTGCTCGGTTGCAAGTGGGTCGGTTACGCGTTGTGATAGATGGTGCGCGGGGGCGTTTGCAGGCGGCGCAGAAAGCTCTGCGGGCGAGCGCAAAAGCGCGGGTGGAACAATGGGGAGCTCGTCTGCGCGTGTGCGAGGAGCAACTTACTGCTGCCAGTCCGGCTCATGCGCTCAAACGTGGCTTTGCCCTCGTGCGTACGGAGAATGGTCAATTGCTGCGTCGCGCTCAGGATGCACCGGCAGGCACCAAGTTGCGCATCAGCTTATCTGAGGGCGAGTTGGCTGCCCGGACGGAAGAGCAGGGGTGATGTTGGGGCAACTGCATTAAGACATGCGTTTGCCATTTATGATGTGCAACATACATTTACTGTTTATTGATAATATGTAGGTACGGGGATTTCGCGCCTTGATTGCTCCATTCCTCTCCAATGCGTTTGCCTTGGGGTGATGTATGGGAAATCGCCTTTTGGCACCGTCATTCGGCAGTAAATTCTTGCACTGACTCTTAAACGGCAGCCGCATTTTCGTATTTCGGCTCCGCATCGGCACCATCCTGGCTATCCGCGACCGACATCCCCAGAGCCATGCGTATTTGCTTTGCGTAAGGATCCATCAGCGATGGAGAATCCACCACGTCATTTATGTCCATTGATTGGAAGAACGCCTCAGAACATTTTTGACTCGGACAATTCTGTTGCAAAGCAACGTCTCCCCGAGATCGTTTTTCAAGAAACTCCTCCCAGGACTTGATGCAATAGTGATTGAGACGTATGAGGTTCGCAACAGGCGTTTCCTCATTGTAATCACGAATATGACACACAGCCTTTTTGGTCTCATTGCAGGAGTTGCCAAGGACGTGACTGGAATGGACGCCGATCTCCAAAACCCTGCGTGGATTGAGGATTGCCTTCGTGAGGGCGGTAGGGCCGGTCGCGTGCATTCGAAAACGTTCAATAACAAGACCTTCCCCGCGTTCCCTTCTGCCGGAGCTTCCGTACAAAACCCAATGGACAAGGATCTGGGAAAAATCCTCATAACCCCGAATAAAGTCGATGAGCCTTCGCCCGTCTCTCAAAAAGAAAAACTCGTCACAGTCAGTAATGCCCATCCACCGCGTTTCATCGCGAAATTTCATGATAGCGTCGCGATACATGGCAACCTGCTGACCGCGTCCGTGAAAAGATATCATGGTAACAAGACCACGCTCGATGTAGGGAAGCAGGACTTGTCGCGTGTTATCCTCGCTGTCATTATCGTAAATATAGAAATGTTCTACTCCATGCAAGAGATGGTACTCTATCCACTCTGCAATGTTCTTGCCCTCATTCCTTGCACATAGCAAAAGCGAAAGCTCATACTTAAAATGTTCCGGCTCTCCATGTCGGTACTTCCACAGTGTGTCGAGAATGAGTCCTCCATGCATTATAACGCGCTTTACATCACGACGTAACTTGGGGAAAGGAAAAAGAAAAATAGCTGTTACAATCTTCGACAATATTTTACGCGCCTTTTGTTTGAAAAGCTTCATATCAGGAGGGTTGCATACAAAGACCTTGGAAGTGTATCTCTTTTCGAAAGAGATACATTGGGATCAGCACAATAATACTCTAAGTATCATTTGTATACGATTTTTCTTTATGTGAAAATTTAATGATTTTTCAAGGATTCAAAAGCAAAACAATGCGTAAAACTCACAGAAAAACAATTATTTATGAGATTAAGACTGGACATCTCTTTCGAAAAGAAATAGACATACCGCCCATCTCATTTGGCGCCGCCTTGCTGATACACTCAGTAAGTGGTTTGTGCCTATCATCCGCATGTGGCACTTTACCAAAAACAACGGCATCACGGAATGCTCCCACCTGTTCACCAAAAAACGCTCTTTCCACAAAAATTTGCGCTCTTCGTATAATTTTGTGGAATGAGCCCACAAAGCAATTCCTCGAAGTCGGTAAAATACCCGGTATCTCACAAAAAATCTTCAATCACCAGAAAAAAAGATTTGGGTATGGAGGAGATTTCCCCTACCATACCCGGTATCATGTTTTTGAAGTACTTGCATTTTAGGC
>CANRNS010000073.1 GCA_947632055.1 uncultured Akkermansia sp.
TCCCCCCTCCTCGGCTCTCCCTCCCTGCCCCCTCCATCCCCGATCATTCCGCATCTTTCCAGGATTTTTGCCAAGGGAAATGATGGGAGAATGAGAGAGCGTCATCCGGGAATAACCTCCCGGGCAGCAAGGAACGATTCGATGTATTTGGCCAGCATATCCCACTCGAGATTGACGCACGTGCCGGGAGAATAAGCGGGCATGACAGTGCGCTGCCACGTGTGCGGAGTAATCCAGAACTCAAGCTCAGACCTAGCGCGGTCAACAGAAGCGATGGTAAGTGATACGCCATCTAGGGCGATGCTGCCTTTGTCGATAACGTAGCGCAGGTCGGAGACGCGCACGCGGAGCATGTGATCCTGCCCAACGGGAGTGATGCTGACAAGCTCTCCAGTAGTATCAATATGCCCGGAAACAAAGTGACCGCCAAGACGGGAAGTGGGCAGCACGGCACGCTCAAGATTGCAGAGCGAGCCAGCGCGGAGCTGTCCAAGTGAAGTGACACGCATCGTCTGAGTGAGCAGGTCGAAATATACGGCGCCTTCGACAATCTCATCCACCGTGAGACAACAGCCATTCACCGCAACCGAATCCCCGCGCGAAAGCTCATGCGCAAAGGGGACCTCAATTGTGTAGCGCGCCCCCTCTTCAATGGGAGTGCAATCGCACACGCGTCCCGTACATTCTACTAGCCCAGTGAACATAGCTCAAAACAATGTGAACATGAGAAACATAATCACCGTGGGCAGGAAAGCCCAGATGAACAATTTCCCGGCGCTGATGCCGGATTTGAAATACTTGCCCAAAATGGCTTGACCAGCGGGGTTGGGAGCATTGGCAATCACGGTAAGACCGCCGCCCGTCACCGCACCAGCAACAATGGCGTAGCGAATGGCCTCCGGCAGGTTGGGTACCGTGCTGGAAAGGAAGGTGACGGAGGCGTTGTCATTAAAGGCAGTGAGCACGCTCGCCACGCCCATCGTCGCCTCCGCGCCCAGATCGGCTAGGGCCTGCAGCACCGGCTGCATCCACCAACCCTGCACGCCCCCGAGAATAAGCAACCCCGCGAGGAAAAATGCCACCAAGAGAGGAACTTTGATGGAAAAAGCATTCTGGTATTGCGGGGTAGCCATCGTAAAGCCCAAGAAGAACATGAAGCCGCCGATGAAGATAGCGGGATGATGGGCGAATGTCACCGTCCATGCCAAGAAAATGATGGAAACGATGTAAACCCAAATGGGGATGACATCCTGCCGATCCTCCCAGGACGTGGGCACGGAACCGTCAAAAGACGCATTCTGCCGCTGAACTTCAGCAAGACGCCTGAACTCCTTGGTGAAAATCGCAAAATAAATCAAGTTGGCTAGGACAATGCCGACAACAGCTTTCCAACCAAAATGCGTGAACATATGCGTCATATCCCAATTCCATTTGCCCGCTACCATCACAATCGGGGGCGCCGCAAAATGCGTGAGCGTGCCCCCCACCGATACATTTACAAAAAGAAGAGCAATCGTCGCGTAGCACAAGCCCACGCTAGGCCGAAGTTGATAAATTTTTTTCCCCAGCAGAATGGCAGATAGCGTCATGGCCGCCGGCTCGGTGATGAAAGACCCCAGCAATGGCGCAATGCAGAGAACAGAGAGCCACCAGGCCGCCGGAGAACCCTTTCCAAGCGAAGCTCCCAACTGAAGCGTATTCTCTGCAAGGCGATAGATGGGACGCGACGAGGCAATGACCATAATGACCGCTACAAAGAGGGGTTCGGTGAAGCTGGTATCGCGGTCGATGTAGCGCAAAAAATCTTCCATCGAATAATAATGCTGGCACACTAGGCAGAACGGCACAATCCAGAGACCGAACACTACCTCAACCTCACCCAGGAAGTGGCAGAGCGTGGAAATGAAAGAAACCGGGACGCGCTGTTCCGGGTGCAAAATACGGAAATTTTGCTCGCGCAGTTTCTCCTTGTAGCGCTTTTCGAGTTTATGCGCCAAACTCTGGAACACAGGCGCAAGAAAAGTATGTAAAATCGCCAATAAAAAAATGAGGGTTGCCGCTAAGTTAAACTGGTCCACCTCCACACGGTGCTTGAGTTTTTGCCAAAGAGACATGCCCTGTTCACTCGGCTCATAGATGGACAGCGGCACCGGAAAACGGCTATATTGATCACCCTTCCCAGTGAAGTAGTATGACCACGCCGGCTTGGGGCCGCTGGGATCCACGCCTCTCACAATTTTACCACCATCCGGACAAATCACACCTCCCCCAGAAACTGAGGAAGAGACCTCCTGCGCTGCAGCCTCCTGCTGAGCCAGGCAAACTATATTCACCAGCACCAGCAGCGCTATCAAAGAGAATATCCTTTTCATGTCAGCCTTGCGTTGAAGCTTGGGTTAGCGTAAGAGAGCGTACCACAAGTAAACGCAGATGAAAAGCTAAAAATAAGCCTTTCACGCGCGCTTGTTGCACAAAAAACCCACATTGAGTGCAAGGACAAGATGCCGGACAAAACGATCTCCGATTTTTGCCGAGGACCAATCTCGGGAACAAAAGGACACGTCCCGTCTCATAGGGACCAAGAAAAAAACAACTTTTCCGAAGTTTATCCTTGTTTCTTTGTATGATTAGTGGTAGATTGCCGGGCTAGAAGCATGAGCGATGATGAACAAAACAAAATAGCCGGCAACCAGAAAAAACAACGCCACCTATGGTGGTTGAGCGGGGGACTTGTGGTCGGTTTGGCAGCGGGCGCAACGGGAATGTGGCAAGCTAGTAAACTATACGTGTCTCCAACGCAACGCGGCATCGCACATTACAAGAACGGCCTGTTCAAAAAAGCGGCGGACGCCCTGCTGAGTGCGGCCGAGAAGGGCGATAGCGAAGCTCAATATTGGCTAGCGCGCTGCCTGATTAAAGAAGCAGGAGACTCTCCCAACGCCGAGGCGCTGCGCTGGCTGCGTGCTGCAGCCACAAATGGACCCGCTCACGTGAAGTATGAATTGGCCAAACTTCTGCTAGCCACTGAGGACGATCAGCAAAATACGACTGAGGCAGCCCATTGGCTCCGTCAAGCAACTACCGAGGGCCACGCACAAGCCGCCATGCTGCTTGCCGAGTTGCTTCTTGATCAAAAAACACCAAAGGAAGAAGAGAGAGAGCTTATCGAAAGCTTGCTTACCGCTGCCAAGGGGGGAGAATCTACAGCTCAACTTCTGCTAGGCAAACGCTACCTGCATGGCGAAGATGTGCCACCAGACCTACTTGCTGCCCTGCATTGGCTGAGGGAAGCCGCCGAGCAAGGAGTGGCCGAGGCTCAATACTGCTTGGGAGAAGCCTTTGCGAAAGGGGAAGGACTCGAAGCCAATGCTGTTTATGCCATCCAATGGCTGCGCAAGGCCGCCGAGCAAGGGCACGTACCCGCGCAACGTACGCTGGGGCTTGTACTCATCAGTCCGCACGATAATTCCAATCAGGACGAGTTGACAGAGGGCCTGAAATGGCTCCAATGTGCCGCCGAGCAAGGAGATGCAGAAGCGCAATTAAACTTAGCAGCATGCTGCACCCTGCGCGGCAATGCCCAAGATGCCGCCAAATGGTTCCAAGCGGCTGCCGAACAAGGTGTCGCGCAAGCGCAATACAACCTCGCCCTCTGTCTTGCGCGAGGTGAGGGAGTGCAGAAGAATCCTGAGCAAGCCGTAGCATGGTTGCGAAAAGCTACGGCACAAAACATGGCCGAGGCACAGCTTGCCCTCGCCCTCTGTCTTGCGCAAGGCGAAGGTTGCGAAAAAAATCCTGTTCAGGCTGCTGAGTTGATTTCCAAAGCCGCCGCCCAAGGGCTGCCCGAAGCCCAGCTGCAGCTTGCGTTGTGCTATGAACACGGTTTGGGTGTGAAGCAAGATTGGCAGAAAGCTGCCCAATGGTACAAAGAAGCCTCGGATCAAGGAGTGAATGATGCTACGCTGCACCTTGGTCTCTGCTTTGCACGCGGAGAAGGCGTCGATAAAGATGAGACAAAAGCGGTTCAACTCTTCCTGCGTGCTGCGCAAGCCGGTCACGCTGAGGCTCAATATTTCTTGGCAGACGCCTATCGACTCGGACTCGGAGTGAATGTCGATGCCCAAAAAGCCGTCAAATGGTTCCGCGAATCAGCCCAGCAAGGGAATCCGAAGGCACAGTGCGCTCTCGCACTCTGCTTTGCTAAAGGAGAGGGAGTGCAGCAAGATACCAAAGCGGCGGCTATGTGGTGCAAACAAGCGGCAGAACAAAACTTTGCTCCGGCGCAATACGCAATCTCGCGTTGCTACGCCCGC
The DNA here is from genome assembly GCA_947632055.1 of uncultured Akkermansia sp. GTDB lineage: Bacteria > Verrucomicrobiota > Verrucomicrobiia > Verrucomicrobiales > Akkermansiaceae > Akkermansia. The sequence goes on from CANRNS010000073.1 coordinate 4,314, forward strand.
GGAGAAGGACTGGAACAAGATGCTGCCCAGGCTGTCAAGTGGCTGAAAGCCGCAGCAGAGGGAAGAATGGCGCAGGCGCAGTTGGAATGGGGAATTTGCTGTGAAGATGGTAACAACACCGAGCGCGACATGCAACAAGCCGCCCGCTGGTACCTCGCTGCTGCTGAGCAAGGGAACGCCGAGGCACAATGCCGCATTGGGCGTTGCCTCATCAAAGGAGAAGGCATTCAGGCAAATGCCACGGAAGCCTTTCAATGGTTCCATAAGGCGGCCAAACAAGGGAACCTGCAAGCGCTTTACCACTTGGGCGTGTGCTACGAAAAGGGCAATGGAACAGATACAAATCCCAAAGAAGCTGCCCGACTATACCGTCAAGCCGCCGAAAGCGGATATGTGCCTGCACAGGCCGGGCTGGGCCTGTGTTATTTTGAGGGCGCAGGAGTCGAACAAAACGATGCAGAAGCTGTCAAATGGTTTCGCATTGCCGCTGAGCAGGGAGATGAACGTGCACAATACTTTTTGGGGGCATGCTATGTAGAAGGTGCTGGAATACAGCGATCGATGCAAGAAGGCGTTAAGTGGCTGCGTTCAGCCGCCGCACAAGGTTCTGAGGATGCCCTCAATCTGCTGCAGCAGCTGGGCGTCAAGTTCCCCTGAATACAACCAACCAAGTCAATGGGAGCACGCCGCTGGCAACGCCCTTGGCTCTCGGGCATCGGTGCGTCATCATCCTTGACCCTCTCGCGCGACGTGAAAATGGAGCCGACTACAGTCAGCTACACGAAAGGTCGTGTCAGCTCTTTGGTGTCTCTCGTTTCACGCTCTCGAGTTCCTTGCCAATTCCCGTGTCCTCACCACCAGTGAGCCAAGCCATGGGAATACGTGCGAAACGAATGGTCTGCCCGCCATCAGACTCAAAGAGGACGCCAAAGAACCCAGGCTCAAGTGGACAAATGGCAGAATATGCATACTTCCCTTCTCCAAACGACTTTTCAACAGGCCACGTTTCACCATCGTCATAGCTCATCTTGATCACGCCATTAGAACGATTATTCCTCGTTGGAGAGGTGAAAATGATCCGATTTTTGTTGCCCCGCGCTGCATCATCTGCGTGGGAGTAGCGCACCATGCCATTTTGGCAATTCGGGCTGGGCAAGTTTGGATCTCCCACAATGGGTTCCCACGTTTCTCCACCGTCGTGAGAGTACGATACACGGCGTCCGGAACCGGCCCCCCAAGTGCGGGACACCACATACAAACCTCCGTCATTTGTCTCTGCCACCGACACCTCATTAATGCCCTTGCCCGATTCTGACTTCTTGCCCAACTGCCATGTTTTACCATGGTCATCGGAATAAGCTGCCGTCAGCACCCAATCACCAAACTTCTCGGCTTCATTGAATACGATGACAATGCGTCCTTTGTACTTACCACGCGTAAGCTGGACACCCGGATTAGGACCGCTGCAAGTCAAAGTCGCGTCATCGTGCTTGGTTGTCGAAGTCACATCCTTAGGTTTGGTCCACCGCTTTCCATTGTCAGAAAAGCAAACCATATTACGCACAGTTTTGGGATCTTGCCATCCAGGCATCATGGAACCACGCTCACTAACACCAGCCGGATAATATTGGAAAAAGAGGATAAACCGCTTTTTCTCTGAATCGAAAATGAGGTACGGATTGTTGAACGTCCCATTTTCAGGATCGCTCGCAGCAACAATTGGCTTACCCCACGAACGCCCATCATCTTTACTCAAGCAAACGATGATATCGTTACTTCCCTGGTCCGTCGCGCGTTTCCGCCCCTCCGCAGCGGCAATCGTCACCCCATTGGCATGAATAATACACGGGATGCGTACACTGGGGTAGTTGGTATCAGGTTTTGTTTTGGAACTCGTCTGAGCGTTTTTTTGAGGTGAACGTCGCGCGTTCTTCGCCTGAAAAATTGTCTGAGCGTGTTCATATGGGACAAAAGTCGCCAAATCAATTTCTGTCTTGTCAACTTTTGCTGAGGCAGGGGAAAGCAGAGCCCCGGCGCAAAGGAACGTGGCTATGACTGCGTGTGCTGTTTGGTGGGTTATCATATGTTTATGTTCAGTGGGTATAGGTTAACGAATTTTGAACTTTCAGTGTATGTCTCAGCTCTCTTTCTTAGGCAAGAGGAAAAAGAATAATCCACAGATGACCATGAGAAAGCCCGCAATGCTCAGCGGTACGCCCAAAGCCACGCCAGAATCCATCAGGTACCCGCCCAACCAAGAAATGAGCGCACCAGCAGAAACTGAGGTGAGATTGAGCAAGCCATATCCTGTGGCAGAAAAACGCTCATCAATGTGGGAACGGAGCACCGGCATGAGCGTGGCATCCAGCGAGCCTTGCGCCACCCCCTGCATAGAGACCAACGCCACAGTTGCCACGAGCGAAAGAGCAATTGGCACTCCAAGCGCCGGCAACATAGCAATCATCACACACGGCCCGGCCAACAGAAAACAGATACCCGGCACGTAGGCGCGCGCGTTCTTGTTGCGCAGGTACCACATGTCCGCTACCACCGCAGCAAGCAACACCGCAGCGTATTTAGCAATGTTCACCCACATAGTAGCCATTGGCCCCGCTTCAGCCTCCGAAATTCCAAACATATCCTGAAGCAGACGCGGATACCACCCCATGAGGAACCAGTTAGCAAAGCCCGCGCAAGCATACATGACGAGCAGCATCGCCATAGCGCGTCCCGTGAAGAGACTGCGCAACACATGGCCGATACCAAAGTCCGCCCCCGAAACGGCGTCAGCCGTTAATTCAACCGATCTTTCATCAACTTCTTCGTTCTTCTGGTCGCCCTGCGGGTCGCGCAAAAAGAAGATGACAACAATAGCGTAAACTACACCAATGAAGCCAAATGTCTCAAAAGTAAGGCGCCAACCAAGAGCGCAGGCAGGATTGTTTGCAATCCACGCACCAAACCCGGCAAGAATCTGACCCGCATAAATACCACTCATGTGCAACCCCGTGGCCATCGAACGCGTGGAGCCACGGTGATAATCGGAAATGAGCGCAAGAGCTGCGGGGATATAAAAAGCCTCGCTCACGCCCATGGCACCACGCCAAAAAATCAGCTCTTCATACGTGGAGGATTGCCCGGTCATCCACGTCACAACGGACCAGACAACCAGTGAGCACAAGATAATGAACTTGCGGCTGAAGCGATCCGCCAGGTAACCGCCCACAGGACTGAGCGCGGCATACACAATGAGGAAGGCGGAAGTAACCATACCGAACTGCGCCTGCGTCATGGCAATGCCCTGCTCGCCGGAGGTGATGGAGGTGTTCAGCACGGCGAGCAACTGACGGTCGAAGTAATTGAGCATCACAACGACCCACAACACAATCACCGCCATCCACGCCCAGAAACCCGGTCCCTTGCCTTTCACGTACGCCGACAGTGGCTTAGACCGAAATCCGTTCTTTACTCCGAGCAAAACGGCCACCAAAGCCACCGCCGCCGCAACGAGCAAGGTCGTGTTCGCGTAGGAGCTGCACCAGCGTATTGCTCCTCCGAACATTTCGCCAAAGGCTTGTAAAATGGTGCTGAGAGTTAGGAGGAATGCGTCAAAATAAGAACCTTGTTGCATAAGTAGAAGTTGGGTTGATTATTGCGGGGTTATAACGTGGATACGCGGGGTGCGCACGCCGGGAAAGATCTCGCCGGAGACCGTGTAAATGGAGTTTCCAACAACGACGGCCGGAAAGGTAGCGATTCCCTCCGACAACTCACCCACCTTCTCCCACGCTCCGGTGGACGGTTCATAGGTGTAAATAACGCGCGACTGACCGGGGTGTTTCATCGGAGCCTTGCCCTGGAGCGAAGCTCGGTAATAGTTCCCGGGATCACCGCCGATGACGTAGAGCTTCCGCTCCACGACCGGCAGCGGGTTAGCCATCCCCACGAGCGTTTCCGGCATCTCGGCATTCACTTTGGCCCAAGTGTTGGACACAGGATCGTAGCAGAGTATGTCCCTCAAGTAGGTACGCTCGGCCTGTCCCTCGGCATTTGGGTGCAAGGAGCAGCCGCCCACCACATAAATTACGCCATCGACGACACCGGCAGCGGCCAACATACGCCCATCGGGCATGGGAGACAGCTCCTGCCAACCCTCCCCGATGTTGTCCAAATCCAGCACATAGCAACTATTCAGAGCCGTTGTGGAATCCGCGTGCTCCTGCCCGCCCATAACATAAAACTTATTGCCTACAAGCGCAAAGGCCGGGTAAGCCACACTGCGCGGGAGATCCGGCAGAGTTTCTGCAACCCACTCCCCATCGCGCAGACCACTCATGGTCACTTTTGCCACGTGTCCTTCTGCATTGCACCCACCAGCCACCAACATGCCTTTCCCTGTACCTACGCAAGCGGCGTAAGCAATCGGACGCGGCATGCTCCCCACACGTGTCAGTTTCACCTTTCCTGCCGGTCCGAGATTGTCTGACACGAAAACGTCGGCGTAAAAGACCTTTTCTCCACGCTCCTCCGGCGTGGCGGCGTGCGGTTTAGCATGCGGGAAATTAGCGCCTCCCGTCACCACCAAGAGATCTTGAGGACGACTCTCCCCGGCCGGCAGCACAACTGCCACCATCCCCGCGCGTCCCAAGGCGTCATCTACTGTGCCCGCCTGGTTGCCCTGCAACTGGCCCGCATGGACTGAGAGCGACAAGCAACATGCAAAAAACAAAACGAGAGTTTTCATCATCATGTTCGCAATGTTAAAATGAAGCTGCCCATACCTCATTGGAACGTTTCCCCGGACGTTGTTCTCCGTTGAAAATAACTGCTCGTCCGTTCCACATCGCGCAGGGAAGGACGGCGCGCGGGGCAGGGATGGATCCCTCCTCCTTCCACGTGTTGTTCACGGGGCAGTAACTGAGACTTACGCTATGAAACCCGGGATGATTCTGCGGGGAATTCACGCCCTTCACCGAAGCGTCATCCCCGCCCAGCAAGTAAATTTTTCCCTCAGGCGAAACTGGAGCAGGCGTAGGCGCGGCAGCGCAAAATCGCGGCAAGTCTGCCACGCGATCCCAGCCCCCCTGTAAAGTGTAAAGCCAAGCCTCAGTCAACATATCGCGCACCATGCGACCATTCTCACCGGGCTTGACACCAATGCCGCCCAGCACGTAAAGAGCTCCATCAGTTGAAGCCATTTGATGCAGGAAACGACCGCGCGCGGGCAAGGCCTCACCCTCAGTCCAGACATCCGCTGCCGGGTCGTAGATAAAGAGCGAGCTCTGCGCATCTTGTTCTCCGGGCGCCAAACTGCCGCCCAACACGCACACCTTACCATCCAACATCGCTGCCGCATGCCCGGTGAGTCCCACGGGGAGCGGTTGGAGTGGAGTAAGCTGAAGCGCTCCTCCGCTCAACGAAATCAGCAGGCAATCCCGAAACACACCCTCCGCATTGCACCCGCCAATGAGCATCACCCCCTGTGGTAGAGATACCGCAGCGCCATAACCCATCGGTTTGAGCAACTTGACCGACTCATTCCACTCTGAGGCTCCCCGAGTGAGCACAAAAATGCGATCCGTCCAACATTTGGTGCCCCCTTCCCACAGCGGTTTATTCGGGAAATTAGCGCCACCGGCAGCCACCAAACAGGATTCACCAGTGCGTGTGTCAACTACCACACCAGCGTACATGCCTGCATAGCCTTCCGCGTCCGGTAGGCTCGGCAATTTATCCCAAACTAACGCATGCGCTGACGCTTGTGCATCCATACTTAATCAGGTTCTCGGTCATTATCTATAAAGACACGTCCCTTTGTCAAGGAAAAAGAATTCATCGAGAATGACTTGTGGATTGCAAAATTAAATGCAACAGGTTCTTGGCACAAAAAAGGGTGCCAAGAAGTTCAAAGCATGCTAGAGT
>CANRNS010000074.1 GCA_947632055.1 uncultured Akkermansia sp.
CTATTTTTGTCCAAACGATAAATCTCTTGCCCTCTTTTTCCCCGTTCGGTGCACTTATTTTTGTCCGATTGCGGGTTTCTCCGCCTAGGGAAAAAAGGATTGGCTAATTTTCGCACACGTGGTAGAATGATGACGTTATGGTAAGCGAGCAAGAGATGCAAATACTGGAGCAGGCTGTAGCCGCGGGGAAACTGCAGAAAGCAAGTATTGAGAACGTACGTCTGCTGCTCAGCGGCACAAGCGACCTAGTCGCATCGGCGGCTGTAAGTGAGCTGACCGCTCAGAAAAATTGGGCGGAACTCAATAACCGTTTCTACAAAACACTCGCTTTCGGCACAGGCGGTCTGCGCGGCCGGACCATCGGCGCCACCGTCACTTCTGCCGAGCAAGGTCACGGCGGCGTGAACGGAAGACCGGAACACCCATGCGTGGGCACGGCTTGCATGAACTTCTACAACGTGGGACGCGCCATGCGGGGGCTAATCGCCTATGTTCGCAAGTTTGTCGGCGACCGAAAGCCGCTCATTGTGGTGGGGCACGACACGCGTCATTTTTCACGCGACTTTGCCGAGCTTTGCGCGAAAATTGCGACGGACCTGGGCTGCGACTGCGCTCTGTTCGACGGCCCCTGCTCCACGCCGGAAGTTTCCTTTGCCATTCGCGAGTTGAATGCCGATACAGGCGTGGTCATCACCGCCTCCCACAACCCGGCGCATGACAATGGATTCAAAGCTTATTTCAACGATGGCGCGCAGTTGGTACCGCCCCATGATACTGGAGTGATTGCGGAGGTCAACGCGCTGACGAGCGATTCCTATACCCCGCTCCCCGAAAGCCAACGCGGGCATTTGCGCACGCTGGGAGCCGAGATGGATGGCCGTTTCATGGAACAGCTCAAGGGCATCATCCTGCGCCCGGATGTTTTCACGCAAGCGGGTGCAGCCAAGGTAGTGTACACGAATCTACACGGCACGGGCAAGCGCTGCATTGTGCCCCTGCTGCGCGAGCTGGGCTGCCAGGTTAGCACCGTGGCTGCCCAAGATGTGCAAGATGGGCGTTTCCCCACCGTGCAGAGTCCCAATCCCGAAAACGCGCCAGCATTGGATATGGCCATTGCCCAGGCGGATGCCGAGGGAGCTGATCTGGTCATTGCCACGGATCCGGACAGCGACCGCATGGGGATTGCCGTGCGCGACAAAAACACGGGCAAAATGCAGCTGCTGACCGGCAATCAAACGGGCTGTCTGTTGGCTTGGTATCGTTGCATGAGCATGCGCGAGCTCGGAATCGTGACCCCGGAGAATGAGCAGCACGCCGTGATGGTCAAAACTTATGTGACCAGCCCGCTGCAAGATGCCATCGCCGCCGCCCACGGCATCCAAACCGTGAATGTGCTTACCGGCTTCAAATACATTGCCGCCAAACTCGGCAAATATGAGCACGCCATCCCGGAAAAATTGCGCACCGACTACCGACGCATGAATGAAGCCGCAACTCGTTCCCTGCGCCTGCAGCACAGCAAGTATTTCGTCTTCGGCGGCGAGGAAAGCTATGGCTACCTGGCGCAGGACTTTGTGCGCGATAAAGATGCCAATGCGGCCGCGATCTGCCTGGCGGAGCTGAATGCCTACCTCGCCTCCCGAGGTACGGGTCTGTTGGAGTGTCTCAATTCGCTATACACCCAGTTCGGGTTTTACTTGGAGATGGGCAAAAGCCTCGTCATGGAGGGCGCAGATGGCGCAGCTCAAATCGCCGCGCTCACGCGCAGTTTCATCTCGGCGCCGCCCAAGCAAATGGACGGTTCTCCCGTGGTCGCCGTGCGCGATTTCTCGAACGGCGCCATGAAGGATGCCGAGGGCGACCCCGTGCCGGCGGAGAATCTGCTCTTCATCGACTTGGAAGATGGTCGCAGTTTCGCCGTACGTCCCAGCGGCACCGAACCGAAAATCAAGTTTTATCTCTTTGCCCACGGTCAGCCCGGCGCCCCCCTTGCCGATGCAAAAGCAACAGTTACCGCCGGTGTGGATTCGCTCTGGCAAGCGCTGCTGCAAGATTGTGAGGAGAGAAAAGCAAAATCATCGTAAAAATGTATCGGCTGATAGCCACTGCCGGGCTGCTCATCCTGAGCAATACGGTTATGACCTTTGCGTGGTACGGCTTCCTGCGCAAGCCTGGGGAAAGCGTATCGCAGGGCATGTGGAAACTGATCCTGATGAGCTGGGGACTGGCTTTTTTTGAATACTGCCTGATGATACCTGCCAATCATTTGGGACGTTCGGCAGGCCTGACGCTGGCACAGCTCAAAATCATGCAAGAGGTGATCACGCTGAGTGTTTTTGTCCCCTTTATGATTCTCTATATGGGCGAACAGTGGAAGTGGGACTATCTGTGGGCGTTTCTCTGTCTGTTGGCCGCCGTGTTTTTTGTCAACCGCGAGGCGCTGATGGCCGCCTCCTGAACCGTCTGTTCTCATGAGTCTGAGCCTGCAGGAATTAGGCAGCGCCATTGAGCAGTTTTTACTCTACCTGGCGGCGGAGCGCGGGCTGAGCTCGCACTATCGCAGCTCAGTGCGGCAAAGTCTCACCCACCTGCGCCACTATTTGGAGCAGCACTCTGTCTCTCCGGATGAGGTGCAGGACTCCACCCTTGTGGAGTACCACCACGACCTGCTGGCGGAGGGATTGGCGACCTCCAGCGCGCGCATCATGATGGTGCATGCGCGCATCTTTTTCCGATATCTGGCCATGAAGCACATTCTGCCTGCCAACCCGGCCGCGCTCGTGCAGGGCGGGCGCACAAGCATGCAGATTCCTCAAACTCTCTCAGAGGAAGATGTGCGCCGCCTGCTGGAAAGCATCGACCCGCAGGACCTGCCCTTCGGCGCACGCGATCGCGCCATCCTGGAGATGCTTTATGGCAGCGGGCTGCGCGTGAGTGAGCTCGTCGCCCTGCGACCAGAGCAAGTGGATTGGGACGAGGGCTTTGTACGCGTCACCGGCAAAGGGGATAAAACGCGCTATGTGCCACTGGGCGGAGCGGCAGCGCAAGCCGTGCGCTTTTACCGCGAGCACGCACGCTCCATGCTGCTGGTGGAAGGTAAACCGGACCCCCGCGTCGTTTTCCTCTCCCGCCGCGGGGGCAAGCTTACTCGCGAACGCATCCGCCAAATCATCAAGACGCGCGCAGCCGCCGCCGGATTAGATGAAAATGTGTTCCCTCACATACTGCGCCACTCCTTTGCCACGCATCTGCTGGAAAATGGAGCTGATTTACGCGTCATCCAGGATATGCTTGGGCACGCAGATTTATCTACCACGCAGGTCTACACCCACGTGGAGCAAAAAAGACTCGTGGCTCTCCACAAAAACTTTCACCCTCGCGGCAGGATGCACTAAACGCCGTCCCACCGACCGTGCGCACGCAACAAGGTGAGCACCCCCACGCGCCGCACCCCGGGCAGCTTGCGCAATTGCTTGGCGCATGCGTGCGCCGTGCTGCCGGTCGTGTACACATCATCCACCAGCACCACATCCTCACCCGGCAACTTGCGGCGACCACTCGCATAGGCCGGCTGAGCTGTATAGGCCCTCATGGCATTGCGCCGACGTTCTCCGGCCGAGAGACGCGTCTGGCTGTCAGCCCCGGTGGGGATGCGTTTGAGAGCATGGCACACCGGCAACCCTCGTAACCGCGCCAGCGCCCGCGCTATCTCACCCGCCTGGTTATAGCCGCGCGCAAAGAGATGTGCCCGCGTACACGGCACGGGCACAATGCAATACCGCCCCGGCTGCATAAGCTGCGGAGTGTCGTCCCACAGGCAATTGAGCAACTCGCCCATGATGCCCGCCAGATAGTTGGCATGGTGATATTTGATGGCATGAACCAGGTGGCGAGTCGCCTCATTCGTCATGTACGCACTGCGGGCAAAATCATAATAACGCGGTGCGGAAGAGCATTGCGCACAGTGCAAGGGATCCTGCTGGTCTCCGGCCACAGGCGAGCCACAATAAAGGCAAATGGGAAGCGGCAACGTGGGTAGTTTGGCAATGCAATTCTCGCAGAGCTCATGCTCGCTCGGCTCGTGGCACAATTCGCACAGCTCCGGGTAGATCCAGTGCAGCATCAGCGGTGACGACGCAGGAATTCTTTGGCCGCATTTTTGTAGGCCCAGGCGGCCGCCCCCTCCGGATCGTGCTCCAGCACAGTCCGTCCAAAACTGGGAGCCTCCGCCACCCGCACCGAACGCGGTATCACGGTTTCATATATTTTATCCGGCAAGTTCTCCTGCACCTGATCAATCACCTGGTTAGCCAAATTTGTGTTGTTGTACATGGTCATGAGGATGCCCTCATGGATGATGCCGGGCTGAATTCCTCCCTCGCGAATCTGCTCAATGACAAAGAGAATCTTGGAAAGTCCTTCCAAACTCAGGAACTCGCATTGCATCGGCGTAAGAACCTCATCACTCGCACACAACGACGCCGTCATCAGAACCCCCAACGAAGGCGGCGTATCCAAAAACACGTAGTCGAAAGCCGAGCTTTCCCGCAGCCCCGCCAGTGCACGCTGCATGCAGTAGCTGTGCTCGCCATTCTGCGTGAGCTCCACCTCCACCCCCGAGAGGTCCATATGCGAAGGTACCAACGAAAGGTGACGGCGATTGGCGGAAATGACCAAATCCTCTAACCGACAGCCCCCAATGAGCGCCTGATAGAGACTCTGCTCTCCCGCCACAGAGAAGCCGAGGGCAGAAGTGGCATTGGCCTGTGAATCCACATCGATCAGCAACACCTCTTTACCACGCGCCGCCAAGGCCGCAGCCATATTCACTGCCGTTGAGGTCTTGCCCACTCCTCCTTTTTGATTAGCTATGGCGATTACCTTCACACCGGCCATTCTACAAAATCCATCCCCACTTATCAAGCCGATATTTTGTTGGTCAATCCGCCTGTTCTGTGGTAGGATCCCATCCATGAACTGCGTTGATGAAGTCCTGTCCGCCGCGCGCGAACTCGCGGCAGAGATGAACACCCTGCACTTTTCGCCACCTGTCGCCTTCACTTACAACCCGCTCAACTACGCTTGGAACGGGCACGAAGCCTACATCCACCGCTTCGCCACCACGCCCAAACAAGTACTTTTCCTAGGTATGAACCCCGGTCCGTTCGGTATGGCGCAGACCGGCGTGCCCTTTGGCGAGATACCCGCCGTTACGCTCTGGATGGGCATCACCGCCGCGATTGGACAGCCCGAAAAAACTCACCCCAAACGCCCCATCCAGGGCTTCTCATGCCCTCGCTCTGAGGTGAGCGGACGACGCCTCTGGGGACTCTTCGAGCAGCTCTACGGGACGGCTGAAAGCTTTTTTACACAGGCCTACGTGGCCAACTATTGCCCACTCATCTGGATGAATGAGAGCGGCGCCAACATCCCGCCCACCCAGCTTCCGCGTGAGCAAGCCACGCGCATCGACTCCGCCTGCCAGCGCCATCTGGTGCACCTCATCCGCGCATTGCGTCCCACCTGCCTCATCGGCGTGGGCGCTTACGCTTTGCAGCAGTTGCAAATAGCTGCCAGCGCCGTACCTGAAACCTCTTTCACATTGGGAAGCATCCTGCATCCCAGTCCTGCCAGTCCTATTTCCAACAAGTGCTGGCCAGATAAGCCGCGCGAGCAGATTCTTGACCTGCTGCGCCAAGCACAACTCCCCCTTCCACCCCTCGCATAAAATACGCCCACGATATTTCGCTTGCATTCCTCTCATCCCTCATGTAGAATGCGGCCATTCAAGCACGGGTAGCTCAGTGGTAGAGCGGCTGTTTTACACGCAGTTGGTCAGGGGTTCAAATCCCTTCCCGTGTACTACATTTTGAGGTTTATAGAGTTTTATAAAGTTCGCAAGTGCCTGACAGGACACTTTTTTATTTTGACAGGGGTGCGGAGGGTACTATATAGTGGGGGCACATTTAGGGTCACATAGCGGGGGGCACATAAAAAAAGTCTCGCTTCCCTAGTGAAATCTAAACTTAACGCGATTATGAGCTGGATTGAAAAACGCAAGAATTGCAGATGCTGGATTGCTTGCTGGAAGCAAGGAAGCCGAAAAATCAGACGTTCAACGGGTATTCGCATTGAAGCGGGGGCGGCCGGGCGGCACGCGCGCGCTATGGCTGAACAGACAGCGGCGGCGATGGAGGCGGCTTCCTCAGGCGAAACCCCAGCGCACAAGGCGTGCGATGCGGTGCGCAAGGTGGCAGAGCTTCACGGATGCGCTGGGAAGATTCCGACGGTGAGGGAGTACTTTGCTGACTTTCCACGCACGGCGGGCGAGAGCGCAGAGAAGAATCGCTCTCGGGCTTTCAATTTATTCTTGGCCTACCTTGGCACAGATGCAGACAGGAGGATTGATACCATCACGCCCGCGATTTGCCGGGGATTCGTGCAGCATGAGTTGCGGCGAGTTGCCCGGGGTACAGTGGAGCAGGTACGTATGTACGTCTCAATGGCCTTCAAAAGAGCGGTTGAGGTTGACGATTACATGAACAAGAACCCGTTTGCCGGTATCAATATGGGCGTTGAGGCGCGCGCGGTGATTCCTGAGCGGGGACAAGACGTGCAGAAGCGTTTGCCGTTCACGCTAGATGAAATCCGCTTTATGATGCAGAGCTTCCCGGCTCCGTGGAATGACATGGTAGCGGTAAGTTTTTACTTGGGAGGCTTGCGGCTTTCGGACGTTTGCACGCTTCGATGGGATGCGGTGAACTGGCGAGAGAGTTATATCCGGCTGGTGGAGGTTAAGACGCGCAAGGAGCGTTGTCTGCCGATTTTGCCACAGTTGAGGGAGTTGCTGGTGCGGAGGCTTACGCAGTCCACGGGCGGTGAAGAATACGTGTTCCCCGATATGGCGCATTTCTACCTTGGAAGCTCAAAGACGTGCATATCGACACAGTTTACCGCCCTGCTCCGGGCGCACGGGATGATTGAAGGAACAGTGAACGCGGGCAAGGCAAAGGGCAACCGGCACGCAGTGAGCGCAAAGTCTTTCCACTCCATCCGGCACACGGTGGCAACCTACCTGCGCGGCGGGATGACGGGCACTGCTCTTTTCTCGCCGGATGCGGTTCGTGACACCATTGGGCATGATTCGGAGGAAGTGGAGCGCGGCTATTTCACCGGCACGCTCACGATGCGCCAGAATGTGCTTTCCGCGCTGGCGGCGGCGGTAGATGAAGCTACACCCGTCATGACTTCTCCGGCGGCTCCAGCGTACCGGCAGGAGGCGTGAATGTGCCTACAACGGGCTTGCGGCACAGTGATGGGCGGAATTGCCTCAATGATGTCAATAAGCCCGGTAGGGCGGCGTCCTGTGCTTTACAATGCGCGGTGAGGGGAATGATGAAGTTGACTGATGAACCTCCACGCGATATCATGAGGTTATGAATAACGTAAAATCTCATAAGAAGGGTCAGGAGAGGAAAACGAACGAAGCCGGGAAGGTGAAAAAATCCACCGCTACGAGGGCGGCAAAGGTGGAGACGGAGAAGGCAAAGGAGAGTCTTCCTGAGAGAGACGAGGGAAACATACAAGCCGTACTACAAGATTTGGACGTTTCATGCGAAAAAGTGTATAACATGCACGGCATTAGGGGAGTTCAGGCATATTTGTCAGATGAAAAAGTCAGAAAAGTGTGTACGAAGTTGGGAGGTGGCCCAAGATTTTTCTTGAAGTATGTTAAGGAATGTGGGCACTTTAGACCTTGGGGGTTTGGAAATCTTATGGATTTTGGGGTTGATCTTTACGAGATAAAACAGGAGAAGAAAAGACTGGATAAGGAGTTGCAGATGATATTGGACAAAAACGGACCGAAAGGGGTTGAGAGCTTTTTATGGAAGAGGAAAGGAAAATATTATGATGAACCTGACGTGTTTCTTGTAATTTTTCCACGCAACTCCTTTATTTATATGCCAAGGAGTCCTCGTTTGACAGAAGTCAGAGATACTATAAACGTAAGCACAAGTAAGGAGAAAAAAGAACGACTAAAAGGTGTAATAGAGCGACTCAACATGGCTGAGTCGACAAAAAAGGGGGACAATATGAGTGATTTCATGATGGAGGCTGCTTGGGGCACCGCGATATTGATGGAGGCTTTTGGTGTGACTATGGGGGAAGTTTTTGTAGCTGCTTGCTTGTATTTGGATAATAAAGAAGAAATGGACAGCTCACAAGGAAAGAGATAATTTTCAACGAATGTCAAGCCTTTTTTTTTGCGCAAAAACTTTGAATTTCTCTGACTGTGTCCTCGTTGCATAATGGGGGGCATGAGAAATTATAACTCTAAAATAAATGGCGACCGAGTACGCATAGCCCGCTCGGTGCGATTATTGAAGCAGTTTGAGGCAGCCCGTGAACTCGGGATTGCTGAGAATACACTCCGCGGCTGGAAAGATTGTCCGCGCGTGCTTATTGGAAGGACGACGAAGGGGAAAGGTCGGCGCGTTCGATATGACCTTGACGAAGTCTGTGCATGGCTGAAACAAGTTCGCAGTTGCTCACTTTCACCATTTGCCGGGAAATGAAAATTCATAGTGAAAATATCGATGAGGAGCAGGTACTTACTCGGTTGCTAGGCGTTGGCTCTGGGTCTCCGGTGGCAACTCCTGAGATGCTAATGAGGATGGCTCAGTGGCTTCATGCAACGTTGAAACGAGAGATTGCGGAAAGGCCGGTGAACAATGGGCAAGAGTGGGGGCGCATTAGTGACATTATGCGGATTTACGGCGTGAGCAAATCGCAAGCGCGTTTGTGGCTTATCCGTCTCCGGGAAGAGGGCAAGGTGCGAGTGCAGAATCCTATCTATGGCTTGAAAAGTAAGGGCGATACCTTTTATAACCTTGCCGATATTGCCCGGGCTTACGAAGAGAATGCCAAACGACTTTTCCGAAAATGAGCGCAACGGATGATGCAAAGCCCGTCCTTATCACCGACACGCGGGAACAGACGCCGCTTGAGTTTACACACCTGCGAAGTGAGAGCAGCACACTTCAAACCGGCGATTACTCCGTGCGTGGGCTGGAAGAAGTTTTTGCCGTAGAGCGCAAGAGCATGGCTGACCTTGTGGGCTCATTGACGCGGGAAAGAGCGCGTTTCATGAGAGAGATGCACCGGCTGAGGGGCTTTCAATTTGCACGTCTCCTTGTCGTAGGAACCGAGATGGAGCTGATGCAGATGGTGAGCATGGGGAGGGCGAACCTTGCTCAGGTGGAGCATTCGCTGCTTGCGATATCCATCCGGTACGGAGTCCCGGCGGTGAGAGTGGATACTCCCGAGCGCGGCGCGCTGATAGTGGAAACTTGGGCGTGGGCGGCATGGCGTGATGCCTGCGCGAAAGTGGGGAAGAAAGTGGGATTCCCGGAGTGGTGCGCAGGGGTGATTACTGACGAAAGGAGGGTGACGGTATGAGACGTAACCCAAAGCGTGACCCAAATAGACCGCTTGACTTTATTATCTTTCCGGTAAGCTTGGGATTAAAGCTCCACAAATACAAAAACGCGGACATTGCCGATGCCTTCAAAATGGCATTTTACTGCGGCAGGGAACTTAATGGCGGGGTGATAGCAGGGGCAAAGAAATGGGGCGTGCGAAAGTGGCTTTCAAGTGCAGGAATTGGACGAAAAATTGCGCATTCTTGTGCAGATTTGTGGCATTTTTCTGGCGATAATTTAGTCGTTGATATTTACGACGCCGAAAGAGAAAAATCCGTATTATCAATACGTAAGACAAACTCAAGCAATGTAAGCAAACGCTACGACCGTAGAAACGACCGCATGACAGAGAGAGACAAAGAGGGAGAGGAAGATTATATTGATGATGATGACAGCGGGCAAGCCCGCTTGCCTGACACAATCCACGAAGTAAAGCAATTTCTTTTGAGTCATGAAAAGCATATGAGCAGTGAGCAGGCGGGAGAATGCGCAAGTGATTTTTGGGAGCTGAATGAAGAGAACAGATGGAAAGACACAAACGGGCTACCCCTGAGGAACTGGAAAGGAGCGGCAAGGGCGTACGCTGATAAATGGATGCAACGCAACCGCCCGCAGCACAGCGGCGGCGGGTGGCATAAGCAGACAAGACCGAGAACAACCGGAGGAAGCCTCA
>CANRNS010000075.1 GCA_947632055.1 uncultured Akkermansia sp.
TGGCTATTTGATTCCGTTCTGTCAGCGGCTCTTGGGGACTTTCACCCCAGCTACATGTCATGCCTGACGTACTAAAACGGCACGCATACCTGACAGTATGCGTGCCGTCGTCGAAAGAGGGAAAAATAGTTATTCGGCGGCGCCGACTTTGGATTCAGGAGCTGACTCAACGGGGGCTTCGCCTACCATCTCGATGTGGACATGAACGATGGCGGTAACCTCCGGGTGCAGCTTTGCGGGTATCTCATAATCCCCACCCTTGCGCAGTGGCTTTTCGAGTTCCAGCGTGTGGCGGTCAATTTCAACTCCTTGCTTAGCCAAAGCCTCTGCAATCTGTTGGTTGGTGACAGCCCCGAACACCTTGCCTTTCTCACCAGCCTCTAATTTGAGTTCAAGCTTAATGTTGGCAATTTTTGCCGCCACGTCCTTGAAGTTGGCAAGTTCGGCTGCCTCACGCTCCGCCCGCTTTGTCTTAAGCATGTTGATAAAGCGTTTGTTGGCCTGGGTTGCCTCAAAGGCGAGCCCCTGAGGAATCAGATAATTGCGCGCGTACCCGGCTCTCACCGTCACAAGGTCGGCTTCACAGCCCAGACCTTCTATCTTTGTTGCGAGGATTACTTTCGTGTGTGCCATAACTCAATTTATTGGGTTTGGTGAGCCCCTCAATACACCATTTGCACCGCATTGTCAAGCCCGTATTTTACACTTCTTGACACGCGCGCTGCCCGCGTGTATGATCTCGCGAAGATGCAGACGCGTGTGATTCGCATAGATATGACCACCAATCCTCGCCCGGTGTACCGGGAAGTCGCGGAATTGCTGGCAAGTGGTCAGATTGCAGCCTTACCCACGGAGACGGTATATGGACTGGCGGCGGATGCGTTTTGCGAGTCGGCTGTGGCTCGCGTTTTTGAAGCAAAGGAGCGACCTCATTTTGACCCTCTCATCTGCCATTTGCCCGAGTCGGCAGCTATCCATAGCATAGCAGATGTGCCTGAAAACCTGCGCGGGTTAGTGAACAAATTGGCCGAGCATTTTTGGCCTGGTCCAATGACGTTGGTGCTGCCGCGCAAGGCCTGCGTGCCGGATATTGTGACAAGCGGACTGCCCACTGTGGCATGCCGAGTGCCGCAGCACGAAGTGATGCGCGGCGTGGCGCGCGCGCTGGGGCGCCCGATTGCGGCTCCCAGTGCAAATCGTTTTGGTCGTATCTCCCCTACATCTGCCGCCGCCGTGTTGGAGGAACTCGGCGGGCGAATCCCGCTTGTGGTGGACGCCGGCGCATGTTCCGAAGGGTTGGAGAGCACGATCCTGCAACCCTGTCTGGATGAGAAATCCAAACCGGCCGTACGCCTGCTGCGCGAGGGACCAATTACCCGCGAGAAATTGCGCGGGATCTGTCGTGTGCTCAAACCCGTTCGTTCAGCTTCATCTCCCACAGCGCCTGGACAACTGACTTCCCACTATGCCCCCGCAAAACCCGTTATCCTTTCGTCTCCGAGTGCGGACTTCTCTTTTCAACCGGGCGTGCGCTATGGCCTTATTACTTACCAGGGCGATTCCCCGTTGGCCGTGCGGGGCGGGTGGACGCAAGTGATGGCGCTTTCCCCCGGCAGTTCGAGACTTGCCGAAGCCGCCGTGCGTCTCTTTGCCGTGATGCGCGCGATGGATGCTCAGGAAGATGTGGACTGCATTGTGGCGGAAACCTTGCCAGAGGTCGGTCTCGGATGCGCTATGATGGATCGCTTGCGCCGCGCCTCGGCTGAACGACCGACGGCTAGCTCTCCGCCACCTCAGACAACATGAAGCGTCGACTGCAAGCTGTGCTCATAGCTGCCGCGTTGCGCTTGGTGCATGCGGCTCTCGTGGAGTTGCAGCGGTTGGACCCCGAAGTTGCGGAGGAGCTGCGCCGTCTGCCTGTTGGCCTATCGTACGCCATTCACACCGGACACCGTGGGCCTTCGCTTATTGTGCGATGGGATGGGAAGAAATTGCTGCGCGTTTCGGATACGTCGCATCTGGTGAAAAATACCCTGCGTTTCAAAGCGCTCGCCATAGCTTTTCGACTCTTTACCGGTCAGATCGGATTGGCGCACGCATACGCGCAGCATGCCTTTACGCTCTCTGGTGATATTGCGGATGTGATGCGTCTGGCGCGCCTCGTTAATCGAGCAGAAGTTTACCTTTTCCCGTTTATTGTCACGCGGCGCATTTTGCCGGAGCAACCCGGGCCTGCAGTAAGCCCTCTGCGCGTTTACGCCCGCATCTTTTACGGATTTTTCAAATCTGCCTATTGATGAAACCCGCCTATTTCGAATTTCAAAATGCAGTCAAGTTGCTGTGCGGTCAAAATGCCCTGGAACGCATCCCCGACGAACTGCGCCACTTGAAGGCTGAGCGTCCCCTTTTGCTCACAGATGCGCTGCTGCTGCGTTTGGGAATCGTGTCGGTAGTGCAGGATACGATGGCCTCAGAAGGTTGTGCTCCGGCAGCAGTTTATACAGATATACCGGTAGACTCTTCGCTGGCCGCGGTCAACCGCATAGCCGCAGTTTACCGTGAGTCCGAGTGCGACAGTGTTGTGGCTGTGGGTGGAGGCTCAGTTATCGATTCCGCTAAAGGCGCACGCCTGGTCCTTTCTCAGGAATCAGACGACATTCTTTCCATTGGGGGCTTCGAAAATTTGCACTGTGGTCGGCATATCCCCTTCATCGTGGTACCCACCACTGCCGGCACAGGTTCGGAATGCACGGGAGTGGCTGTCATTCGCAATGAGCAACAGGGAGTGAAAATGGAATTTCTTTCACCATTCGTAGAACCGGACGTCGCCGTTCTCGATGCGCGTATGACCCTGCGCCTGCCCGCACGCGCCACAGCTTCAACCGGCATTGATGCCCTTTGCCATGCCATTGAGGCGGCGACTTGTTTGCAGAGCAATCCGCTGAGCTCCGCGTATTGCAGTGCGGCAATCCGACTTATTCGAGCAAATATCATTGAAGCGGTGCAGCATGGGACGAATGCCGATGCGCGATTGAGCATGGCGATAGCAGCCACGATGGCGGGTATCGCTTTTTCTAACTCGATGGTGGGGGCTGTGCATGCCATCGGTCACGCGTTGGGGGGAGTGTGCCATGTGGCGCATGCGGAGGCGATGGGTATTTTGCTGCCGCACGTTATGCGCTATAATTTACCTGCAGCCGCCGAGGGGTACGCACGACTGCTGCCAGAGATGATTGGCTGGGAGGAAGCGGCAGCCACGCCTCTTGCCGAGAGGGGAAAAGCCATGGTTCAGGCGGTGGAGGATTTGCTCGTGCGGCTTCATGCAAAGGCCGGCATCCCTCTGCGTCTTTCGGAAGTCGGTGTGAACGAGCAGCAGATTTCACGCATTGCCGAAACCGCGCTGAATGACGGTGCGCTTATTGTGAACCCTCGCCCCATGTCGACTCAGCAGGTGGCCGACTTGCTGCGCGGTGCATTTTGAAATCATATCCAGCTTACAAATGATGCAGACCATACTCGAGAATCAACGCCGATTTTTCAGGAGCGGAGCAACGCGACCGCTTCCTTTTCGCCGAGATGCACTCCTGCGTTTGCAAGCGGCTTTGCGCAAAAATGAAAATCGCTTGGCCGCCGCCTTGCATGCCGACTTAGGTAAATCTCCCGCAGAGTCTTACATGTGCGAGATAGGTTTGTGCCTTTCTTCTGTGCGAGAGGCGCTGAGTCACTTGCGCCGGTGGGCTTCTCCCAAACGAGTGAGCGTCCCTCTGGCGCAGTTCCCGGCAACTGCATCTGTCGTGCCGGAGCCATACGGCGTGGCGCTCATCATCAGCCCGTGGAATTATCCTGTGTTGTTGAGCATGGATCCGCTCATTTCCGCTCTGGCGGCCGGTAATTGCTGCGTTCTGCGGTTTTCGCGCAACGCTCCTCACACGGCCAAGGCGCTCGGTGATCTGCTTTCCGCCATCTTCCCGCCAGAGTATGTGACTGTAGTTGGCGGTGGAACAGAGGCCGCATCAGAGCTGCTCTCACTTCCTTTTGATACGATTTTTTTCACCGGCAGTCCCAGCGTAGGCAAGCGGGTGATGCAGGCTGCCGCGGCGAATCTTGTGCCTGTCACTCTGGAACTGGGCGGGAAAAGCCCATGTATCGTGGATTCTACCGCCAATATCCCCTTGGCGGCACGGCGTATCGCATTCGGTAAGACCCTCAATGCAGGGCAAACCTGTGTGGCGCCGGACTACCTGCTCATTCATCGCAGCGTTAAGGAGCAGTTTGTCGATGAATATGCTGCGGCTGTCCGCACGATGCTTGGCGAACACCCCGTAGATAATCCCGATTACCCGCACATTGTGAATGAACGGCATTTTCATCGCCTGCAGGGCTTGCTGCAGGGCGCGCGCATTCGCATGGGCGGCGGGATGAAGGCCGAGGCCTTGCGCATCGAGCCCACATTGTTGGATGAGCTGGATCCCACAACCGCTCCCTGTATGCAGGAAGAAATTTTTGGCCCGATATTGCCGATAGTTCCGTTTGATTCTCTGGATGAGGTGGAGCGATTTGTGCAGGCACGCCCCAAGCCGCTTGCATGCTACGTTTTCACTTCGGACCGCCACTCCGAGCGGCGCTTGCTCAATTCTATTTCCTCCGGCGGCGCTTGCGTCAACGACACGATCATGCACCTGGCTGTGCCCAATCTCCCATTCGGTGGAGTCGGGCAGAGCGGCATGGGAGCTTATCACGGCGTGACCGGTTTCAACGCTTTCTCCCACGCTAAAGGTGTTCTGCGCCGCTTTACCTTCCCCGATTTGCCATTTCGCTACGCGCCCATTACTGGATGGAAGGAGCGCGTGCTGCGCTTTTTCCTGCGCTGAATGGCCAATTTTTTTCGGATTGACAGCAGAGATTTGCTTTGCTAGCATCTTGATAACATGAGGATGCCTCTCTCCATGCTTGCAGTGCTTGTCCCTATCGTCCTGGGGATAGCTGCGGGTTCCCAAGGAAAAAATCGCGGCGCAGGCGATAGTGGCGCGGATGGCGGACTCGTTGCTGGTCCTTCAGAAACTGAACAGACCACCCATGAATGCTCCGGCTTGCATTTGGCGGCGAGCGTTGCCAATGATGCGCAGGGCCACAAGAGTACCATCAGTCCTGAAGTCATCAGCAGCATTGTCTTGTTGGCTAAGGAAGCCGGTTGCAATGCCGTGTGCATTCTCGGCGCGGCGGAAGATCAGTCTATGGTCAATGATTTGCAGAGGGAAGCCGAAAAAGCTCAGCTGATGATTGTAGAGGATCAGGCAAATGTGGAACACGCGGCGTTAGGTGGCGATGGGGAGCTGCCGACCGCGCAGCAGGTGATCACTCAATTGCAAGCTGCCATAGCTCGAGGGAAACAAACTCTCGCGCTCGATTTGCCAGTGGATGCGCAGGGAAAGGTGCAGGAAAAGAGCATGCAAGTGCTCCGGCGCGTAGGGGGATGGATGAGTGTAAACGGTGAGTCGGTACGCCGGGTGCAAGCTGTCGATTTAGAACTGCCGGAGGGTTGGATTGCCACGGTCGGTCCTCATGAGAATACATACCTGCATCCGCCGGTCATGCACCCGGATAAGGATGTCTTGCTCAAAATACCGGCGCATCTCATCGATACAGTTGTGCCGGTGGTGCTGGGGCAACCGGAGCGCCAAGTTCGCGTGAAACGCATTGAGGAGCCGGGCGAGGATGAGCCACGCGCTTTCATGCAGTTTACGATTCCAACTTCCGTGTGGGACCAGGCGGTGGAAGGCTTGCCAGTCATCAAACTCATCAACGCGCAATAACTGCATGGACAAGACGGATTTGTGGGATTTGCCAATGCTCGTGGGGGAGCAGTACATGCTCACTTCTGTGCTGCGTGAGACGCGCGACACCATTCTTTACCGCGGTGCGCAACGCGATTTGCGGCGCGAGGTCATGGTCGAAGTGCTGCGCAAAGGGGCCGCAAGCGTTCCGCGCAAGGTTCAGCTTTTTTTGGACACAGCTAAGGCGCAGTCCGAGTTTCAGGGGGAGCACCTTTTACGCGTGTTGGAAGTTATGGAGGCTGAGGAGACGTGGATAGTGGCCAAGGAGAGCCCGGAGGGTGAGCCTCTGGATATGGTGCAGAGCGATGGCCAATTTCTCTCTGCACAAGATATGGGGGAACTCATGATTCTGCTCTGCCATCTTTGCTTGCGTCTGGATGCCGAGCATGTGGCATCCGCCCATTTCCATTTGGAAGACCTGTATTACCGTGACCACCGTTTTCAACTGGCGAATCCGGCATTGGCTGGCACGCGCGGCTCGTCTGCCTCGCGCCAATACTTGAACAGCGCTGCTCGCGAACTTCTGCCTCTCTTGGATATGCAGAGCGAGAAAGCTCCTCTGCTGGCAGGCGTGCTGCGTCGTCTCGCAGAGGCGAGGCATGATTCTTCCCTGCAACCTGCGCTTTACATGGCAGAGTTTTCACGGCTTTCCACCTTGATGGTAACGGCGACAATGAAGCCGGCTTAGCGGTTCAAGTGGGCGACCGCCGCTTCTGCGCATAGTCGTCCATCCAATGCGGCGGATACAATGCCTCCGGCGAAACCGGCGCCCTCGGCGCAGGGGAAAAGTCCGATAAGCTGCGGATGCTGTAAGGTGGCGGCATCTCGTGGGATGTGGATGGGAGAACTCGTCCGAGTCTCAGTGCCGATCAGTAGAGCCTCCTCGCTGGTGAAGCCCGGGATCTTGCGTTCGAAGAGGCGAAGGGCTTCCGCCATACGGTCGCAGATCTCTGTCGGCAGAAGTTCCCACAGGTTGAAGGGCGTTACCCCTGGTCGGTAGTTGCACGCGCGCAGGGTAGGAGATTCTCGCCGAGCCAGGAAATCCGGCACGCGTTGGGCCGGCGCACGCAAATGTCCGCCGCCTGCACGCGCCGTGGCTTGTTCCAACTGCTTTTGCCAGGCAATGCCGGAGAGAGCTCCGTGCTCGCGTGCAAAGTTGTCCGTATCCTGCGGGGTGACAGTGACGACAAAGCCGGAGTTGGCGAGCGGTGAATTGCGGCGTGACAGTGACATTCCATTAACCACCACCTCGTCATTCTCTGTGGCGGCCGGCACAATGAAACCTCCCGGGCACATGCAGAAAGAGTGCACCCCGCGCTCGCGGATTGTGGTGGACAGTGCATATCGTGCAGCCGGCAGGTTGATCGGCCGAGAACTCCCCGGGGGTAAGTGGTAGAGCGCCCTGTCTAAGAGCGTCTGAGGATGCTCGATTCGCACGCCGGCAGCAAAAGTTTTGCGTTCCAGCAGCAACCCCTCTTGTGCGAGCATGCGGTAAACATCCCTCGCGCTGTGCCCGGTAGCCAATATCACGGCATCGGCCAGCCATTCTCGTCCGTCAGCGCTGCGCACGCCCAGCAGACGCGTCCCATCCGCGCTGCGCAGGAGCCCGTTCATGCGTGTGCAAAAGTGCAATTCACCGCCCGCTGCCAGGATGCTGGCGCGCATGGATTGAATGATACGCGGCAATTTGTCCGAGCCTATGTGTGGATGGGCCTCCGTCAGGATAGCCGGGTTGGCTCCGTGCGCCACAAAATAGCGGTAAATCTCTGCCACATCCCCGCGTTTGGTTGCTCGAGTGTACAGTTTGCCATCGGAAAAGGCTCCGGCGCCTCCCTCGCCAAAACAGTAGTTGGAATCCTCAGGCACGCGCCCTTCACAATTGATGGGACGCAAATCAAACCGGCGTGCGCTCACATCCTTTCCTCGTTCGAGCAGTACCGGTCTCGCACCGAGTTCCAGACAACGCAGCGCTGCAAAAAGTCCTGCCGGTCCGCAGCCTACAATGATGACGCGTGGGGCCTGCTGCGCGGGAGCTGTCGGGGGCGCAGGCAGGGATGGAGGCGCGGGCAAGGTCTCATCCACCGCTACGAGGCAGCTCAACTGTTTGTAGATGGTGCGTTGGCGGGCATCAATACTCTCCTTCATCAGACGAAGTCCGCGGATGCGGCGCCGGGGCACATGCAGGATTCGGGCAGCTGCGCTCAGCCGTGCTTCCGGCGAGTCGGCCTGCGGCAAGGGCAGACGCAGTTGAAGCTCCCGAAGCATCGCAGATGGGTGTTAGCGGATACCCTGCTGCATGCAGAAAGCAGGTTCGTCTTCCCCGGCGGAGCCTACCACTACGGCGGGTACGCCGGCCACAGTCGTATGCGCCCTCACATCGTCCAGCACCACGGAGGATGCAGCAATCTTGGCTCCTTCGCCGATTTCAACTCGTCCCAGCACCTTGGCGCCGGCGCCTATCATCACCCCGGTGCGCACCACGGGATGACGGTCGCAGAATTCCTTTCCTGTGCCGCCCAACGTTACCTCGTGCAGCATGGATACATTGTTTTCCACAATGGCGGTTTCACCGATGACAATGCCGGTGCCGTGATCCAGCATGATCCCGCAGCCAATCTGCGCCGCCGGGTGAATATCGATCCCGAAGACTTCACTGGAGACGCTCTGCAGCATGAGCGCGGGAAGCTGTCGATTTTGTCCCCAGAGTGTATGCGCAAAACGATAGGCGCACAACGCGTGAAATCCCTTGAAAAAAAGCAAGGGGTTAAGTGGGGAGTGGCTCGCCGGGTCGCGGTGCACGACGGCGTGCAAATCGGCTGCCATGGCGGCGGCCAGTTGCGGACGCTCATTGAGCTCGGTGGTGAAGAGAGCTTCCCATTCCTCGCGCGTGAAATACGGGCACGCGAGCCTCTGCGCCAAGCGCACGGCAATGGCATTCTGCAGCCCGGAGCGCGAGAGGACGATCTCCTCAAGCATGCCCGAGAGCCTCGGCTCCTTGCCCGCTTCTTCCCATGCGCTGGCCAGCACCTTTTCCCAAAGTTCCTCTGCCGATTCGGGCAGCTTGGGGAGCATCATATCCGGGCGCAAGGCGCACCTTTCCGTCGTGGTCATAAGTGTATGAAAGTTCCGTTGCAGCATTCCTGCAGCATTTCATCCAGGCGATAAGTTGTTTCGGCCAAGGCTTCCCGTGCGGGAGTTTCCGGCAGACGCCACAGCACTTCCCGCGCCTCTTCATTGCGCGAGAGCGCTTCGTTCACAGAGAGCTGCACAGCCGTGTGAAAACTCTCGGTCTGGCGAAGTCGCTGCAAGTCGAAACCGCTGCGGTTTTCCACGGCATCGCGCACTTCGGCCGCGATATCCTCGTTGTCGGACTCCATCAGGAAAAAAATCGGCAATGTGAGCTTCCCTTTCTGCACGTCCGTGCCCAGCGTCTTGCCCGCTTGCGCATCCACCCCCAGCAGGTCCAGACAATCATCGTATATTTGGTATGAAATGCCCAGCAGCGTGCCCATGCGGTTGAGGTGTTCCACCATCTCCTCCTGCATTCCTTGCAGCATGGCGGCCCCGCTCATCGCCATGGCAAAGAGGGTGGCCGTCTTTTTACGGATGATTTCGTAGTATTCTGCCCGCGTCATGGTCACATCCCACAGTCGAGTGGACTGCTCAACCTCCCCCTCGCATAGGTCGCGCGTGGCCAAGGCCATGCGTTGGTTGAAGCGTAAATCGCCGATGCGCGTCCCCAGCACCATGGCTTGCGCCAACAGGGTATCGCCCAGCAATACGGCAAGCTCATTCCCCCACAGGGCATTGGGCGTTGGGCGATCGCGGCGCATGTCCGCTTTGTCCAGCACATCATCGTGCACCAATGAAGCCATGTGGAGCATCTCAAGCAGGGCCGCAAACGAGATATGCTCCTCTTTGATACCGCCGGTAGCTGCGGCCGTAAGCAGCACCAGCCCGGGACGAATCATTTTGCCCCGGCCCATGCACAACTGAGCCATGTACGCGCGCACGTGCGGCTGAAAGCCGGTTGCCTGCGCGGCAATCTTGGCGCGCACACGCTGCATCTCGTTCTTAATAAGGCGCAGGTGTTCCTTGTGGTGGCGCAGTTTACTGAAAAAGGAAAAGCTCATGGGGAGCATAAACGCACGCTGCGGATGCAGGACGCGCGACCTTTTTAGCAGAGAAACGTGCGATTGGCAAGCAGATTCGTTCCTTTTGCATTTGTAGCTATCTGTGGATTGCAAGATTAAATGCAACAGATGACAGAAAAAGTTGAAGTCATGAGAAGAGAGGGGTAAAATAGTGGC
>CANRNS010000076.1 GCA_947632055.1 uncultured Akkermansia sp.
ACTCTAGCATGCTTTGAACTTCTTGGCACCCTTTTTTGTGCCAAGAACCTGTTGCATTTAATTTTGCAATCCACAGAGTTTAGAGAAATCGATAAATACACTTGAAGAAATCGCCAAATTATGATACAAATTTCGAGCAGAAGTGTAACCCATGTTGTGATACAAATGTGTTACCCATGTTGAGGAACTACCCCTAGTCCTCTCTCCCCCCCCCTTCACCATGCCCACGCACTACGTTTGGAATGTTACGATCATCACCGCAGCCGTGCTCCTATGCTGGCTGCCGGTGTTGCTCAGCGGACTGAAGCAAATCCTGCAACGTCGAAGTGACATTGAGCCGGAGCTGCCGCGCATCCCGCTTCTTCCCGGGTCTTCTTTCCCCAATTTATTTGACACGCTCGGCGCCCTCTTTGTCTTCATCCTCATGGCGTGTTCATGTATTTTCGCTGACAGCGGCGACGAGAACTCCTCTATCTCCCTGAGCAGTCTGCTGATCTCATGTCTCGGAATGCTGGTTTTGTATCTGCCGTTCATGATGCGACTGACCTATGTAACCGGATGTACGAACGAGATGGGATTGCATCGTCCCTTTCCCATGCGCGACAAGCTGCTGCCGGTAGTACCCGCAGTTTTCCTGGCCATGGCTTTCAATATATTTTTTGAAGAATCCGGGTGTTTGAAAGCCATTGCCGAAGCAACCGACAGCAACATGCTCCAAGATTCCGTGAGCATGGTCATGAAGGGCGATTGGACAATGCGCAGCTATGTCATCATCCAAGCTCTCCTCATTGCGCCCATTGGCGAGGAATGCCTGTTCCGAGGATTTCTCTTCAATATCATCCGCAACAAATGGGGAGCCATCGCCGGCGCAATGATCTCCTCACTGGCATTCGCCTCAGTCCACTTCTCCCTGCCGCAATTCATCCCGCTCTTTGTTCTTGCGCTGCTGCAGTGCAGGCTCTACATGAAGACACGCACACTCATAGCCCCCATCCTGATGCATTTCATCTTCAACGCCATTTCTGTGACGGCGGCCATTCTCCTTTCGCTGGCACAGCCCCCCGCATGAACACGGTCTCCACCCCCATCTGCACGCTCGGCGAGCAGGCACTGCTGCGCCGTCTGCTTGATTGCCTGCCGAATGCCGCTCAACCCGACCTCATTCTCGGTCCGGGGGACGACTGCGCCGTAACGCGCCGGGATACCCAATGGGATACTCTGCTCAAAACAGATGTTGTGGTGGAGGGAGTCCATTTTACGGCGGACACAGCCCCCCGACTCATGGGGCGCAAAGCTCTGGCGCGGGTTCTTTCCGATGTGGCAGCCATGGGAGGCATCCCGGAACATGCCCTTATCACCCTGCTGGTACACCCGCAACGCAGTGTGGAGTTTGCGGAAGAACTTTATCGGGGGCTGTCTGACCTGGCAGCCCACTACGGCGTGTCCATCGTTGGCGGAGAAACCTCATCACTTCCGCAACCGGGGTTGATCATCAGTGTAGCCCTCATCGGCCGGGTGGAGCGCGGACAGGCCCTCTTGCGCCGTGGCGGGAAACCGGGCGACATCCTTTGCGTCTCCGGACCCCTGGGTGGTTCTTTTGCGAGCGGCCGCCACCTCACATTCTCCCCGCGCATCGAGTTGGGCAGAGCGCTCCAGACTGCACAGCCGCACCCGCACGCCGTGATGGACCTTTCCGATGGACTGGCAGCGGACCTGCCGAGGCTGGCTGAAGCGAGTCATTGCGGCTACGACATCGATGAAGCGAAACTGCCGCTCCATACGGGATGCACAATTTCGGAGGCATTGAATGATGGCGAAGATTACGAGCTTCTCTGCGCCCTGGCGCCAGAAACGGCTCCTCAGGTATGCACGCAGTTCGGACTCATTCCCATCGGACGTTTGACAGAAAGAACGCAGGACAAGCTCTCCGGCGGTTGGCAACATTTCACCTCTTCCCCGCACGCATGAATGCATCTCAAATTCGCACCGTGCTGGAGCACTACGGCGTCTCCCCCTCCAAAGCTCTCGGCCAAAATTTTTTAGTTGATGAGAACATCGCCAGGCGCATCGTGGAATTGCTGGAGGTCGAGCCGCAGGATTGCGTGGTGGAGGTGGGTCCTGGCGCAGGAGCTCTCACAGAGCATGTAGCGCCACTGTGCCGCAAACTCATCCTCGTGGAGTTCGATGCCCGCCTGGCCGAGTACCAAAAAACGCGCTGGGCAAACGCCCCGCATGTGGAGGTGCATCATGCCGATGCCGCCAAATGGGATCCGCGCCGTCTATTCGCCGAACAACCGGTCAAATTGCTGGGCAATTTACCTTATTCTGCTGGCGGCGCTATTCTCGCTAATTTTATGCACGGGGAAAGCCCCTGCAGTCGTGCGGTCATCATGCTGCAAAAAGAATTAGTGGAACGCATACTTGCCCAACCGGGGGATGAGGCGTACGGCCTGCTGTCGCTGCGCATGCAAATGAATTGGGAAGGGCGACTCATGCGCATCGTGCCTCCCACGGCATTCCGTCCGCAGCCGAAAATTGACTCTGCCGTCATGCTGCTCACCCCGAGGGATGCACGAAGCCTGCCGGTGTACGACCGCCGACTCATGGATGAACTGATGCGGCGCTGTTTCGCCTGCCGACGCAAGCAAATGCACAAACAACTGCCCGCAGAGCCTCCGTGGTCGACCGTATCTGAGCAACTGGGCATTTCCCCAACCGCGCGAGCGGAAGAGTTGAGCCTGCTGCAATGGATTCACCTGACCCGCGCCTACGACACTAATCCCCTGGCCGCGCTACCCCAAAAAGATTCCGAACTTTTCGATGTGGCGGATGAGGATGACCACACCCTGCGACAAGCCACCCGAAGCGATGTGCATGAGCAGGGGCTCATCCACCGAGCTGTGCATATCCTCGTGTTCAACAAGCGTGGGGACCTGCTGCTGCAAAAGCGATCCCTGCTCAAAGACCGTCACCCGGGCGT
This sequence comes from uncultured Akkermansia sp., assembly GCA_947632055.1. Classification (GTDB taxonomy): domain Bacteria; phylum Verrucomicrobiota; class Verrucomicrobiia; order Verrucomicrobiales; family Akkermansiaceae; genus Akkermansia. The sequence continues at coordinate 2,981 of CANRNS010000076.1, forward strand.
ATGGGATTCTTCTGCAGCCGGACATTTGGACGCCGGGGAGGACTACGAGCACGCCGCACGCCGCGAGTTGGCCGAGGAGCTTGGCATCTCCTGCTCGATTCCCCTGCACCCTGTCGCAAAGCTCACCCCCTCCCCCTCCACAGGCATGGAACACGTCATGCTCTACACCACTCAATTTGATGGAAAGGTCCACTTTCCCGCAGCGGAAATATCTGCTGTCATTCCCTTTCCAATAAGCCTGGTGAAAGCGTGGCTGGCGCGACGTCCCCAGGATTTTGCAGACTCCTTTGCTACGTGCCTGGCGCGGGCTGAAGAAGCCGGAATTCTTCCGCAACGGGATGACTGTTGAGCCGGAGCAGGCCCCTTCTCAACTGGTGCAGACGCATCTCCTCCGTCTGACTGCTCTCTTTTTCCCGATCCGGCCGACTAGTGCACTTCGTAAGCGTATCCCAGATGACCGTGGTGAATTGAGATGTCAACAGTGTCCTTAACGTATGCACTCAGCTACGGCGCTGGCGGGCTTGTTGTTCGGCCAGAGCAGCCTTCTGTGCATCAATCATGCGTTCCATAAAGCTCTTGCGTTTGGGGCCCTTTTGCCTGGGCTGTTTACGCAGCTCCGGTTGGGGGAGACGTCTGATAATCCAGGTTTGGATGATGGAGATGATATTCGTCGTGGTCCAATAGAGAGCCAATGCGCTTGGATAGTAGTAGCAGAATGCAAAGAAGAAAAGCGGCATGAGTCGCATAATGCGTTGCTGCATGGGGTCACCCCCCACCTGCGGAGTCATGCGCATTTGCAGCAGCATGGTGATCGCCATCACCACCGGCAGCACATTGATGGGCAAATCATACCCGAAGATCGGCAGCGTACACACGGTATCCATCTGCGAGAGGTCATGAACCCAGCCGATGAAAGGAGCGCCACGGAACTCGGCAGCCGTCTGCAACACATAGAAGAAAGAGAAGAATATGGGGATTTGCAGAAACATGGGCAAGCACCCTCCCATGGGGGAGATGCCGTATTCGCGGTACAGGTTCATCATCTCCAGACTTGCCTTCTGCTGGTCATTAGCATATTTTTCACGGATTTCCTTGACTTTAGGCTGCAGCAGGCTCATGCTTTTCATGCTCATGTAGCTCTTGCGATAGAGCGGCCAAATGAGCAATCTTACCACAAAAGTCATCGCCACGACAGCCCAGCCCCAGTTGCCGAACCAGCCGTGGAAAACGTTGATGAGCCAGTTCATGGGATAGCTGATGATATGGAAAATCCCGTAATCCATGATGTGGTCAATTTTGGGGATTTCCCTGGTCATGTCGCTGAGCATGAGATTGAGTTTCGGCCCGGCGAAGATGGTGTAGGAAAGAGTTTGTACGCCGCCAGCTGCGCTGGGAGTCGCGGCCGCAAGCGTAAATTCCGGCACACCTACCGCACTCTCCACACCCTCAGCTGTCTTGCTCTCCTTACCGGGAAGAGTAATGGAAGGCAAGGGTGCGGCGTAGTAAGTGTTGACTCCTTTCGTCTCTTTGGGCTGCACCAACGTGGCATAGTACTGATTCATGACGCCCACCCATGCGATGGGATCCTCGCCGATTTCTACCACGCGATCTTTCGCACGACCAAACCATGGGCGAAAGCTGCCCACGTTTTCCTTGCGGAAAGACTTGTCCTCATTGCGGATATAGTAAGTGAACTGTGTCCATTCCGTAGGTGAGATCGGACCCGCGCCACCTGCGTACACGCCCCAATTTTTGGCACGACGCGTCTTATCGCCCATGTTCTGTATCTGCACCGTGAGTTGAAGACAGTACGCATTGCCCTCCACCATCTCATCACCCACCTCTTGCGGCACAAGAGAGTACGTTTTCACAATGCGCAGGTCGTTGAGCTGGCCCTCCAACGTCACCCGTCTGTCATTCGTTTCCCCCGGCACCACATGATAAACCGTGCGGTCAAACACCGGAGCCTTATCCGCGCTCAAGCCGAACATGAATGTGCCAATGCCCTGTTGCGCCTGCGAGTTGAGTTTCACGGCATCCAGCAAGTCCTTCTTGGTGCTGTTAATGGCCATGCCGACCATCTCCGCACTGCGAAGAGAACCGCCAAGGTTCTGGAATTCGAACTTAGCAAGCTCCTGCCCCTCCGCATTGCGGGAAGTGAGGGTGGCAACCACCTGCGGCTCAGGCGCAGCCGGAGAAGCCTGCGCAGGGGCGGGGGCTGTTTCCTGCGCTACCACCTCGGCAGACGGTTCCGCCGCGGGTGATGCGGCCGCATCTGCGGGGCTCGCCTGCTGAACCACCGGCGGTGTATCAGGCGCAGGCGTCGGGGTGGAATAATACCAGTTGATCCCGAGCAGAATTGCACAAATTGTCACAACAAACCAACCTGTCTTGTCCATGATCTTTAGTGTGTTTTTTGAATTTTCGGCGGCACCGGGTCGTACCCGCAACCTCCCCATGGATTGCATCGCAGAATCCGCCATATCCCCAGCGCTGCGCCCTTGAACGCCCCATGCACCTCTACAGCTTCAATGAAGTATGCTGAACAGCTGGGCTTAAAGCGGCAGCCGGACATCGGTCCGCACATGGCGTGCAGCGGTTTGCTCAAGCAACGCTGGTAAAATCTCACCGGTAATATGAGAGCTCTCTTCAACATGTTTTCTCCTTCTTCTCGTGACGGGCTATCAGTTTTTTCATTTCTCTCCGCAGCGCATCATAACCAGCTCCGGACGCACTCTGTCGCACCACCACAACCACGTAACATGGATTCCTCAAGGCGTCTCCCTGCTCGCGCAGCAGCTCCCTCACATGTCGACGAAGCCTATTGCGCACCACGGCATGCCCCACCCGTTTCGTTGTAATGATACCGAAGCGCGACGACTGCGCAAGCTCCTGCTGCGGCAAAGGCGCCGTACTCAGGATGAGGTGGCGCCCTATGGTGGAACTGCCTTGCCTGCGCACATAAGCGAACTCCCGGGCTCGCTTCATGGTATGCTGGCGCCTCAGTTGCATCTCCGATGCTGGTAGAGGGGTGCTTGGCATACTCCTCGGTTTCCTGCGGGTTGCCCCCGCATGCACCGGGAGACTTACACGCCGTGCTGAATCGTGTGGCGTTTATAATGCACTTCTGCGCCCTTTGGCAGCAAGCGCTTGCGACCTTTAGCGCGGCGACGCGCCAGCAAGGCTCGTCCGTTCTTGGAAGCCATGCGTGCGCGGAATCCGAACTGACGCTTGCGACAGCGTTTGGAAGGCTGATATGTTCTCTTGCTCATAGTTTTTACGTGTGTATAAAAATTTCCGCACCCAACGCGCGGGCGCCTATCATAATTCATTATCAAAACATGTCAAGCACAATTTTGCCTCATACCCCCGGTTCATCAAATTCGCCTTGCCTCCCGCATTGCCTCAACAATAAAGTCACCGAAGGGTCGCCAAAAACGGGCAAAGAGAATTTTGCGAATAAGCGCCTCACAGACCAAACAAGCAACGTAACGCAAACCAAACACCGTGCTCTCGCCGACGGCTCGTTCTTATCACATCAGCTTGCGGCAAGGAGCGGGCGAGTCGGGCGGAGGGATTGACCAGCACGACGCGTTCGCAAATGGAGAGCATGGGAAGATCCGCCGCGCTGTCCGAGTAGCCCACTTGGGCATGGGTGATGCCGCAGTCGGCCAAGCGTCGCACTTTAGCACGTCCACGGTTGTTGCCGGGCAGCGGAATATGCGGCAGGAAAGGCACACGTTTTCCCGGCACCTGCACCGGCGTGGCAATCGTGCACGAAAACCCCATCCGTTCGCCCAACATATTGGTCCACCAATCCGGGGAGGCCGAGCAGAGCACGGTTTCATCCCCGGCGGCCCGGTGTTGGACTATCCGCTCACGCAGCGGCGCGTACACGGCCGACAGCAGTTCCCGATCGACAAACAGCTCGCACTCGCGAGCGAGCGTCTCGCGCCGCATCCCCCAGGCATAGCAAAGGAAAAGACGTTTCATGCCCTGCGTGCTCAGCAATCCAAGCGCACGAAGCAACAAGCCCGGCAGCACCAACAGCAAATAGAATCGCCGCCATCCGTGGCGCTGCAACACCCAGCGCGCAAAACGCAGCTGCGAATCCCCCGCAAACAACGTGCCGTCCATGTCGAAAATAACCGTCATACTTAACCTCTTTCGCGTGCGCGGCGGCGCCAAATCCACATGATGACAGCCGATAGGATGATACCACCGAGGTGCCCCGCCTCCCCGCCGGCATTGTTGCCATTGAGGGTGACGGTTAAAAAGGCAATGCCCATGGCCATGAGCGCAAAGGTGCGCATCGTCATGGCAATGGGAGGGAAGAGGACTTGGACCACACTGCGCGGATAGAGAAAGGCCACCGCCACCAGCACGCCATAGATGCCCGCACTCGCGCCCACCATAGGAACGAGCTTCCAAAATTCTTCCGGATTCAGTCCTGCAGCATTCAACAAATCGCCCAGCGGCGTATACTGCGCGAGCAAGCTCACATCAGGCGTACTCAGAACCCCCACGCCAAAAAGCAACGAGCTAAATAAAGCCCCTGCCACCCCACACGACAAGTAAAAAATCAAATAGCGATGGGCTCCCATAAAATACTCCACGGCGTACCCAAAAAAGTAGAGGGCCCACATGTTAAAAACAAGGTGCCATATATTCGCATGCAAAAATTGGTACGTGATAAGCCGCCAGAGCTGACCCTCCTCGAAGCAAGTGAACCAGGAATACGCACCGCGCACAAATAGCACCGGCTCCGTCTCCGGCGACATCGCGTTGGCCACTCCGTAGAGCGCCGGGACCTCCACGATGTTATTGATGAGGAAGACGACGATATTGGAGATGATGAGAGCGGTAGTGATGCTCATGCCGTCTCGATTGGTATAGGACATGACAGTGGGATGGCTTTGGTTGGCAAATTGTTCAGAAATCGTCGCGCGGGGGCAAACGTTTGCTGAGTTGTTGGATTTCCTCCATAGTAAGGATATGTTCGATGAGGCAAGCCGTTTCATTGGCACGCTGAGTACTCAGCCCTGCCACCTCGCGCATGAAGCGCCGCAGAATGCTGTGCGCACTGATTACGCGGTTGGCGTACTGCCGGCCTCGCGCCGTGAGTTCAACAGGCGAATACTGCTGGTAACTCACGTAGCCCAGCTCAGCCAAACGGCGAACGGCAACCGTCACACTTGGTTTTTTGACACGCAGCCGCTGGGCAATATCATTCACACGCGCCACGCCTTTTTCATGGCAGAGGTGGCCGATGCATTCCAAATAATCCTCAGCGCTGCGAGAAAGGCGTGGTTCGTCTTGTTTCATAGGTCTCGGTCAAGGGTAGTGACGCACTCCAAGTGCCTGGTTTGGGGAAAGAGATCAAAAGGCTGCACCTCGGCAACAGCATAACCTGCCTCGCGAAAGGGAACGAGATCCCGCACCTGCGTGGCAGGGTTGCAAGACACATACACCACCCGCGCCGGGCCGTAGGCAAAGAGCTGGTCTAAAAACAGCTTATCGCAGCCCTTGCGCGGAGGATCAATCACCACCACAGTTTCCCGAGCCGAAAAACTGATCTGCGCAAAAATTTGCTCGGCGCTTGCCGCCAGGAACTCGGCGTTGGAAATGCCGTTGGCGGAGGCATTGGCGCGCGCCCAGTCCGCGCTGCTCTCGCTCACCTCCACTCCGACCACGCTCTCAAAATGTCTGGCGAGGGAAAGCGCGAAAAGGCCGCTGCCGCAGTAGGCGTCCACCAGGTAACGAGCGCCCTTGTCGCGCGCTTGTCTGGCCACGTAATCAGTGAAAGCGGGCAAAATATAAGGGTTATTCTGGAAGAAGTCACCAGCCAAAAAGTTCAATGCCAAGTCACCCACATGTTCCGTGCAAACAGCATGCGGGTTGGTGAGCACCGCGCCCTCACTCACGCGCATCAGGAGCGTGGCCCCGCGTTTGTATTGCGCGGCCGATGCCTGCACCTGCCTGCGCAGCGAGGGCAACGCCTCGTTGATGGGATCCATCGCAATGGGACATTGAGGGACATCACACAGCTCGCTGCGGCTTCCGGCGCGCAGAAAACCGATGCTGCCCATTTTCTGTCCCTTAGGTTTGTGAAAATGCGGAGTTATTTTAGAGCGGTAGCCGTACAGCTGAGCCGAAGCAATGGGAGGAAGTACGGATGTCTCAACGCCTGCGCGCAGGCGCATCAGATCCGCCACTTGGCGACGTTTCCATTCCAACTGTTGCTCGTAGCGCAAATTCTGGTACTGACAACCTCCGCAAATGCCAAACAACGGGCAACGAGGCGTCATGCGGTCGGGCGAAAGCTCCAGCACCTCGACCAAGTCCGCGCGCGAACAGTTGCTCTCATTGCGAAAAATACGCACACGCACCCTTTCTCCCGGCAAAGCAAAAGGCACAAACACCACCCAACCATTCACGCGCCCCACACCATCGCCCTCGTTGCTCAATGCGTCCACACGCAGTTCCATTTCCTGGTGGTAAGCGAAAGGTCGCGGCACGAAACCGCGCGGGGGAGCAGCCGGCGGCATCATAGACCGGGATTAATTTTTCCGTTGATATCCATTGGCAACAGCCTGGGCAATGACGGTGACCGTAGTCCACGTTGCTGCGCCGGATCCGGCAACGCCCCCTCATCTCCTCCATCCTCACTTTCCTGCTGGCGTGACCCCGATTGAAGTTCTCTTACCTTCAACGGCTTTTCCCCGGGAACAAGCTCGGACGCATCTCCGGAGGCGCCTTCCGGCATTTCCTCGGGTGCCGCCTCAGGATTTTCGCCTTCTTTATTTTCCTTTTCCTCGTTGAAAAGCTTCAAGGCGGCCTCCTGTTGTTCCGGCGTAGGCTCCACCTGTTGGACTTCTGTCGGCGGCGTTGACCGCACGCGGTTAAAGCGCTTCACCCACGAGCAAGAGCCAAGGAGCGCCATTCCGACAAGCGCCGCTATCGTCACCATCCCCTTCATGTCGCCATCCTACCATGCCTGACAAACTCTGGCAAGCACGAAATCCCTGCAAAACAACGTCTGTGGATTGCAAAATTAAATGCAACAGGTTCTTGGCACAAAAAAGGGTGCCAAGAAGTTCAAAGCATGCTAGA
>CANRNS010000077.1 GCA_947632055.1 uncultured Akkermansia sp.
TCGCGGAACACTTCGGTGCGCTAATTATGTCCGATCACTTTTCTTTTTTCGGTGCACTATTTTTGTCCGATCACGCAGGCGATTGCCTGGTGATTGACGATGACGATTTGATTTTATCTACGGTTTTTCCCTTTGTTTTTATCCCTTGTTGCACGACGTTATGATGATGGCATAGATCGTCGTGGGCAGGACTCAGGCGTTAGGGTAGAATCGGGACATGAAGGCGGCGTTGCGTTCGGCGTAAAGAATTTCCGCCACGGCGTCAGCGGAGTGAATGCACATTTTTTCACAGTTGCAGAGGAAGGGAGAGACCTGGTCCCATTGTCCGGATGAAGCCATGTTGGTGCAGCCGCAGGAGTTCAGACAGCGGCGCCGCAGTTGGCAGACGGCGCAAGCAGGCGTGCGATTGCCGCGAGCAGCAATGAGCCGCAGCTGAGCGGAACGGTCGATGCCGCGCCGCACATCTCCGAAGCGTATGGCTTCTTCCTCCGATTGACCCACCAGCCTTGAACAGGGAAAGAGCGAACCGAATACACTGACGGCGATTTCCTGCTCGCCGATGCGACAAAACTTGCAGGGTTCATCTGTTCCCTCGCGCAGATGGGAGCGGACCTTATCTTCAAAATTATCCAAGAGGAGAGGATGTCCGCTACGGTACGCGGCAAGAAGAAATTGCATGACGAGTCCGTACTGCTCTTGCAGCACAGCAAAAGTTTGGTCGTCCCATAGACTCCAATAGTCAAAGTTGAGACCGATTTCGCCTCGATAGTGATCATGCAGCCACTCGATACCTTCGGCGAGGAGGTGCACATTGTTCGGTGTGACCACACAAATCACCTTTGTGCGAAGCTTGGGGTGGTCCCGGAGCAGCTCCAGCGCGTGCGCAACAGAGTCATGACTGCCCGATCCATCGGGAAAGCGGCGATTGATGTTGTGCATGTCCGGGGAGCCGTCCACGGATAGGCCGACCTTAAAGTCGTGCGCTTCCAGCCATTTGATTTTATCCGACGTGAGCAGGGTGCAATTGGTGGTGACACCGAAGCGTACCGGTCCGGGCAAGTCGCTGACATTCTGAGCCTGCATCCACTCTGTGCAGCGGCGCAGGAGATCCCACTCCAGCAGAGGCTCGCCTCCGAAAAAGGAGAGATCAAGTGCGTCTCCAGTGCGACGCGCCTCCGCCAGTCCCAGTTGCATGGCTGCCTCTGCCGTTTCCCAAGACATCGAACGCGGTTGCTTACGTCCGGCGTAGCAGTAACGACAACGAAGCGTGCAATCCTGCGTGAGGCAGAGCGTGAGCGTGATGTTGCGGATCATCAAAAGGCGAAGTTTGCCGCAATAACCGGCTTACTTGCATTCCGCCGGGACTCCACCGAGAATCTGCACGGGAGGTTCTTGTTGGCAGGAACTGAGCGCCAGTGTTGCTCCCACCGCCGCGACGGCTATCACGGGGTAGAGCGGCTTCTTATCGTTTTTTTCCGGTTCAATTTTCATGGGTTCGTTGAGCGGGTGAGGATATAGTTTTTTGTAGGAATCCTACTTTCCAACGGTTATCATAGGCATGCGGTCGGGAGTTCCTGACTGTTGGCAGGAGCTGAGTGCGAGGATCGCCCCCACCGCCGCGACAGCTACCACGGGGTAGAGCGGCTTTTTATCGTTTTTCTCCGGTTCGATTTTCATGGGTTGGGTGGCTTGGGTACTGTCGGTTTATCTTCCAGGCGCTAATTGCGGTTTACGCTTGGGCAGCTCAGTTTGCTGTTTTTGTTCCGTCTTCGGTGAGGGAGTGTCACGAGTATAAATCGGAGCTTCGCCAACCCAGCCCTGCGGGAGCCTGTCCTCTTTTGGAGTTTCGGTTGTGCAGGCAGACACAGTCAGCGCAGCCATAGCCGCTATACTGGGATACAGCGGAGCTTTTGCTACTGTGCTGGGGCAAATCCTCATCCTCTCTCAGGATACTCTATGTCTTGCAGGATAGCAAGAATAATCGACGAATAGGAAGCTTCTCGCAAAAGCGGTTGCTCTGGTCAAACGGGACTCAACGAGAAAAGGGGCTTCTTAACTTTGGTGGCATGCGTCGTTGTGAACAACTTGGCGAACTGGTCGACCCATTGATCAATCGTCCGACGTTGGTAGGCGAAGAAAGAAAAATCCTTGAGATCTACGAGCACCATGCCGAAGAGCGATGTTCGACCATATTGAAAGTCAGCTACCTCAGCCACCAATTTACCTCCCGGGGCGTAATAGCGAGCACCCATGGAAACGCTCCCTTTGGAAGCGCTGTCAGCCGCCGTGATCAAACCGGCGCCGCGCACAAAAAAACCGGCTGCATCCCCGGCGATATTTTCCAGGGGGCGAGCCGCTTTAGCTGACAGAAGGGCTATTTGCACCGTGTAAGCGTCCGGCCGGGGAGCAGCAACAAGATGGAACGTGTTATCCCGAGCATCCAACTTGCCAAGCACAGCTTTAAGGCGCGCATCGAAATATGCGGCCAGCTTCTCAATTTCACGCCTTCCTTGCATGTTGGACGGCATGCCGTCGAAATACTCCAGAGTGACCGGGGCCACGTAGATGGGGTTTGACTTATGATTTTCACCTAATACGCGCTGATCCCAATCGGTGTTATCGGAAATATCCCAATACGAATCGAAGGGCATGCGACTATGGTCCGACTTCTCATAATGCGTAATGAACCCCGTTCTGGGGATGCGATCGAAATCCGTCGTTTGGCACGAAGTCAAAAGACCCATCAACGCACCAACCAAGATAACCCAACCCATGTGCTTTCTCATATACGTCATGATTATTTAAGAGCGTTAATTTTTACACTGTGAACCCATGCTTCCTTTCCAGCTTGGAACAAATGGCCTCATGCACCACACATCCAATTTGCTATGATGACTAGAAACTCCAGCGCACAGCGGAACTAAAGGTCCAGCCGTTGTAGCAATCTGAACCGCCACAGCGAGCGGTGGTGTACTCGGCGCCGAGCATCAACTTGAGGGCATTCTTATCCTTCGCCGAGGCGTAAAAATCTGCGCCTAAGTAGAAGGTATTGATGCTATCGACCCAAGATGGGGCGATGGACTGGGTGCAGATGTAACGATCCGACGCAAGCTTGCAAGCGCCGCGACCGGTCATGCCGGTATAACGGAAGACGAGATCCACATGCGGGGTGACAGCGTACACAGGCTGGAGCTGGAGACCGATGTTGTTTGTTCCTTTGCCGGTTTCCTGCTCAAAGGCAGCCACAAGGTTGGAAATAAACTGGAAACGGCCATGCTTGAATTCATATCCCAAAGAGACAGCATCCTGAAAGCCGAGGCCGTAGTAATTGGCGCCGGGGTTGTGCTTGCCATGGTAAGCATCATCGAAATCATGCAAGTATTGGGCAGAGAGGGCGTGGTAACCCGAATCCGTGACACCGTATTTGTGAGAAGCCCCCAAAATCAGGAAGCACTTGTCCTCCCAGCCAAACTCACCGGAAAATCCGCGGCCATCCGTGTATTCATCCGTGTGGTCAGGATTTTTTGTCGAGCTGGCGCGGTCATTCGCCATCCATTGCAAGTAAAATTTGTCTTGTTGATTGGGCGCATAGGTCACATCGACTCCCCAGTTAGAATCCTGGGCAAATTGGTTGGAAATGACGGAGCGCTCAATGCATACGAGCGATGAGCTCAGCGTGGAATAATCTGTCGTGAAGAGGGATTTAATCTTACCCACCTGCACGCTGAGGCCCTTCACGGAGGAAAAGTTTTTCTTAATCCAGAGTTCAAAGAGACTCGTATAGGTAAAGTTACGCTTCGTGCGACCGCTCTTGAAGGTTTCGCGTTCCGGCAAACCACCGAGACGCACCCAAGTGCGGAATGTAGTATCCCCCATGAAGTCAGCGGTGAGACCCACCCATGAGCGGCGGAACTCCTGATTCACCGGCGGGGCGCCCTTTTTGAGCAAGAGACCATTACTGCCATTCGGCTGCACGATCGCAACCTGGAACTGCTCCAGCCAAGAGAGCTTGACCTTGCGCACAAAACCCTCCGGCTCTTCATAAAGGACGAGCGCCTTTTTGGCGCGCGCCACGTAGTCATCCATCCGCTCAGACAGAGTAGCGGCAGGAGCCGCCGATCCAGCTGCGACAGCCAACGCGGACACGATGAAGAGATATGCGTGCTTTTTCATAGGCGAACAAAATTAGTGCAATTTCGAGAAGAGGGTCGGCGTATCGATGATGCTCATGTAGGGCTTGTAATCGATACCGGCGTCCAAAAGGTAAAGAGTGAGAAGACGCTTCACGGCGCTCAGGAGCTTCTCCGGCTCCCATGGCTTTTCCACATAATTGTCCACCTGCCCTTCATTGATAGCGTTGATGGTATCGGCATGCGTCGCTTGACCAGTGAGCAAAACCTTGCGCGTGTGGCGGAATCGGCGATCTTTGGCCACCTTGCCCAAGAGATCCGTGCCGGTTTCACCGGGCATCACCTGGTCAGAAATGACCACGGCGATATGCCCGCCCTCGGCGTCAACCTGATCCATCAGGCGCAGGCAGTCTGTCGTACCGGAGGCATCCTCCAGGCGAACGTACTCGGAAAGAGGGCGCAGATCCCTCATGACGGAATCCAGCACTTCGGGCTGGTCATCGACACAGATGATATGAATTTTATCCATGGATTTGTGTGGTAGGTAAGTTAACGGTGAATGAAGTGATAGAATTGGAGCTGTGAAGTTCAATGGTACCGCCGTAGCTATCGACCAGACGGCGGACAATGGAGAGACCGAGACCGAGACCGAAGTCCAGGCCGAGTTTCTTTGTCGTAAAACTTGGTTGAAAAATTTTGTCACGTATTTCCTCCGGGATAGGCGGACCGTTGTTGGAAATGGTGACAGCCACGTACTCGGCAGGCAGCAGTTGCAAACCATCCGCATGGATATGGGAAGTGGTAATGCTGATTTCCGGCTGCGGAGTAGCGGCGTGTTCCATCGCATCACACGCATTTTTGATGATATTGGTCCAAATCTGCACAAGCTCGGTGAGATCGGCAAAAATAGCAGGCGTCTCACCGAACTGAGTGAACACGCGCATGTTCTTGATGCGATTGGTAAGCAAGCTGAGCGCATCCTTCACGGACTGGTTCACGTTCACCCCCTCCGTCCGGCTGCTGCTGCCACCCCCGAGGAGCTTCACCGCACGCACAATACCCGAAGCATGGCGGGCGGCGATTTGCAAATCGCGCAAGTCGTGTCCAAGCTCCCAAAAGCGATAATTCTTTCCCACATGCTTCACAAATGACGCGCCGCGCTGCGCCAGTTCATCTTCTCCATGCACCACGTGAGCCAACACCTTTGCGGCTTCCTGCGACAGACCCCATTCGCGCTCAAACTCGCGAGCGCGCGCGCGGAGGTCGGAAGCCGCCACAAAGGAATCATCCTCGTACCCCAAGCGGAAGAGCTCGGCATTCTGAGGAGCCTCCTCATTCAGGAACTCAGAGAGATGATCGGCAACAAAGTCAGCGCGACGGGAGATGACGCCCACGGCATTGTTGAGTTCATGAGCAATGCCGGCGGAAAGCTGGCTGAGAGTGGCGGCCATCTCTGCGCGCTGCAGCAGGCGAACCGCCTCCTCCTTCTCCGACACGTGGGTGAAGATGCGGAAATTACGCGCAGCGAGCTCGTGCACGAGCACAGGAATGAATTGTTGCTCGAGTGAACCATAGAGCTCCGGCTCTATGGCAGGCGTATTGTCGTCGATGTAGGCAACCTCCGCATCCTCGAGCGCAACAATGTGATAGCTACTGTGGTATGAGCGCGAGAAGAAGGACTGGACGCACACGTAGGAACGGGGTTCAGCGCGAAAGACCTCCTGACCGCGCACCTGCGTTTCGGCAGGGAGATGCGAACCCTCGAAGGTTTCGGAACGTCTGTAAGCTACAAAATTGCCTCTGAGGACGAGGAAAAGGCGATGGCACTCTTCATTCTGCCGCACGAGATCTCCACCCGCCGGAACAGCGAGAATGCGATCCGGATCTGTGAAGTAGACCCGGTTAACCCGCTTGAGCGGGCGCATGATGTGATCCGGCAGGGTAATCATGAAGCGGAATTACATGGCAAAGAAACCGATGCTCTGTAGGAAATACATGAGTACAAAGGTAAGGAACAAGCCGAGCAGGCAGAGAATGGTGCCGGATATGGCCATGCCCTTTTGCTCCACCAGGCCGGTGGCGTAGGCGAGCGCATTGGGCGGCGTGGAAATCGGCAGAGCCATGCCCAGCGATGAAGCGAAGGCGATGGAACAGAGCAAACCGATAGCGCCGGCTCCATCCATGCTGTGAGACTGCACCATAGCTCCGGCCACCCCGGCCAATATCGGCATAAGCAAGGAAGCCGTAGCCGTGTGGCTCATGAACGTGGCCATGAAAAGGCAGATGAAGCCCGCACCGATCATCAGCACCGTAGGATTCCACGTGCCGAAGGGAATGGCGTCAATCATGTCCTTCGCCAGACCGGTTTCCTGCAGCGCAACACCCAAAGCGAAACCACCGGCCACGAGCCAAAGCACATCCCAGCTCATCGATTTCAGATCATCTTTGGTGATGACTTTGGTCGCTGCGAATACGGCGATGGGAATGATGGCTATCGTGTTGGAATCCAGTCCAAGCTTGAAGTTCTCGCTGAAGCACCACAGGGCGATGGTGACGGCAAAAGTGACATAAACCACGATGGCTTTCGGTGTCTTGAGGAAGCTGCCCCCCACCTCGAGTTTGAGTTCCTTCTGCTGGATGGGGAACATCTTGACCAAGATCAACCATCCTACCAGCAGCATCACGATGACAAACGGCACACCGAAAAGCATCCACTTACCGAACGTGATGGAGAGTCCCATATCCTGCATGGCTTTCAAAGCAATGGCGTTGGGCGGCGTGCCGATGGGAGTGCCGATGCCCCCAATGTTTGCCGCTACGGGAATGCACAGCGCAAACGCCGCACGCCCGCGATCATTGGGTCCGAAGAGAGAAAGCACCGGCGTGAGGATGGCAAGCATCATCGCCGCCGTCGCCGTGTTGCTCATGAACATCGAGAAGAGCGCTGTCACGACCATCAAGCCAAGCATCACAAACTTCGGATTCGTGCCAAACGGCCGCAGCATCACCCGCGCCAAATTGATGTCCAAGCGATACTTCGTTGCTGCCGCCGCCAGGAAAAAGCCTCCCAAAAACAGGATGATGATCGGATCCGCAAAAGTCGCCATCGTCGTTTTCTGCTGCATCAAGTTCACGAACTTGAGGCTGTGGATACGTGCGGAAATTTCCGGGGAATAAAGGCGGTGGTGGGCGTCCCGAAGCTGCTGAGCAGCCGCCAAGTCGTTGCTCTTTTCAGCCTTTTCGCTGGAATCCATGATCTGGAAGCCGAGGGTCATGCGCACTTCCTGCTCATTGACGGTGGGCTTTTTTGTGAGGCGCGTATTCACGGAATCCTGGATTTGGCGCACAAGTTCGGGGCTTACTGCGCCACCGACGCCGATGGCATCCTGCACGATAGCGCTCACCTCGGTTTTGTCATAACGATCCGGGCGCAGGAAGGTAAGGGACTGGTTGGAGATGCCGAGCAAGGCCATGGCAATGACGAGCGTGGACGTGGTCCAAATCGGAATCGGCTCCAATATCCACATCAGTGCAGCAAAGAGAAAGAGCGCCACCACGCGCGCCTGAACCGGATTGATCGGTGCGCCAAGCGCTTCAAAGGGAACAAACAACATCGACAAACTGATGATGAGCACAATGGCTATCTTGAGGAGACTTTTCTGATTTGTGGTCATAGTATCGGTAGCAGTTAAACAGACGAAGATGAAGCAACCTGTCCACCCGTTTCTTTGCATGACGGGGGCGCGAGGCGCTTTGCATCTTGCCCGCGCAAAGGCTACTACATTTCATTCGCTTTTGCAAGTTTTACTTGCATGCGCGTGGACATTTTCCGCACGTGGGCTCGCTAGATTAAATCACAGAGCAATTTGGCGAGCACGGTCATCAGAATAAGCGCAGCCGGATAGGCCGTTGAATAGGCAATGACAGGTTCCTGGCAATCCGTTTTTGCGGTGATGGCTCCGAGCGCAGGTGTAGAGGTCATACTCCCGCAAATGCCGCCGAGTGTCTCCGCCAGGCTCATGCGCATCACCCGACGTGCCACGACATAGGAAACAACCATGGGCACAAGCGTGACAGCACTGCCTACCAGGAACATGGAGAGGCCGTTGGCACGCAAGGTTTCTACCAGCGAGGCGCCACCTTTCACCCCGGCCCCGGCCAGGAAGAGCACCAGACCGAACTCCATGAGCAGCACGCGAGTGGGACGTGGAATATAGCCGACAATAGGACCAAGCTTTCCATAATGACCGAGAATCAAAGCCACCACGAGGGGCCCTCCCGCTATACCCAGCGAAAAGGAACCTCCGCCAAAGCTGAACTGCATTTTCCCGAGCAGCACACCCAGCATAAGCCCACCCATCAGAGAGAGAATATCGGCTGTGTTAAGCGCTGTGCTGCGGTGCCCGCACTCGCGACGGAAGGACTCGATAGCCTCCGGCAAACCGACCACGCGCAGCACATCGTTACGTTGGACTTCCGTATCGGCCGTCGGAATGAAGGTGAGGCCAAGACGCGTGATGCGTGAGACGACGATGCCATATTGTCCGAGAGTATCAAGCTCCCGCAGGGTTTTGTTGCACATGGCACGCGAAAGCACAATCAGCTCCGCGCGCTCATCCGTGAAGAAACGCGGGCGATGTCCATGGGTACGTACATGGCCAAAACACGGCATCTCACGCTCCAAATCCTCGCGCTCACCAACGAGAAGAATCTCTCCATTCTCCGTAAAAGCATCGTCTTTCTGCAGAGGCATAAGCGCTCCGTCGCGTGCAATGCGGGTGATGCGGCAACGCAGATTTTTCTCCCCGCAAAACGAACCGATGGCGCAGCCGATGAGTTCTGGGTTGGTCACCTGCACCACACGGGAAATAATGGTGTGCTTGTCCTCAGCCTCGGCCACCTTCCCCGAGCTGTCATCCAAATTCTGACGCAGCATGCGCGGCAAAAGCTGCACGAAGAGGACGACCCCGATAACGCCGAACGGGTACGCCACAGCGTAGCCAATATTCACGCCGGTGGAGAGGACTCCCGACGATTCGATGGCGGCGGCAAGCGCCGGCGTGCTGGTGCAAGCGCCGGCAAAAAGCCCGGCAACTGTGCCGGAGTCCATATCGAGAAGACTCCCCAGCCCCCAAGCCGTCAGCCAAGCTACGCCCACGACCAGCACCGCCAGAATGATGAGGTATTTTCCACGGCTCTTCAGCGAATCAAAGAATCGGTTGCCCACACCTAGTCCCACACAGTACACAAAAAGGGCCGTTCCGACGTCTGCTATACCATCCGGCACCTGCAGCCCGAAATGTCCGGCCAACAATGCGGCAAAGAGCACCCCGGAACTTCCTAAACTTACTCCTTTTATGCTCAAATGACCGCAGGCCAAACCGACAAAAAGCACTGCAAACAAGACCAGTGTAGGCGATCCCCAAATTCCCATGCGCGCGAGTGTAACAGATTCATCCCTCTTTCGCAAGATTTTATGCAAATCACCTCGCTGTTATTTCAGAACGACTAAAAAAATTTCATCCATTTGTGGATTGCAAGATTAAATGCAACAGATTGTGGATTGCAAGATTAAATGCAACAGATGACAGAAAAAGTTGAAGTC
>CANRNS010000078.1 GCA_947632055.1 uncultured Akkermansia sp.
GAGGCATCAAGCATTCAGGAAATTCTCTTTTCCCGTTTTTGGCGACCCTTCGGTGACTTTATTTTTGAGGCAATGCGCGACTTGGATAAGGGCGTGAGATGAGGCTTGATTTTGGCCCGAAAAACCGTATACTAATGCGGGTTTTCCATCGGCATGCGTCGCCAGTTTCTCCTCAGATTGTCCGCTTATATTTTTGTCGCATTTATGTTGACGGCAGGGCTGGTGTATTTTCAATTTTCATCGCGTTTGGAAGACAGGGCCGAGCAGATGATCAAGACGCGCCTCAACGACATGCTTGACTTCATGCTGCATGTGGAGCGGGCGGTCGGATTCCTCAATCGTGTGAATGACACGAGTACCACGGATCGCGCCAATGCCTTGGCGGAAATCATCAAGCTCAACCCCGAGCTGCTTCGCGGACAAGAGGAGTTGCAGGGCATTTGCAACCGACTCGGGGCCGAACAAATTGCCATTACGGATGCGAACGGCATCATCGAAGCTGCCGTTCCGCCCAGTCTGGTGGGTCGCAATTTGGCAGAAGGGGAAAATATGATCCCCATTGTCACGTTGAGTGAACGTGGGGATGAGGTGCTCACCGAGGGGAGCGGCCTGACGCGCGAGAGTATGCAATTTGCCAATGTTAAACGTTTGGATCGCCCCGGTCGCGTAAGGCTCGGCTTCCGAACGCGCACGGAACAACAAGCGCGCGCTGAAGCTTCTCTGGATGGTTCTCCTGTGAGGCTGCGGCTTGGCAGTGGCGGGCTCATTGTCGTATTCCGTCGTGGGGTATGCCTCACGCGCGAGCGCCCTGCCGTTTCGGAGACCGAGTTGCTGGCTCTTGAGCCTGGACGGGTCAATAAAATGCAGGCGGACGGCGTGGATTACTACGCTTATGCGGTAGATGCGAATGGATACCGCATGGTGGGAGTGCTGCCGGCGAAGGAGGTGTACGGCGCCGGTTGGCGTACGGTGAAGGTGATGATATCGAGCAACCTGGTGTTTTTCTTGCTCATTTTTGGCGTTGTGAGCTGGTTGTTGCAACGCATTGTGCTGCGTGGAATTTCACAAGTCAATGAGACTCTCATGGAGATCACGGAGGGCGATTTGGAGCGTCGGGTGGATGTGACGACCTGCCCGGAGTTCGTACGTCTCTCCCATGGCATCAACTTTATGGTGGATTCTTTGCGCAGTGTGGGCGAGGAACGGCAATCCCACGTCAAGCGCGATCTCGAACTCGCCCGCACCATTCAGAATACTGTCCTCCCCAACAGATTCCCCGCATTCCCGAATGTGGACCAGTTTGATTTGTACGCTACCTGCATTCAGGCGAATGAAGTGGGTGGCGACTTTTATGATTTCTCCATGCCAGATGAGGGGCACCTGCATTTCCTGGTGGCAGATGTGGATGCTTCCGGCATTGCTGCCGCACTCTTCATGATGCGAGCCGTGACGATTATTCGTGGGTTGACGCGTTCCGGCGGCTCACCCGCATCGATCGTTGCCGAGGCGAATACTGAGCTTTGCCAAGGGAATAAAACAGGTATTCATATGACGCTCTTCTACGGGACTCTCGATATCACCACCGGGCGCTTGGAGTTCGTGAATGCCGGCCAGTTGCGCAGTTTGCTCCGAACGGGAGACGACGAATACCGCGTGCTTACAACAAGCGCTGATGGTGTTCTCGGCGATAAACCGAACGTGCCATTTCATACGCAAATCAAGCAGCTCGTTCCGGGCGATCGATTGTTCTTGCACACGGAAGGAGTGCTCCATGCCACCAATACGAACAATATCCCATTTAGCGAGACTCGTCTGAAGGACGTCTTGAGTGAAGATGCGCCCACTGTGACGGATGTGCTTCAGATGGTTCGCTCCTCTCTGCGTCAGTATCTGGATGGTGTTCGCATGGAGAGGGATGTGACGATGTTGGCGCTGGATTATCTGGGTGAGCCCACCAAAGAGATTTCCCTCGATTTTGTAGCGGAGCAGGCGGAGGAAGTCGTATCCCATGTCGCACAGCCCATGGAAGATTTCCTGACGGCGCCTGTGGACATTGTAGCCGTTCAGGATACTCTGCGTGCCCTGTTGTGTGCATTGCCCGCTTCTACGTCCGTGCACCTGGACTTCAGTTGCACCAGGCAGCGCGTGGAAATGCTCTTGCGTTTTCCTGCCCCGCGTTGCAATCTGCTGGAGCAAGTTTCCGTTCCTGCGATGGATGAAAGCTCCTACGATTTTACCGATAACCAAGCGAATACGATCACCCTATGCAAGAATCTGATCTGACTGAATCCCTCGAGCAACCTGCAACCGCGCCCGGTATACCGTCTTCCATGCCGGAGGGCATGGTGCCGCCGCCTGTGCCGGTTCAGGCGGAAACTCCGGTTTCACCTCTTCCTCTCTCTTCCGTGCCGTCGGTGTCGTCCCCCGCCATGGTTGGTGACATGGAGAAGACTCCGGTGACTCCCGTTTCCACTCTGCACGCTTCTCAGACGGTGAGCGAGGCAAGGCTTGTTGCGTCGGCAGTGACCGTTCTGCCCGCCTCTCCAACTCGTCCGGTGGAAGCCCGCAGTCGCCTGCATTCAGCCAGTGTATCGGCCACCAGCGGTATGGGCGCTGGCAATGCGGCTCAAGACGCGCGCACGCCCCTGCCGCCGGGCACTCGAGTGGGCAAATATTCCATTACGGAAAAAATCGGTATCGGGGGCTTTGGTGTTGTCTATGTTGCTACCAACGTGGAGGATGGCACAACGGTAGCCATCAAAGAGCATATGCCCGAGGGGCTTGCTGCGCGTGAAATTAATGGCACTTACGTGGTGCATTCCTCTCCGGAAAAGGAGGAACGTTTCAAGGCGACTGTCGATGAGTTTTTGCAGGAGGTGAGTGTGCTGATGGGTATCTCCCATCCCGGCATTGTCCCCATTCTCAATGCATTTGAGGCTAACGGCACGGCTTACTATGTGATGCCCTTCATGAAAGGCACGCCCATGTCGGTGCCCGAACAGGCATCCCTGAGTTTTGATCAGCAATCTCAGCAGGCACGCCATAACCGTCGCCTCCTGCTCAGCATGCTTTCCATCCTCGATTACCTGCGCCAGCACCGCATTGTTCACCGTGACATCAAGCCGGATAACATTCTGGTGACAGATGAGGGGTCCACGATTTTGCTGGACTTCGGGTCGGCGCGTCAGCTCCAGCCGGGCAAGGTGTTCACCAACGTATTTACGCCAGATTTTGCCGCACCCGAGCAGACGAATTCTTCCACGGACGAAGAGATGAGCGCACAGCTTGGACCGTGGACGGATTTGTACGCACTTGGAGCGTGCTTTTATTTTCTCATCACTCGGTTGTTTCCTCCACGTTCGGATTTGCGCATGGTAGCAGCCACGGACCCCTACACGCCTCTGGCGGGGCGCGCGGATTTAGAGGCGCTATACGGGGCGGCGTTTTTGCGGGCTATTGATCGCGCCCTTGAGCTCAAGGTGCAGGATCGCTGGCAAAATGCGGCCGCTTGGCGCATTGCCATTGGCGAGGGAGTCGTGCCGACGGAGCCGGAGAAGAAGCGTCGATTCCGCTTTTCCCTGTACATCTCAATGGTGGTGCTGGCAATTCTCATTGGCATCAGCTCGTGGGCGCTCTGGGAACGCCGTGAGGCCATTCGCGCTTACGATAATAGCGCTCATTTTACAGAACGTCTGCTCAACGATTTCAATCAGGAAATCACCGATATTCCGGCGTCTACTCATTTGCAAGGCATCTTGAGCGACCATTTGAACGCCTACCTGAACAACATGGGCAAGCCCCCGGGTGGACGCGATGAAAACTTGACGCGCTCGCTGGCGGCCTCCTGGCGTAATCTCGGCGCTCTGCGCCTGCAGCAGGGCATGCTGAAGGATGCGGATTCGGATCTCTCCAATGCCGAAGGCTACTTCCGCCAACTCTACAAACGGCATCGAGATACTGTGAGCTATCGGTATGATTTGGCATGTGTGTTGTTGAATCGAGTGGAGGTAGCCCGCAGCCGCAACCAGACGGACAAGGTGCGTCAGTTGCTTTCGGAAAGCACGCGTATACTGCGCGAGCTGAGCGCCAAGGCACCGTACAATCCGGAGTTTCGTTGTGCGCTGGGGCAGGCTCTCGGCGAGCAGGCCTTGCTCGCTCGTATTGAGGGAAACAACGGCGCATACAAGGCTGCATTGGATGAGATGCTGTCCCTCTATCGCGACCTGCTCACCAGTTACCCGGACCATGTGAAAGCCCGCTATGGACTTGGTTATGCTTTGCTGTACCAGGCTCGCTTTGCCACTGAGCAGAAGGAAGTCCATGAGGCGGACAAAATGCTCGGCGAGGCGAAGCAGATTTTCAGCGCGCTTGCGACGGAGCATCCGTACCGTCTTTCATTCAAAAAAGGACTTTCGCTTACTCTGTACGCCCTTGCCAATTTGTACTGCCGCATCGGCGATTCCTCTCCCCCCGAAGAGCGCAAGCGTTACGATGAACTCGCTTTGGAGGCTTTTCACAAGCACAACAACCTGGTTTCCTACCTTGAAACCCAAGATGAAAAGCAGACAGAGTACCCCTTCATGCTATGCCGCGCATTATCCAGCATGGTGGATATCTTGCTGCGAAATGAACAACCCAATCTCGCTGAATCGTATTGCAGGACAATCATGCGCAAAGTAGAATTGCTGCGCCGCACGGCTCCGGACAACATGGATTACGCCGAGCTGGAAGCTTTTGCCTGGCGAGGGTTGGCGAAGGCGCACAGCCGTTCGGCCTATTTTGCAGAAAAAGCCGCCACGGAGTACACCCACTACCGGCGCTTGGCGGAGCAGTTGCTGCACGCCAGCCCGAGCAATACAGCCATGCAGGTGCTCTACGCGGATTCGCTGGTGAGTTCTGCGGAGCAGCTGCTGAGCAGCGGTGGTGATCAAAAGCAGGCGGGTCAATGGCTCAAGCGCGCTGAGGAACTTTACGAAAAGCTCATGCAAACTGAGAAAAACCAAACTCAATACGCTGAGAAATTGAAGGAACTCAGGGCGAAGCAGGCGGCTCTCCGTGCGGCGCAACCGGGGCCGACCCCGTGATGCGCGAACCGCGTGTCCCAGATCGCTCGGCTTCCCGCCGCTTGCACCACACCAGCAGCAGCGCTAAATCTGCCGGGGTAATGCCCGGTATGCGTGCGGCCTGTCCCAGCGTAGCGGGGCGCACGCGCTCCAAGCGTTGTCGAGCCTCCGTTTTCAATGCTGTGATGGCGGAGTAGTCGAGATCCTGCGGGATTTTTTTATTCTCCTGTTTACGCAAGTGCACTGCTGCAGTGCGCATGCGCTCAATGTGCCCGGCATAGGTAATTTCCGTGGTCACGGCTTGCCACAGCTCGGTGTCGTGTGCGTGGGGAAGCAGGTCATGGGGCAGCATGGCTATTGTATTTTCGGGACGGCGCAGCCAATGCTCCAGGGTGATGTCCTGCCATTTTGTGGCGCGGCAGTATTCGATGCCCTGCGTGATGGCTCGTTGACGTGCTTCAGCGCGCTGGGCGGTTTCGGCATCGATGAGCCCGGCGCGCGCCGCTATGCCGCTGAGGCGCAGATCCGCATTATCTTGCCTCAGGAGCAGGCGCATTTCCGCCCGGCTGGTGAAAAGACGGTATGGTTCGTCTACCCCGCGCGTGACCAGGTCGTCCACCATAACGCCCAGATAGGCCTCGTCACGCCGCAGGACAACAGGCTCCTTCCCACGCAGGCTGAGCATCGCATTGGCCCCGGCAAGCAAACCTTGACCGGCGGCTTCTTCGTAGCCGCTTGTGCCGTTGATTTGACCCGCGAAGAAGAGACCGTACACCCGTTTAGTTTCCAAGGTAGGCAGCAGTTCGGTGGGCGGCACAAAGTCGTACTCCACGGCATAGCCCGGGCGGATTATTTGAGCGTGTTCCAGCCCGGGGATGCTGTGTACAATACGTTCTTGTACATCGAAGGGCAAGCTGGTGGAGAGCCCGTTGAGGTAATACTCCTCCGTGCTGCGCCCTTCGGGTTCCACAAAGATTTGATGTCGCTCTTTATCGGCAAACCGCACTACTTTGTCTTCGATGCTTGGGCAGTAGCGCGGACCCACACCCTTGATGATGCCGGCAAAGAGCGGACTGCGTTGCAAGTTGCGGCGTATGATATCGTGCGTAGTTTGATTGGTGTAGGTGACGGCGCAGGGAAGCTGTCGGTAGACAAAGTCGGGCTCGGCAAAGAAATTGAGAGTGCAGTGCGGCTCATTCTGACGCGTCAGCACTCGGCACGAGCGGCGACTGAAGAGGGGAGCCGGTTGGTCGCCATCCTGCAGCTCCAGCCCGGCAAAATCGATGCTTGATCCCTTCAGGCGCGGGGAGGTTCCCGTCTTGAAGCGCAGCAAGGGAAATCCCAGCTGAGCGAGGCATGCAGAAATGCCGCTGGGCGCACAACCCAGTCGTCCGCCCGGCAAATGTTGCTCGCCCACATGCAGCAACCCGCGCATGAAGGTGCCGCTGCAAAGCACCACTCTGCGAGCTTCAAGGCGCAGTCCCCAGTCGGTTACAATGCCTGTCACACGTCCGGCTTCCACACAGATTTCACATGCCTCGCCCTGTAGCAGATCCAGTCCATCGGTGCGTTCCAATACCCACTTCATGCGCGTGCGATAGGCTGATTTGTCGCATTGGGCACGCAGGGCGCGCACACTGGGGCCTTTAGAGGCATTGAGCACGCGCAACTGCACTGCGGTGGCATCCGTATTAAGTCCCATGGCGCCGCCCAGGGCGTCAATCTCGCTCACGATATGCCCCTTGGCAAGTCCTCCTATTGCGGGGTTGCAGCTCATCTGCCCAATCGTGTCCAAATTTTGCGTCAGGAGGGCAACTTTTCCACCCAGGCGAGCGGCCGCGAGAGCAGCTTCAATCCCCGCGTGTCCGCCGCCTGCCACCAGTACGTCATAGACTTCGTTTTTGGGGGAGGTCACGGGCATCAGGCAGTGAGAATCATGATGAGCGAGTGCAGCACATCGCGCACGTCTGCCTGGGTGCTTACGAGGCGACGGTCGGCTTTGGCGCAGGCAAAGAGTTGTTGCTTGGCTTGCGCGAGGCTGAGTTTATTGAGTGAAGTTGCCGTGGTGAAGATGCCATAGCAGCTCAAGCTGCCGTCTTTTTTTCGCGGAATCAGCTTGCGAGCTTCCTCCGGCAAGGCGTTCAGTGCACTTTCAAAACTGCGGTAGCCGCGCTGCGTATTTAATCCGTACTCATCCATCAGGAGGCGTGTGCTGTATCGCCGTCTCACTGTGGGTACAATAGCTGCGCGCATGATGGTGATTGCCTGTTCGCCCTGCGCCAGCTGTTCATTGAGCAGGCGGATAGCCAGCTGACTGTTGCGTCGTTCAATGGCGCGTGAAATTTCAAAGATGACGCCGTGTCGCGACACGGGGACCATGGTTTGGACATCTTCTTCGGTGACAGTGCGGCGTTCCGGTCCCATGTAAGTATCCAGCTTGTTGAGTTCGCCGGAGATTTGGCGCGTATTCTCATTCACCCGCTGCACAAAGAGCTCCATGGCAGCGTCCTCAAAACAAAGACCGAGAGGCTGCGCCAACTTTGAGGTGAGGGCAGCTACTTCGCCTTCCCAACCCTCACGTGTGATGTCAATGCTTGCAAACTCCTGCATCTCAGCTGTAGAACTGAGCTTTTTGAAGAAAGAGCGGCGTTTGTCCACATCGGCCGCGCTCATCACCAAAAAGGTGTCCGCCGGCATATTTTGCAGAACATCAAGGAGTTCATCAATACCTCGCTGCACATCCTCACTGCGGGCGCCGCCGGGAGTATCGGCCATAAAGCTGACACCTCGCAGCCAGACAACCTTGCGTCCGCCAAACATACTGATCATTTGCAAGGCATCGCACGTGCGGCGGAGAACTTGCACAGCCTCGTCTACCGTGGAAGTTGCCCCGTCAATCACCTCATTTCCCCATCCATCAGTTCCGGCGCCGAGTTGTTCATATGTTTTTGCGGCGGCGGCGGCGGCGGCCCCTTCATCACCTCCAAAAAACACAAATGTCGTTCGCTCGCTCGCCATGTTTGCAGCATATCATATCCTCCCCGATCTCGCAAGACGAAACAAATACGCCACCTTTTCACGCTTGAAGAACGAAGGCACAGGCATTATAATGGTCGGCATGAAGATGCGAATCATTGTGTGGGTGTCGATGATGGCGCTTGTGTTGCCGGAACTGCGTGCTGGTGAGCAGGAGATGAAAGCGGCGCTGGATATGTGGGCGCAGAGAGAGGCCGAGTACAGAGCCGTGCTCAGTGAGGCTACAACGCAGGAGCAGCGGGATTCCGTGCCAGAACCCTCGGCCGATGAGGTTGCGCCTGTCCTGTGGAAGGCGATACGCAAGCAGACTGGCACGCGCGAACAGACACCGCAGACGCGCAACGGGCGGGAGCGTGCCGAACAGTCGGTCGTTCCCACGTACGAATTTGATGAAGCTTGGGCAGCCCCGGCCGTCGTGTGGTTTTTGAATCGTCCGGAAACACTGGCCAAGATGTATGAAAAGTCGCCCAAAAAATTGGCGATGTATGCCAAGGCCTTGTTGGATTCTGTTTTGTACCGGCATTTCAGTTCGCCGTTGATTGGCGAGGCCTGCGCTAAATTGGCGGAAAACAACGGATCGGACGTCTACGAGGTGTTGCAGAAAATCTATGAGCGCAACACGACGCCGGCTGCGCGTGCGGCAGCGGCCTTGGCCATGAGTGTGATGCTGGCGAACCCGGCCACGGCGGGGGGGGAGGGAGGACTGGCACGCGCGCGCGCCAAGCGGATATACCTGATTCGTCAGGCGCTCAATTTAGCTCCGCCGGATGCCAAGTTTGGCGCGGTGAGCCTGACGGATGCGGCATCTGAGTTGATCTACCGTATCACGCAGTTGGAGGAGGGGGCTATACCGCCGCGTATGAAGTTGACGGATCCGCAGGGCAAAGAATGCCTTTTCCCGGAGGTGGGCAAGATGAATTTGATTTTCTTTTGGGATCCGTCCGAGGATGTGGGTATGTCGATCATGCAAAAGCAGGCTGTCCTCTTGAGGCAATACCCGGATTTGACGCTTTGCCCGGTGGTGGTGAACGGCGAGCGTGAAGAATGGCAGCGTATGATGCAGAGCAATGGGATCGAGATATGCTACATGGATGATGAGCAGGGTACGGCGGGGCGCGCGTACAGGGTGCAGCATTTGCCGCATGCAGTCCTGATCGATGAGCACGCCCGCGTGGTCTATTGCGGCTACCCGAATATGCAGCTTCAAACGGCTCTGGATCACTGGAAGAGTGAGCATAAACAGCAACCTAAGTCTCCCTCTTCCCCATCCCCCGCCCCTGCGCCAGCGCCCCAGGCCAGGCCGAATGCCGATCAACCCGCCGATCACCCGGCGCCGCCCCTGCGCGAGATGCCCGCTTTCTGAGCTGCGATGAGGAGGTCGGCCAGATATCCCGGCCATCGAGTCCTCTGAAGGAGCCGATGCGTCATTTGCGTCCCATGAGGCGCTCGGGGAGTTTTCTTTTGTTTTGACGTTTTTTTCTCGGCGCGCTTCGCGTGGGAAATGGGACTGCCTGGTCGGATCGGAAGCGTAATGCCTCAAAAATAAAAGTCACCGAAGCCCGATGCCTCAAAATAAACGGTCACCCAACAGCATAGCATTTTA
>CANRNS010000079.1 GCA_947632055.1 uncultured Akkermansia sp.
CTGCAGCAACACGAAGGACGTCTCCATGAGTTGTTGGAGAAAGCCGAAAAAGAACCGAATTACCCGTTGCTCGGTCCTTCGCTTTCGCAAGGCAGTCAATGGATCCATTGCTACATGCTCTGCATTGCTGAGTGGCTTGCCAACACGGAGGAGAGTAATAAGGAGGCTTTTGAAGCGTTGGATTACGACCCCACTATGAAGGGATGCTTGCGGATTAGTCGGACGACGGAACGTCCTGACTTCACTCGCCTGGAGGCGCTGGAGAACGGTGCGGAGGAAGGTCACGTACTTGACATGGCATGGGGGGCGTATGACGCTACGCGCGATCCAAAGATCCTCGCTTCATTCCTGCGCTGCGCTTCCCGTGAAACCGCACCGCAACATGGCGTGCGCTTCTGGGGAAAGAGGGATGATCGTGACCGCGACGATACGTCAATGCTCCAAGAGAAGAAGATTGACTTGCCCGTCATGGCAGCCAAGTGGAGTCTGCAGTCCCGCGCCGAACAGGATGCTGACTTTGCAAGGCGAGTGGATCAGTTGCTCCAAACATTGCCAGCGGACGCTCAAGAGAGGTATAAAAAACCGCTTCCCAAACTCGATTCCTTTAAACGCCCATATGACCCCAACGGCAGGAAATGAGTGGAGCAGGCTTGTGAATGGGATGCTGTGAAGAGTTGTCTTTCCAACCAAAGATATGGCTTCGATTGCTTCACGCAAGGGAAGAAAGGTCGCGACAATCGCGAGATGATTGAGAAGGCATGAGGGAAGAATACGAAATCAGGTGCGACGAGGGCGTTGCAGAGAGGCTGAAACGTACTCTGGCACGACATTTGTGCGTCTCATTGGGGGTAGCCATGCGGAAATATGGTTTTTTGCTGCTTGCGTTGGTTGTTCTGGCTTCGTATTTCTTCGGACGAGGAGGATGGGTGGCAGCGGTGGTGCTCATCTACCTTACCGCATGTTTGTTTGTCCTTTTCCGGGAGGATTTGAACCATTACCATTGGCTCAGAAGGCACGTGTTGTGGGGAAAGACAAAGATGGGCATCATGCGAGATGGTTTGTTTTTCGGGGCTCGAGAAAAAGAAGGGATTCGTATTCTCTACCTGTTTTCAGCATACGAAAGCCTCACCAAGCTGTGGGACTCGTTTATCGTTTTGGCAAAGAAAAGGGGAAAGAGCAGGGGCAAATTGACAGAAGTCATTATTCCTTTCGAGATTGCCGAACAAGATGCCAAACAAATCGTAGATGAAGTGAGGAAAGGCATCGAACGGTACGCTGCATCGGAGAAGACGACCATTCCATACGATGAATTCACCTATAAGGGTGAGCAGATTCCGACTCTCGCAACGAAAGGGAAATTGCCTCCCATTCACCTGTCGAATATCCTTTCCGGCCTTACCGTTGACGCCCTTAGCGTGCTGTGCCTGCTCGGTCTCGAATTAGCAACGAAAGGTTCATTCATTATCTCCTCTCTTGCTTGGATCGTAGGGAGTTCTGTAACATGGGGCGTCTTGATATCATGGAGAGAATACTATTCGAAAACTCCGCTTACGTGTCATTACTCGCTGCGCAAGCGTGCCGTGATCATTCGCTCGACAGATTGGGTGGCGGTGGTTCCCTATTCCCAAATACGAACTCTACACGTCGGTAAACGCTGTAGTGTTCTCGAGCTAATAAACGGAGGCATCTTCCCGTGCCCATCTCGATTGCCAGAAAAATTCCCGGATGCCATTCCGCGCAAACCGTATTGTTCAGGGAAAGTTATGTGTTGGTTTATCTTCTGTGCAAACACGTTCCTTCTTTATATGCTGCTGGGAATGATATTCGTTCTCGTCGGCTCGCAGTGCGGCTTCAATACTTGGCCTTTCCTGTAATTTTCGAGAGAGTGCGTTTGCGACCACACGTGTCCCAATCAAATTTTCTCCGGACTCATTGAACCCATTTTTGCGAGGACGAATGCACAGATCTTGACAGATCGAAAATAGAAAATTGCCCGGTCGGTTCAGGAGGCTCATTTCAAATAAGCATGCGCAATGTTCACATGATCAACATATCATCAATCGCTAATCCCAATTCGTAAATAGGCAACCGCATTTTCTAATGCGTTGCCTTGTGCACTACCAGATTTGGCTTGACATCCCGCTGCGCGCGCGTAAACTGTGCGCTCTCAGAAATATACCCATGAGCGCGTATCGAACCCATACCTGCAATGAACTCCGCCCCGCCCATATCAACCAGTGCGTCACTTTGGTCGGTTGGGTGGATACTGTACGCGACCATGGCGGTGTCATTTTCATTGATCTGCGGGATCGTGAGGGCAAGACCCAGGTGGTGTTTCACCCGGAGAACAATGCGGAGCTCGCGAAGATAGCGGAGGGGCTGCGCGTGGAGTCCGTCATTCAGGTGAGCGGCAAGGTGGTGGCGCGCTTGAAGACGGATGAGATTGATGCGACCAATCCCGATTTGGCAACGGGTGAGATTGAGGTGGAGGCGGATGAGTTGACGGTGTTGAACCGCGCGGCAGTGCTGCCTTTCCAACTGGATCGCCATGTGGCCAATGAGGATATCCGACTCAAGTATCGTTTCCTGGATCTGCGGCGTCCTGAGATGCAGCGCAACATGATTTTGCGCCATCGCATCACCAAGACGATGCGTGATTATCTGGATGAGCAGGGTTTCCTCGAGATCGAGACCCCCATCCTTTCCAAGAGCACCCCGGAAGGTGCACGCGATTTCCTTGTTCCCAGCCGACTTTCTCCGGGTACCTTTTACGCGTTGCCGCAAGCTCCCCAGCAGTATAAGCAGCTCCTCATGGTGGCGGGCTTGGAAAAGTATTTTCAGGTGGCGCGCTGCTTCCGCGATGAAGACCTGCGTGCGGACCGTCAGCCAGAGTTTACTCAGATTGATATTGAGGCGTCTTTTATTACCCCGGAGGACATTTACGGTTGGGTGGAGGCTATGTTGCAGCGCGTGTTTCGCGAGGCGGTTGGTAAGGAAATCAGCATCCCGTTTGAACGCGTCAGCTGGCATGATGCGATGGATCAATACGGGTCCGACAAGCCGGATCGACGCTTTGCGATGAAGCTCACGGATTGCTCGGATATTTTTGCGAAGAGCGACTTTCGTGTTTTCTCCGGCGCCATTGCGGCGGGTGGCGTGGTGAAGGCCATCAATGCCAAAAACTTTTCCCCTTCCGTCGGTCAGGTGGATTCTCTCACTCAGACCGCTGTGGAAGCCGGCGCCAAGGGGCTTGCTTACATCAAGGTGCGCGACGTGAATGATCGTGAGGGTTGGAAGAGCCCCATCACCAAACGTCTCACGGATGCCGAGATCAATGCCCTCAAGGAACGTCTCAACATTGAGGACGGCGATTGCATCTTCTTTGCCGCCGGTCCGTGGGAATCAAGTTGCACGATTCTTGGACGCGTGCGTTTGGAGTGCGCCGAGTATATGGAATTGCTCAAGGACAACCACGATGTCGATCTCTTCTGGGTCACTCGTTTCCCTCTCTTTGGCTGGGATGAAGAGACTCGACGCTTCTGCGCTATCCATCATCCCTTTACGCGCCCCGTTCCGGAGGACGTGGACAAAGTGCTGCGCGGTGAGATTTCCACGGATCTCTGCGCAGAGGCTTACGACATCATCCTCAACGGCAACGAGCTCGGTGGCGGTTCCATCCGCATCCACGAGCGCGACCTGCAAGATGCCACCTTCCGTGCGCTCGGGCTGGATGAGGCGACGATTCAAGAACAATTCGGCCATCTTCTTTCAGCCTTCTCCTTCGGAGCGCCGCCGCACGGTGGTCTTGCTCTCGGACTGGATCGTGTGGTGATGCTTTTGGGCGAATGCGCATCCATCCGCGAGGTGATTGCTTTCCCGAAGAACAACCGTGGAGCGGATCTCATGAGCGAGTCTCCGGCCCCGGTTGAACCCACCCAGCTGCGCGACATTCACATCCAGGTAAAACTTCCCGAAAAGCTTCGCCAAAAGCTGGAGGCGGAACAGGCTGCCGCTCGAGAAAAAGAAAGCTGACCTGCCTGGGGCAAACGCATTTTCTCATGCGGTTGGCGTGATGGAAGTTTCCCACAGCTTGACTCGTACGCGGGTGAGGTGTAGACTGGCGGCATGACATGGGAGAGTATCGCGCAAATGAAGGCGGCGTTGGCTGACGGTCAGCCGATGCGGGGCACGGTTCGGGTATGTGTTGTTCAGAAACTCCCACGTACCACCAAAAATGGGAAACCCTATTTGGAAGTGCAGTTGGCAGACACAGAGACAAGCTTTTCGCTCAAAGTGTGGGAGGATGTGCCTTGGTACCCGTCGATTCAACAGACTGCGCCGGGGAGTGGTCTCGCCATACAGGGATTATGGTCTGATGCGCAGTTCGGTATCGAGGTGTCGGGTGCATCTGTTCGTCCGTTGTCTCCAGATGAGGAGGAATCGATGCTCGTTGGCAGTGTTGAATTGCAGGAACGCCAGCAATCTGATTGGGAGCAAATCCTCAAATTGGCGGGAACTGTGCGTGATCCGCGCATGGCTGCGCTGTGCAACGCGTTGTTGGAAGCGCACGAGAAACGATTTCGGCGCGCCGCGGCAGCTCGAGGGTACCACCACGCCCGCCGCGGAGGCTTGGTGGAGCATACGGCGGGAGTGATGCGTGCCGCCAATGCGTTGTGTGACGTTTATCCCCGGATCAATCGAGACCTCGTGCTTACCGGAGCTCTTTTCCACGATTGCGGGAAGATGTGGGAGAATGGCTACGCTGAACACGGTCTCACCATGTCCTACACCGATACGGGAGAACTTCTCGGACACATTTCACTGGGCATCGAGGTGATCAATAAGCTGTGGGCAGGGGTGTGCACGGAACAGCGTCGCAAAGAGTGGGAAAAGCTCAGCCCGCCCACAGAACAAGTGCGCCTGCACTTGCTGCACCTGGTCGCGTCTCACCATGGTTCGCTGGAGTACGGTTCGCCCGTGGTGCCCAAAACTCCGGAGGCTTTTGTGCTGCATCATGCGGATGATTTGGATGCCAAAATGGAAATGTTGCGCGGGGCGTATGCTGAGTCTCCCCAGCTTTCTGAACATATCCGCCAGCGGCGAGCGCCCTTGCCTGGCAATGTGGCGGATCCTTTGCCCGCAGTGAGCCGTGCAGAAGCAGGGGAGGCGTGATATGGCCGAAAGTATGGTGAGCATCATAGCCGTTTGCGGGACACTGGCGCTTTCGCAGCTCAGTCCTGGCCCCGATGTGTTTTATGTTTTCCGCACGTCGCTGGCGCAGGGCTTTCGACGCGGCATGGCGGTGGCTTTCGGCATCAATATGGGCTTCCTGATTCAGAGTATCGTAGCATGCACGCTGGGGGCTTGGGTGTTGGAGCAAAGTTGGAGCCGCTGGCTTGTTCTGGGTGCGGCTTGCTGGCTGCTTTACCTCGCATGGCGCATCTTCCCGAAGTTCGGCGCCACCGCGCAGACCCATTTGGAGCCTGGTGCTGTCACGTACGAGCCCATCCTGACTCTCGTCCGTAACGGTTTTCTTTGCAATATCCTTAATCCTAAGTGCATGCTCTTTATCTTGGCGCTTACCACAGATGCCTTGCGCAATCATGCTTCATTGGAATGGTACGTGCCGGCGCTCATTGTCAGTCTGTTTTTGGCAAGCCTCAGCGGTTGGGCGCTGTGGAGCGCCCTGCTGCAGTGGCCCCTGTTGCGCAGGGCTTATTTGCGGCATGTCCACGTGGTGGATGGCATTTTCGCGCTGATTTTGGCTGCCTTTGCGGTCTTGCTGATGGCTGCTCCATGAATGAGCAATCTGACAGCTCGGCAGCGCTTCCCTCGCGTTTTGTGTTGGCAGCTGCTCCCATGCAGGATGTCACTGATCTCGCTTTCATGCATGTGCTCGCGCGCATTCACTGCCTGCCGGATGTATGGGTGACCCCTTATTTCCGCAGCACCCGCACGACTTGCGCTATGGCGGAACAACCGCTGCGCTGCATCGTGGAAAATCCTACGGGGAGACCCGTGTGGGCGCAGCTCGCGGGAAGTTCCACCTCGTCCTTGCTGAGGGATGCGGAGGCTCTGTTGCGCTTGCCCATTGCCGGCATCAACCTGAATATAGGTTGTCCTTCACCCCTTGTGAATAGGCATGGCGCCGGCGCTGCCCTCTTGCGAAACTTGCCGTTGTTGCGTGAGATTTCGCAGGCTTTGCGCGTTCATCTTTCTCCCGGTATGTGGAGCGTGAAGTGCCGCATCGGCTGGGAGTGTGCAGATGAGTTCCCGCGCGTGCTCGATGTGCTGTGTGATTCGAATCCGGACACACTCATCGTGCACGCTCGCACGAGAAAGCAGCTTTATGCCGGAGAACCGTGTTATGCCGCTGTGCGTCTTGCGGTGCAGCGCGCATCGTGTCCGGTTTGGGCCAATGGGGATATCCACAGTGTGGAGAGGGCGCTGGACTGCTTGCGTACCGTGCGTCCTGCCGGACTTATGATGGGACGTGGTTTGGTTCGCAATCCGTACCTGTTGCGTCAGCTGCGCGGCGGCGCTGCCCCCACTCTCGAAGAAATGCAGCTTTACTACATGAGCTTGCTGGAGGAAACGGGTCGTTTTCTGCAACGCTACTCGCCTGCCGGTCACTGCAACCGCATGAAAAAATATCTCGCTTTTTGCTACGCCGATTTTCCTGCACGTGCCGAATACGAACTTCGCCGATGCTCCAACCCTTCGGAAATGGCTCGCCTATTCCGATTTGCTCATACTCCGGCTTAGCGCGTTTTGAGATTCATGAGCATTTGCGCATTATTGGAACAGCGCTTCATGAAGTAGAGCAGGCGTTCCATGGCTTCCGGCGGTTTGTGCCCGGCCAGAGCGCGGCGGATGAGGTGAATCTTCTCGAGCATCCATTCCGGAAGGATGAGTTCCTCCCGCCTGGTGCCGCTCTTCAGAATATCCACTGCCGGGTAGATGTACATTTCTGCAATACGGCGGTTGAGGACTAGCTCCATGTTACCGGTGCCCTTGAACTCCTGGAAAATGAGTTCATCCATGCGGCTATTGGTTTCGATGAGAGCCGTAGCGAGGATGGTGAGTGAACCCGCTTGTCGAGTGTTGCGGGCAGCTGCGAAAAGTCGGCGCGGCATTTCCAGTGCACGTGCGTCAATGCCGCCGCTCATCGTCCTGCCGCTGCCCTTGTCCAGATTGTTGTAGGCGCGTGTGAGGCGAGTGATGGAATCCAGCACGATGAGTACGTGCTGCCCCGCCTCGACAAGTCGCTTGGCGCGGGTAATGCACATTTCCGCCATGCGGCAGTGTTCGCGCACACCGCTGTCGTTGCTGGAAGCGTAGATTTCCACACCGGGCAGGGCGCGACGAAACTCCGTCACCTCTTCCGGACGCTCATCGATGAGCAGCACCAGCAGCGTTATCTCACCTCGGTATTTCTCCAAAACCGCCTCGGAAATATGCATCAGCAGCGTCGTCTTGCCCGTGCGCGGCGGTGCTACGATAAGCCCGCGTTGGCCGCGTGCTACGGGAGCTACCAGGTCAAGCGTGCGCGTGGTGTAGCGGTCGGGCGTTGTTTCAAAGCTGATGCGCTCTGTGGGGTTAACGGCCTTCAGATCATCAAAATGTGGGTTATTGGCGGCAATCTCCGGCGGTTGGCCATTTACTTCCAGCACTGAGATGAGTTGGTGCCCGCGCTCGTATTTCTGAGCCATGCCCTTGACCTGCACGAAGGGGCGCAGGTGATGCTCTTCAATAATATCCGCTGGCACATAGACAGCCTCCGCAGAAGGGGCCCAATTATTGTCCGGTACGCGCACAAAGCCGTAGCCCTTGTTGGTGACCTCCAGGAGGCCGACGAGTTCGGTTGGTTCACCCACGGGAACGTAGGCTCGGGAGGGTGTTTGCTCTGCTTGAGCGCCAGTCGTTTGATAATCGTAACGATTCTTTTGAAAACGACTTTTAGGACAGCGAAAATTGTTGCGTTTGTTGCGTAAGTCGTCGGGTGAGCGTCTTTCGATGTTAAAACGAGAGCGGGGACGTTGTCGGTAGTTAGGGTCACTGCCAGCGGGAGCTTCACTGTGCGCTCCCGGGCGGTGTCGCCACGACTTATTGTTCCTCGGAGGCACGGGATTGTCCGTATTCATCGTCACTTGTGTATGGTTCGGTTTGCCGCCGGGACTCCTGCACAGGCCTTAGGGGAGCTGTTCGAGAATATCATCGGGTATTTCAAAATTGGTAAACACGTTCATCGTGTCATCGTAATCATCCAGCAAATCATACAGCTTCATCACCTTTTGCGCGGTTTCAACATCGGTAATTTCCGTGGTATTCTGCGCTACGGAGATGAGTTTGATGCCCGTAACGTTTTTACCAACGCCGCTCAAGGCTTCCTGCACGGATTGCAATTCGGTGGGACCGCAGGTAAATACCCATTCGCCTTCATTCTCGCCGGGTTCCACATCATCTGCCCCGCAATCGAGCGCCAGCTCAGTGGCAGAATCTTCATTCAGTCCTTCATCAACGATGCGCACTTCGCCCTTGCGGTCGAATTGGTATGCCACCGAACCCGGGGTGCCCATGTTGCCGCCGTTGCGCGAGAAGATCGTGCGAATTTCCGAGGAGCAGCGGTTGGTGTTGTCCGTCGCCACTTCCACGATGATGGCGGTGCCTGCAGGACCGTAGCCCTCATAGGTGACTTCCTGAATTGTCGCGCCTTGCAATTCACCGGTTCCCTTCTTCACAGCTCGGTCAATGTTATCTTTCGGCATGGAAACAGCCTTGGCCCCCTCAATGGCGGCACGTAGCCGTGGGTTGGTGTCGACATCCCCTCCGCCGCTTTTGGCTGCCAAGGTAATCTCATGTGAGTAGCGGGCAAATATCTTGCCCTTCTTGGCATCGGCTGCTGCTTTGGTGAATTTGATTTTTGACCATTTATTGTGACCGGACATAACTTGGGATGTTGGGGTGTGAGATTGAGGTAAGGGACTGCAGGTAGCGGGAGAGCATGGGTGTAGCAGATGCGCGCTCCATGAGACGGGTGCGTTGTTTTCGCAATCCGCCCGCTGCTCTCGCAGGAGCAGGTTTGTTGCGTGGCTCAGGCGTTCCTCAAAGTCGAGCTGACAGGATTCGAACCTGCGGCCTCTTCGTCCCGAACGAAGCGCGCTACCAGACTGCGCTACAGCTCGATGCCCAGAACCGAGCAGCATTTTACAGCTTTTTCAGCCCTTGACAAGTCAAAAGTGTGAAAAAACGCGTCTTTGTGGATTGCAAAATTAAATGCAACAGGTTCTTGGCACAAAAAAGGGTGCCAAGAAGTTCAAAGCATGCTAGAGT
>CANRNS010000080.1 GCA_947632055.1 uncultured Akkermansia sp.
AAAATGCTATGCTGTTGGGTGACCGTTTATTTTGAGGCATCGGGCTTCGGTGACTTTTATTTTTGAGGCATTACGGCGGGTTCCATACCACTCAATTTGGATCATTGATGAGCAGACGTGCAAATTGTTAAGTAAAAAAAGGAACATAAAGGGTACATCAAACTGGAAGAGTCCAACAATATGTGAATATGAGAATGAAAGCGATCATCATTTCTTTCCCAGCGAATTTCTTCAATTAGCGTACTCTGAATATGGGAAAAATAAGGATTGGTGGATGAAGAACATCACTTGGTACTTGAGAGGCAAAGAACCCTGCATTCCTGAGTTGAAAGAACTGATAGAATATACATTGATAGATCGTCTGTCGCAATCGCTTTTTTACAATATTTTTGGTGTGACGCCACACAAACTTTACACTTTAAAAGGGAAAAATGTTTTAGAAAGAATTAAAGATAAACTTCAGCATATCAAATGCCAATTAACGCATGAAAAGGAATTAAAATATATCGATTTCTGCATAAAACTGACTGAAAACTTCACATATTTAAAAAGAAACAAAATAATTTTCCAATATGCCGGATATTTCAATATAGATAATATTGAAGCTGTGTTAACATATAGAAATCCTCTTATCCATGAGGGAGAATTAGATTTTTCAGAGAAATCAAGAGAAGAGATAGAGGAGCATGTTATCTCTGTGTCAAAATATTGCTTATTATTGTTGCTCTCCCTTCTTGGGTATGATGGTGTTTTTTACGTAGGTAATAAAAAATTTTCAGTGAAAGAGGAATTGCCTAACTGGGAGTCCATTAGGTTATCGCGTCTGAAAGACTTAGCAGTGAAATTCCCCGTTAATTAAGGCAAAAATCTCTCGGTATCATTAGATGTCGTTATCCAGAATCTGAATTAAACTTACAGAAACTGGAAGGAAGTATAGCAATACGCTTTTAAGAGGAAGGTATATTACATTATTTGCCTAGGCATTCCAGAGTACATTTTCCCATTGAGGAGTCTCCCATTCGCTTTTTTATTTCTCCTTATTCTATCCGCTCCCCATGTCCCCCATTGCTTAAAAAAGAATGGGATGTTTAATTTCTGGGCTTGTTGTTTTATTGATAGAACCCATTTTTTTTCCATGGGGCGCGCCTTAGGACCACTTTCTCCTCCCACAATAACCCAATCAATTCCACTTAAGTCGATCTTTCCTATATCCGATATGAGAGGTTCAAAAGAAATGAATTTTGTGCACGCTGCAATTTTTTTCAAATATTCAAGACGTTTAACTTGATCTCTACCCTCTATAGTTGCTCCCAACCATACATTTTCTGGAATACTTCTCCGTCGAAAATATAAAAACATTCGCTCAGGGCGCTTTGTTAATACCTGATATGTGTGTTGTGGAGTAGCTTGGATTGTTTTAAAAACTCGGTCAATGAAACCAAAGGGTATCGATTTATGAAAAAGATCGCTCATTGAGCAAACAAATATTAAAGCAGGTTGTTTCCATGTGATAGGAATTTGCAATTCTTCTGGGTGTGTCGTGGGGCTAAAACCATTCGCATATTTAGGATTTCCCATAGCTTGCAAGCGGTAGGACATTATTTCAGCGTAACAATTACGACATCCAGGTGACGCTTTTGTGCAACCAGTAATAGGATTCCACGTACGTTGAGTCCATTCTATCTTCGTGCTCCTCATTTGACTATGATGCTATATTTTTCCATTCGATGTACCTTCCCTTTACTCAATTTTGCGGATGGAGGATCAATCTGTATTTTGCCTTCTTCCGATAACTTTTTAACAGTTTCTTGAAAAAAGCGAGGTAGACCTCCGAGATGCAAAGTGAGACTAAGCCCTTCTACACTGTTTTTTATTTCCCGATTTAAGATACCTTTTTCAATATCTTCCTTTATCTGATTGATCTTGTTTGATTCGATGTTCCAGCGAAGTAGTGAATCTTCAGGAAAATCATCGTTTATGTTGCAATTCGATTCGCCAGAATCTTTATCGATGTTCCAACAGGTGTTTAAAAATTTCTCCATTCCGTACATATGAGAAGTCCCAAATACAAGCCCCCAATAGTTGCTTTCTTTTTTTATTGTAAACCCATGGATAAAATAATCTTTATCTGATGGTATTAAGGTTTTATAGTAATCCACTATGATGCGATGACACTCCTTCGGTCGTTTTTCGTCAAAATTGATTTTATGGGAATGAAAATATTTCTTCACCACCTCACTTTTAGCAAATCGACGAACGAAAGAAGATGCGATAAAGAAAATAAAATCTGTTTTCGGATATGAAATGAGTGATTTAAACACTTCTTCATCAACATGTTTGAAACCATATTGATCAAGAATGATGAATTTGGCTCGGTGGGAATCGCTCATGTAATTTCGAAATCTATTGTTTCGCATAATTTTATCCACATCCTTACTGCGATAATGTACATGAATAGGGCAATTTGTGTATCCGCATT
Organism: uncultured Akkermansia sp.; assembly: GCA_947632055.1. GTDB lineage: Bacteria > Verrucomicrobiota > Verrucomicrobiia > Verrucomicrobiales > Akkermansiaceae > Akkermansia. The sequence continues at coordinate 2,480 of CANRNS010000080.1, forward strand.
TATCTTTACAGCTCACAAGATGTTGTTGAACGTTATGTCTAAGTTGCTCCGTTTTCTGCTCGTCAATTTCGTTTAGGTATACGTTTACTATTTTATTATAGGTTACAAGTTGTTTACAACATCTTTCTTTTTGTCTGCAAATTTCTTCGATGATTAATAAAGGAGAACCAGGAAGTCCATCAGGATCCGTGCCACTGCCAGCGAGTAAATCGGCAATAAAAATTTCACGAGTTTCGTGATTATGAACTAAAACAGGGAACCATTCCTTGAAACAAGTTTGAAAGATTTCCAGCTTTAACTTTGTTCCGTCATCAAAAGGTTTTTCATTTATATCTTTTCCCATATTTTGAAGGATAGTATAATTGACTTTATTGCAGCGACCGCCCTACTTGGATCTATGATCGAGTATTCCTCGCACGTATTCCCGATCTTTATCTGACAGATTGAAGAAATCGTATAGCTGGGAATCGACGTCGCCGTTGTAATCGATGAGACCGTTTGCGTCCGAGTAGTCTTGTAAGTCGGGTACCTTTTTGGCGAGGGAGGTAAGGGACTCATCGGTTAGGAGGAAAGCAAAGCGGATGATTTCGCTGGTCGCGTATTTGAAGAAATTTTGAGCTTCTTTTTCTGTCGCGAAGGTCTTGAGAGCGACGCGTGCTCGCCCGAAGGCACTGAGATTGTCGATAACGGCTATTTGATTATCTCGTTTTTGCCCTCCTGCATTGGCACTGGACACAATAACCTTCCATCGATCAAGGTAATCGAGACCCGTTGTGATGACATCGCGCTTGGTGATAAACCATGTGGCACGACCGGCTTTGCCGGCCTTATCGTTGGTGAGCAGTTTAATTTCAGTCTTTGGATCAAAGTGGTCCCCATTTTTATATTTTCTGACAAGCGACGGATTTTTTTCAGCAAAGTCACTCTCGATGGAAAAGAGACTTCTGGAGAGAATAGAGTCGCAAAGGCAGCCGTATTGCTGAATGGCGAGAGTCAGTTGGTTGACGATGTTGTTGTCCAGAGGATTCAGAGGGAAAAGAGAGTCGCCCGGATTGTCGGCATTGATCGCAAGAGCTTCTCCATTCTTCTTATAAATGTATCGGAAACCCGGACGTGTTTTGGACATATCCTTGAGAACGATTGACAGTCCGTCCGCCAAGGCGACTTCGGTAAAGATGTCCTGAGAATTGGGGAAAAACTCAAGTTGGTAGAGGTGGGGATCATTGATCTGATCTTTCCCGAATTGATCTAAACCTTTACCCGCGCGGTGAATCCAGCGTGCCCCCGGGTAGATGAATGACGTGTAACGTCCGAGTTTTTCTCCGGCCATTTGGAAGTAGTGAAATATGTTTACGCTCGCCTTCTGACCATTTTTTGTTTCTTTCTGTGCAACAACTTCCTGGTAAGGCGGGTTGCCAACAACGGCGGTGAAGCGGACAGGTGTCTGCATACCTTGTTTTTTCCAAGTTTGTTTGGTAATTTTTGTGACGAATTGGTTGGGAGTTTTAGCGATCATGGAAATCAAGTTGTCAAAGTGTTTTGTATTAAGTGAGACCTTGCGGAATCCCGCGAGGGTACGCTGTGTAATTCTTTCCGCCATGGGAGTCTTGCAGATAATGAAGAGTTTTTTTGACACAACCTCATCCCACAGGGCAAGGTGCCCCTCTAAACTTTCCGGAGGCACAATCTCCTCCTCAAGACGTTTGCGATAGAGATTGTACGCGAGATAGAGCGGGTAGAGTCCTGTCTTGGAATTAATCTCCAGCAAGCGGCTATTTTCATTGTAAACTTCGGTTGTGATAGAACCGTGATCAATGAACCTCGGGGAGTCGAGTTGGTTCTCGTACTTTTCGTCATAGAAATTGAAACCGCCTAGAGTATCGCCCATGTGCAAATTGACAACACGCCAGGAGGTCAGGACCGTTTCCTTGTCGGGATTTCTAAATGTTGAGAAGATTGTGGCTATACGTGAGATACGATCCTCGATCGTGAGGGTGTCGGCCGCCCGAGTCATGGCACGTATGCGTTTGCTTGCAGCGGCGAATATCTCGGGATCATAGTATTTCTTGAATTTACTGAAGATCGCTTTGGTGACTCCCTTCGGCATGAATTCATGCCATGATTGGGTGTCGATGAGAGAGGCAAAATTGTCAATCGTCAGCTCTTTGTCTTCATCCTTCACGTTGGTGCCATAGATGAGCAGGGGCATACGTATGGAAATGCCTCGCAGGATGGAAATCGCATTCTCACGTATTTTTTTCTTCTCATTGAGTTCAGCGAGACGTTCTTTCTCTTCTTCGCTCAGCTCCTCCTTTTTCTTTTTCCTTTCCAAGTCGTCACGTTCTTCCTTTTCCTCTCCGGTGAGTCCCTGGGTATTGACGGGTATTTCCCCGGAGCTTGCAATAGCTTTTGTTTGTCCGATGATGCCCTTCAAATCGTGAAAATCCTTGATGGCGATATCGTCCAGATGCAGGAGCTCATCATTGTAGAGTTTGCTATCCTCAAAACCGTTGCGAACAACTCTTTCGACGTAGGCTTTCTTGAGCTGTTCCATCATTTGGTTGACGTTGAGCGGTCTCATTTCACTCCCGATCATGGCGATCACCGGACAGAAGTTGAGGAAATCCCCGAGAGCTTTCTTCGTCGAGGTATCTTTCTTTCCGGCAACAGACGAGGCTCTAGGTACGGTCGCAAGGACTTGAAGTGTACGGTCAGGGGCAAAGTCAAAGACGTAACAATCCTGCTTCACTTTTCCATTGATGATGGCAGGAGATTGCACACGAAAAATGGTTTGCATGTAGGAGGAAGCAGATGTCGTATAACTGCCGGCGAGCATAAAGACGCCTGTCCACGCCGGGACGGTAACACCCGTTGTTAATCGTCCACAAGAAATGGTGATTGTGTAAGTTTCCTCCGGTTTCTTACCGATCGCCTTCTCAACCAAGGCGAGAGCTTTTTCGTTTTCCTCGTCCTCGTCTCCATCTCCGGCGACATTGACAATCTGGAAGTTCCGGAAAACATGGTGATTTTGCAGCAGCTTGCTGAGAGCCTTCGCCGCATTGATCCCCGGAACAAGCCACAATGTGTGCCTGAAAATCTGCCTGTATTTTTCATTAGAGAACGGATACTCACTCTTCTCATCCTCCCTCGTAAGCAGATCGAGGAACGCCTGGATGTCGCGTTCACGTGTGAAGTTGCCTTGAGAGTCGGTCCGGAAAAATTCGCGGAAGTTGAAAGCGATTGTGTCGTCACGGTAACCGTTGAGAAGTGTCCCCAGATTGTAGGTGAATATGTGCAGTTTAGGTAGATTGGCGTATGGGTTGGGATCTCCGAAATTATTGGCATCCCACGTAAGCTTAGCCCGCTGTTCCATGACATAGTCCCACACGAATACCTCCTCTTCGTTGAAGCCGTCCAGCAGGTTAAACGGGGTGCCGGAAAGATGAAGCACCTTGGTTCCTTTCTTAATTAACTTGTCCGTCACCGACTTGCCCAGTGAGGTTTGGGTTCCTTCGTGGGCTTCATCAATAATGATGAGATCCCAATCTGTCTGAAAAATTTCCGCATTCTTTTTGAAATTGCCACCGACGGTTTCCGAACCTCGTAGGTCTTGTATGGAGGCGAAATAGACGATATTTTTATCCTCTTTGAGATGATGTCGAATAAGGTTCTCAAAGGTTTCGCCCTTGATTCTGGAGCCATATTCGTATTGAGGAGAATCGTAGAAGATTTTTTTGAAATCGTTGAACCAGCCTTCATCAACAACGGGACGATGTGTGAGAATGAGGGTCTTTTGTAAACGCGTTTCTTTGATAACCTCAAGCGCACATAATGTTTTTCCGAAACGCATCTTGGCAAACCACAACATTTGATTTCCCTTTTTAAAACGTTTGATGGTTTTACGGATGGCATCCGCCTGTTCAGGACGAAAAACGATGGGGTCGGTGGTCGTAAAAACTTCGTTCTGCAAGAGAGATTGGCGACCTTCTTTAATAGCCTTGATTGCGTGCTTTACAGTCTCAACACTTGTCTCAAACCATTCTCTTCCCATGTGATCGGCGTCATCAAATACTTTTCTTTTAATGCCTGAGCGTTTGAGAACCTTGTGAACGTCGTGATCTTCGAAATATCCTATGCCTTTTTTGGTGACATATGAGGCTACCTCTGTGTAAAGCAGGACATAGGGTATGGCTGACGTCCCCGTGTATGATTGGATTCGCTTTCGTGCAGCAGCGTCCAGACATTTTGCCCGAGGCTTCAACGAGAAAACATCGATATCGTCGTCGTCATCAAGGGAGGTCATCCCCACTTTGACGCAGCCTGCGTGGCGTTCGTCATTGATACTGAAAACGTAGATGAGGTTTGTGCGAGGCGGTTGAAAAGTATGATGCATATTCTTAATGGGAGAAGAGGTCGATGTAGCGCAATTTTTCCTTTGTTTTCCAGTTGCGAATGATACAGTAGGTTCCGTTGTGGCGTTTCAGATCATTGTTTTTGCAACCCGGACACGAGACTGTTTCAATATGTCCGAAGAGGTCGGGGGTATCTGAGGCTCTGACTCCGCAAGTTTCCGGCACGACGCCCTTGAGTCCGTCCATCTGCCAAAAATTCCATGATATGATGTAGGCGATATATTGAAGAGATTTCAACAGGGGATCCCGTCCGTATTTTTCTCTGTATGAATCCACAAAGGTCATGAGAAGGTTTTCCCGGGCAATCAGCAAATTATCGCCTTGCCATTCATATCCGTAGATGCTCATATAAGCTTTTTGAGCCCATTTCAACCATTCTCCGCTTTTCTCTGTATTTTCACTCACGACGCGCAGTTTCCGGTCGAGAATACCGATACGTTCTTTGACCGGGATTTCTTCGCCCGTTGTCGTGTCGTACCGGCTCGTCATGTAGGGGGCTTCGCCGCAGGTTATTTCCATGCGAATGTCTTGCACATAGTCTTTCCATGTTTTCCCTCTCGGAAAGCGAATGTTCTCTGTTGTCGCTTGCCAGGTTCGATCATCGGTCGTGTAGTTGAAGACGTCTTTTCTCCCGAACCACATCTCGTCAATCTGATTATTTTGCAAATTACACACCCATGACGGAGTGAAGACCTCTGCCATTTCGCGAATCCGTTCCTCTTGTGCTTCGCGAGCTTTCAGGACGCGAGGCATGATCACGTGCCCTCTGTCCCCCGTGATGAGATTGGGAAGAATGGGATCATGGTATTGGTAGCCCGGACCAAGAGTCATGTAATCATCCGTCCCCCAGAAGATATTGACCTGGGTTTCCGGTCTGCTCGTGGTATGATCCTTCAGAAGAGTATTCATCAATTCAGGAGAAAACTCCATGATGAACTCCTCCAATACATCTGCTCCGCGAGGTATTGCCATGACCTGTTTATTGCTCCTCAAGTATCTTGATATGTTTCGGCATCGAACCTACACGTGCAGACTCAATCCGTTAGGAATGGTACCACAGGCGACCTTTAGAAGTCGAGCAGAAAAATCAACACAGTGGTAAGATAGAGCCATGCTTTTTTTCCTAAAGATAAGCCAAGAGAACAAAATGCATTTTGAGTACAAGAACGACCACTTAAAGGAGGCTCACTTCAGATATCAACACCCTATGACGATTGAGTTAAACGCCATCAATGATGAGTTTTGCTCTTACGATACGAAATCACAAGACCAGTCATGGGAGAAAGGAGGTGAGGAATGAAGAGGAGCTCAAGAATGCAATTCTCTTGAGCATGGAAGAGGGATACGAGTTGCTTGAGAACAGCGTCTATGATGTCTTGCGGAATGGAATTGAGTAAACAACCACACGCCGACCTGAGAGGGTGCTCGGGGCGGGGTATACCGCACTCGGACGCGCGAAGCGAGACGAGGGAATCTTTTACTTAATCGCCGGTTCGGAGGTCTTCAACGCTGTGGTTCGTAGGAGTCTGCAAGAGTCGAGAGATCATTTTGCATCATGCCCAAGCGCTGTTCAATAAGTTTCAGCTGAACCTGATGAATCTTAAGATCCTCAATAGCATTAGCAATGTTTACGAGATCCTGATGGAGTGTGTTGAACTGAGTATCTGTCATAGCAAGGACAAATCTAACACACGAAACTAGAAAGTCAAGTCACCAGTGCGCAAGGTCAGGGCAACCGCATTTGAAAACCTGGAGGAGAATTGGACGTATGGAATTTAGCATCAATAAATTATTTAAATTATTGATATTAAATACAAAATATGATAGGATGAAGGGATGCACCACCTCATTGCAAAAATCAGCCTGATGGAAGACCCAAGAACCGGCAACGCAAAGATACATAAGTTGACGGACATCGTTTTTATGGTCATAGCGGCAGTCGTAGCGGGTATGTCAACATGGGAAGAAATACAAGAGTTCGCAAGCCATCACACAAAGTACTTCAGCAAGTATTTGGAAATGCCCGGAGGGATACCATCGGCTGACACGTTTGCGAGGGTATTTCGGATGTTGAGCAGAGAGGGATTTGAAGATATGTTTCGAGAATTAATCGAAGAATTCAGGCAGAGGAGAGAAAAAGAAACAGGAGAGCAGGCGGCAGAAAGAAACATCAGTATAGATGGCAAAACGATCTGTGGAGCGGGCAAGTACGGGAAAGAGTACAATGTACACGTGGTGAGCGCGTACGAGAGCGAGAGCGGACTAGTGTTGGGACAAACGCGAGTTGAACAGAAGAGCAATGAAGTGACGGCGATTCCCAAGTTGATAGATTCGCTTGAGCT
>CANRNS010000081.1 GCA_947632055.1 uncultured Akkermansia sp.
TCGCGGAACACTTCGGTGCGCTAATTATGTCCGATCACTTTTCTTTTTTCGGTGCACTATTTTTGTCCGATCACGACTCCCGCCGGTGGGAATGACGCCAGCGGGAGTGAAATGGAAACTACAAATTGCTGTCAGATTTTTCCGAAAAGAGACTTGCCCTCGGAGAGCAAATCGGAGGTAGCAATCTTAAGGCGGTCGCAGATGCCTTGCTCGCCCTTCTTGAGGTAGGAGCGCGGATCGTACACCTTCTTGTTGCCTACTTCACCATCAATTTTGAGCATGCCATCAATATTTTGGCACATATGCATCACGATGGGTTTGGAGAAGGCATACTGGGTATCGGTGTCGATGTTCATCTTCACCACGCCGTAAGAAATCGCCTCGCGAATGTCACAGAGATCAGAACCGGAACCACCGTGGAACACCAAGCGCATATCCTCGCCGTGCTTATCCATCACCGCTTTCTGACCATCACGCAAAATTTTGGGTTCCAGTTTCACGGCGCCTGGCTTGTACACGCCATGCACATTGCCAAAAGTTGCCGCCAACATAAACTCTCCCAGCCCATGCAGGGTCTCGTAAGTGAGCAGCATATCCGCCGGCGAAGTGTAGAGCTTGGCGGCATGCTGCCCGCTGTTGTCCACGCCGTCTTCCTCGCCGCCAACCACGCCAATTTCAATTTCGAGCACGATGCCCACCTCGGCGCACTCCTTGAGCATTTGCTTGGAGATTTCGAGATTCTGAGCCATAGGCAGGGCGCTGGCATCCAGCATGTGAGAATTAAACAGCGGGCCTTGGCCGGCTGCAATGCGCTTTTTGGATTCCGCAATCAGCGGGCGCAGGAAGCTGTCGATCTTGTCTGCCTGGCAGTGATCCGTATGCAGCGCCACCAGCACATCATACTTCTCCGCCAAGCGATGCACGGCCTCTGCGAGTACAATGGCTCCCGTGGCAGAATCTTTTACAGCTGTGCCGGAGGCAAATTGACCGCCGCCCAGCGAAATTTGAATGATACCATCGGATTTGGCCTCGGCAAAGGCTTTCAAGGCCCCGTTAATCACTTCGATGGTGGTGACATTCACGGCAGGATAGGCGTATCCCTCCTTCTTGGCCGTGTTGAGCATCTTGATGTACTGTTCTTGGGTTGGAACTGGCATGGTACTATATTGGGTTAAGATATTGCGGGCAGGACCTGCGCCCTCCGCGCGTCGCCATGGTATCACATCCGTCTCTGCTTGGCAAGATTTTTCAACATGTGGTAAGCCACAATGTAGATTGTAAAATCAAATGTGACAAATCAAAAACTAGATATCTTCCATGACTATGGCAGAGTTCCCCCTGCACCCAACTCACATCCCTCAAAATCGTATGCCGTAAACTCATGCAAAATGATGGTTGAAAGCCTTTGTTCATTTCGCTCTTCTTTAAATGCAAAGAATATACGGACAAACTTTCATTGACGGGCATCCCACAATTCAACACTTGGCAAAAAATGGCACATATAGCGCTAATTTTTCCTTGACGATACTACCTGTTGTGGTAGGATGAAGCCATGAAGTGCATTCAATGTGGTTATACGGATGACAAGGTCATTGATTCTCGCATGTCCCGAGAAGGCACTTGCATCCGCCGCCGTCGCGAATGTTTGCGCTGCGGCTATCGTTACACCACCTACGAACAACTTGAGCGCACCGAGCTACGCGTGGTCAAGCGGTCAAATGTGCACGAAGTCCTCAACCGCGAAAAAATCTTGCGTGGTATGATTGAAGCATGCGAGAAGCGTCCTGTAAGTATGGAGCAGCTTGACAACGCCGCAGATGAACTCGTGGCTGAACTCCATCGCGACCACGTGCGCGAGGTACCGACCGCCGTCATTGTCATGAAGGTGGTTGAAAAGCTGCAAAATATAGATCCTGTAGCCTGCATCCGCTATTCTTCAAAATATAAACAATACCAGAATGCCGAGGAATTTATTGAGATCGTACGCAAACTGGAAAGTGTACGTGCCAATGATCCCTTGCAACGTAAATTGAAACTTGGATGAATAAAACAGCTGCCAAACATCCCTATCTGCAACATGGGGAGTGCATTACCGCAGATTACGACTGCGAGTGGCTGGAGCGCGTGCTGCACCAAGCAGCTGACCAGGCAGGTATTTTCATCCCATACGAACATGAGGTGGCCCAAGGCGTGTTGAGCTACATGGACTATTACTGTCCACTGCGTACGGTACCGCTGCGCTACTTTTTTGGACGAGTGCGTCGCGTGCTGCGCGAAATTGGACTACCGCGTGTAGCGGACGCCCTTCAGGAACAATTCCCTCCCGTAGCCATTCCCCTAGATACGTTGGCGGGCAAGAATCCCCTCCCGCTTTTCTTTTACACAGAATTGAAGCACAAAATGGATGACCTGAAGCGCCGTGGGCTCACTGCCTATCGTTTTTCGGGAACGCACCAATGCAGTTTAGTGTTGGGCAAGCGCCGTCGCTCGTGCCCGACCCAACGACGAGCGCTGCATGAGCTTGAGTCATTCCTAGCCACTCAAACGGCTTGAGCCATAAATGGAGCCCGTCGATTCGCTCCCTCCACAATGCTCGCAACGTATGTTTGCTTGATTTTCACCTCCCCGACGCTCGGTACTCAGCACTGATGGGATTCGCTTTCGCATCTATGCCGTCTGCCGCGTGGATTAGTTCCGCCTGCTCGTCGCGGATAATGCTCATCACATCTTCGCCGGGTTCTGGAGCAAGAGGCAAGGGCTCGAGCGTCCTGACCTCAAAAGGAAGAAAATCCTCTTCGGGCGCTATATCCCCACCCGTGGCCAATGAAAAATAGCCACGCTGTGGATTAATCCGACAGTTGATATTATTGTTGGGATTTGAATCTCGGGTAAAACGGAATTGCGTAGCTTGGTGCCATGAGGCACCATCCCAGCGAAACACCGGTCCAAAAGAGGCGCGCCGTTCATTGCCCTTGGACTCCACATTGCGCATGAAATCCTCCACAAAACCACAGCTTTTCCCTAGCCCATGACGAACTGCCTGCACTCGCCAGCAACTCAACAGCTCCCACTTGCCAACCTCCGGATTGTAGATGTAACCGGCAATACGCCGAAAATCTTCCCCGTCTTTACGTTCTACAACCAAGGTGCGAATCACCTGTCCCTCCCGCCAATCAAACGTACGCATCGACTTGCCGCCCGTGCCTTCCCCGCCAAAACGCTCTATCGCCACGCCATTCCCGCAGGCAACCAATTTAGCCCTCTCGTCCTCAGGGGCAGCGTGCGGGTTATCTCCTGTATCCTTTGCATCCCACACCGAAAAAATTGCCACGCGCAAGGGGTGACCCTGCTCGTCTTTTTGTCCCAGTTCTTGCACCCCTATGTACCCATTGGAGAAATTATTGCAAGAAAAATAGGTACCAGGTGCAGACTTCTCTACCACGACTTCCTGGTACGCCGCCGTGTGCCCCGGTACAACCGGCAAATACAGCAAATGCACTGAGGTGCACTGCCGAGCCGCCATGTTTTCCGGCGCCCAGTAATCAGAATTGCGTCCACCTTCCGCCAAAGGCAAACCTACAACCCCTGCACAAAGCACGCTCACCACAATTCGCACGGTTCTCCTCATCCCATTTATGGTAGCAAAATATACTCCCCGAAGCAAGCATAAACCGCCCTGATTTGTCTTGCATGCAAGCCTTGAACATGGTATATAGCGCACGACATCACCAGCACCGCTTCCTTATGCCACACCGTAAATCTCAGCCCATACGGCGCAAAGTTAAAAATTGGACTGCCGCTGATTCAGCGGAGCTGTACTGCGTTCCGGATTGGAGTAATGGCTTTTTCGCCGTGTCCAAAAATGGTGAAACGACGGTGAGACTTCAGGACAGCGATGGTGAAATGCGCAACGTAAGTCTGGTAAGCATCATGCGCGAGTTAGCAGATCGTGGAACAGCGGCACCGATTTTATTGCGCTTTCGAGATCTGTTGCGAGCCCGTCTTGATGAACTCAACAAAAGTTTTGCAGGCGCTATCCGAAAGGCCAACTATCAAGGAGTTTACCGGGGAGTTTACCCTATTAAAGTCAACCAACAACGCCACATTGTTGAGGAAATTGTTTCTTATGGCGCGCGTTACCACTACGGCTTGGAAGCCGGCTCAAAACCGGAACTCATTGTTGCCATGGCATACATGCAGGACAAAGAAGCCTTCTTGATGTGCAACGGATACAAAGATGATGAGTTTATCGACCTGGCACTGATGGGACAGCGTATGGGGCTCAACATTTATCTCATCCTTGAGATGCCCAACGAACTGCCTGCCATCCTGCGGCGAGCCGAAAAACTGGGTATCGAACCAAACTTGGGTGTGCGTGTCCGTCTTTCCGCTAAGGGTTCCGGCCACTGGAGCGACTCGGCAGGCGATAAATCTGTCTTCGGTCTGAACACGGCTCAGGTTATCGATGTGGTAGATCATCTCAAAGCCGTCGATAAACTGCATTGTCTGAAGGTTCTCCACTACCACCAAGGCTCCCAAATTCCCAATATTTCCGTGATTCGAGAGGGCCTTTCCGAAGCATGCCGCATGTACATCGACCTCGTGCGCGAGGGGGCCCCCATGGGCACGCTTGATATGGGCGGAGGATTGGCGGTAGATTATGACGGTTCACAGACCAATTTCCACTCTTCGTGCAACTATTCTGTGGAGGAGTACGCGCGAGACGTAGTAGAGATTGTAGGCGAGATGTGCACACGCTGCGGTGTAGCGCACCCCACGCTGGTGACGGAATCCGGCCGAGCTGTATCAGCCTACCATTCGGTTTTGGTGTTCAATATACTTGATGTCATGAGCTCACGAGGGTACGGCACCACTCTGCCTAAACTGCCAGAAAATGCGAGCGAACTACTCCATGCGCTGGATGAAACCTACCGAATGCTCACACGTAAAAATATCCAAGAATGTTACAACGATGCCAATTACTACCGCGATACTCTGAGTATGCAATTTTCCTACGGCAATGTGAGTCTGCGTGAACGTGGCATAGGTGAGGCTATCTACTGGCATATCATGGAGCTCATCGCCCACCGCATCGCCGAAATGAGCGAAATCCCGGAAGACCTGAAAGAAGTTTCCGATAACATGGTGGACTTCTACTACGCCAACTTCTCACTTTTCCAAAGTTTGCCAGATTCCTGGGCCATCGACCAACTTTTCCCGGTGATGCCCATCCAGCGCCTTTGCGAACGTCCTACACAGAAAAGTGTGCTCGTAGACATCACCTGCGATTGCGATGGCAAGGTGGCTCAATACATCGACCGTGAAGATGTGGCAAAGGCTCTTCCCTTGCATGAAGTGGAGCACGATGAACAGTATTATGTGGCTGTGTTCCTTGTTGGGGCCTATCAAGAGACGCTTGGCGATATCCACAATCTGCTTGGTGACACGAATGTGGTGAGTGTGCATCTTGAAAATGGGCATCCGGTGTTCACCGGCGAAGAAGAAGGCGATTGCGTAGCTGATGTGCTCTCTTACGTCAAATACGATCCGAAAGTGCTTGTGAGCCGCTTTCGTGAGCTGGCAGAGACTGCTGTGGAAGAAGGGCTTCTCTCTCCGAAGCAGCGAAGGAGTGCTTTGGAAGCCTACCGCGATGGTTTGAACGGCTACACTTATTACGAGCTCTAATGATGCGCTTGTTTGCCCGCCAAATAAAGGGAAATCACCAGCAAAGTCACCCTTCCGGTGTCCGCTAATGAGTCCGCTGAGATGCGTTTCATGTTGTCGTGTTCCGTGTGCCACCACCTACTACCCATAAATGAGGCAATGAGGTTGAGTGTAGGCACCCCCGCTTCCATGAAAGGACGATGATCATCCCAGTATGAGCCTAGATGCAATGTCCAACGTTCCTCCGGCAATCCCAATTCGCGCACGGCAGTGCGGTAAAGCTCATACATCTCAGGCATCGTATCCATAATAGGTATGGCAATAGTCTTTCCCGCGCCACCTACCATATCCAGATTAATCATACACGCGGGCAACCCGTCCTCCTTCTCGCGGCGCGCCACATCGTAACGAGAGCCGTATAGCCCATCCTCCTCAGTAATGCGCTTACCGAGCGCTTCCTCACCGTCAAAAAAGGTCAACTCCACTTGACGTGCCCGTTCAGGAGTGCGAGCAAGCACACGCGCCAACTCAACCAACACTGCCGCTCCACTTGCTCCGTCATCGGCCCCCAATATGGCGTCTCGGCCTCGTCCCTTGGTATCAATATGGCAAGATACAAGTATCGGCCGCACCCCATCCTCCGCACCATAGGTAGCGCGAAGATTGGTCATGCTCTGTCCGGGTAGTGGGTAAAAAGCATCACGTTTCACGCGCCAGCCAGCAACCTCAAGCTGTCTGCAGATATAGCCAAGCTGCGCAGTATACGCTGGGGAACCCGTAGGACGTGGGCCGAAGGCGCATAAAGCTGCACAATGCCTGTAGGCATTCCGACCAGAAAAATCGGCCGTATCTTCCGGGACGCAAAACGTATGCTCGGCACGCACTGAGGATTCCTCTTTTCCTCGTTCGCAACCGCCCACCAACATGAGAACCCACCCAACCGCCAGCACCTCCGCCCACTTTCGCTTGTTCTGAAAGCGCCAGTTCTTCATACTGGGAAATGTATTTACGCGCGTGCAGTGACGCCAAATATTTCCAGAAGGCGTGTCAACTCAGCCCGCCCATTATAGCTGATTTCGATGACACCGCTCCGTTGCCCTCTGGGCAGTATGTTGACCGATGTCCCCAAACTCTTTGAAAGCTGGTGGCATATTTCTCTGGTGGCACAATCCATGGGCATGGGCTGAACGACCTGCTGCTCATCTGGAGCAGGTGGTTCCAGCACATCGTGCACGAGCCTCTCGGTCTGGCGCACAGTAAGTCCACGCCTCACCACACTGTTGGCCGCCTGAACTTGCTCGTGTTCATTTTTAAGTTGGAGGAGCACCTTGGCATGCCCCACGGATATTTCTCCGTTGTTAAGCATCTCGCGCACGAGCGGCGCCAACTCGAGCAAACGCACCATGTTTGCAATGACTGCACGAGACTTGCCCACGTGGCGTGCAATTTCCTCCTGTTTGAGTTTGAAACGAGTTTGCAACAGTTGATATTGCTTTGCTTCTTCCAGGGGAGCCAGATCCTCACGCTGTAAATTTTCAATCAACGTGATTTCGGCAACTTCCTGATCCGTAGCCTTCATCACGACAACCTTCACTTCCTTGTGACCAAGGCTTTTCACAGCACGCAATCGCCGCTCTCCCGCTATCAGTTCAAACTTATCCCCCACTCTTCTTACTACCAGAGGCTGAACTAACCCACGCTCGCGAATAGACCTGGCAAGCTCCTGGATCTGCTCACCCTTAAACAATCGCCTTGGCTGAAAAGGAGAAAGCTGTATTTCGCTCACCTTGGCTGTAATCACCCTCTTCTCATCATTCATCTGCTGAGTGAGCGAAGCCGATATTTCGTTCTGTTGAATGAGGGCACTTAGTCCCTTCCCTAAAACCTGTCGCGCCATACACAGCGCATTCTATCTGATGCGGGCGAAAAATGCAACCTCTTTTATAAGAACTTATCTATGCCAAAAAAGGGCCATACGTATCCACCTTACTGCATCTAGTATAAGCCTCCTATGTGACCTACAATATCATGCTAAACGCACTTCAATGACCGCGAGGTCTAATACTATCATTTTTGTAGGGCGATCTCTCGTAGAGCTGCTTCCAACACCCGCAAACAGCGGATATTTTGCTCAGCAGTGCCGATACTGATGCGAATGTATTCGGACAAGCCATACCCGCTCATCGGACGCAGAATAACCCCACGTTTCAGGCATTCTCTATACACACGTTCGCCATCCCCCACCTTGACCAGCACAAAGTTCCCCTGACTCGGGATATACGAGAGGCCGAGATCGTTGAAAGCTCGCTCGTAACGACGCATCTCCGATCGCACCAACTGCACCGAATCGCGCAGGTGCTGTTCGTCATCCAGCGCAACGGAGGCTGCGGCCTGAGCAAGGCTGCTTGTGTTAAAGGGCGAGCGCACTTTATTCAACAGACCAGCGATCTCCTCTGTGGTAATGGCAAAACCGGCACGTACTCCAGCCAAGCCATACGCTTTTGAAAAAGTGCGCATCATCACGGCGTTTTGCCCTCGTTGCACGTAACGCAAAGTATCCGGCTGCGGCTCGGCAAAGTGGATGTATGCCTCATCAAAAGCAACGATGACGTGCTCCGGCACCTGCGACATGAACTCATCGAGCTCTGCTTGCTGTACCATCGTGCCCACAGGGTTGGTGGGATTCGTGATAAAGACGATGCGTGTGCGTGGAGAAATCGCGCGCAGCATGGCCTGCAGGTCGTGACTCCAATCCGGCTTGTTTTCCACCTCGACAAAGGTAGCGCCGAACAGTTGGCACATGAGTGGGTACATTGTGAAGCTATAGCGCGCAGCCACCAATTCCGATCCCGGTCCCAAGCAGGTGTGGCATAACAGCTCAATAAGCTCGCTACTCCCACTTGCCGCTACGACCTGCTCTATGCTTACCCCGTAGCGTGTGGCGATCTTACTTCGCAGTTCGTACGCCGAGCCATCAGGGTACAAATTCACTCCTTGTGTGGCGTGCTTCATCGCTTGTATTGCCGTAGGAGAAGCACCCAGTGGATTTTCATTAGAAGCTAGTTTCACAATATCATCAGGATCCATGTGCAGCTCGCGGGCAGTCTCATTGATTGGTTTGCCTGGCTTATAGGCACGAATAGCTTGCACATGCTTGTGCGTGTACGGCAATATGCTCATGCCGCGCATTATAGACCGCCTCCACTTAGATGACAAGCCTTGATTCTTCCAATGCAAAGCAAGCGCATGAGGACATGCGGTTGCCATTGACGATTTTCGATCTTCTAATTGCAATTTGTTGATCATGTGCGTATTGCGTCGATTTATTCGAATCATCAATGTCTGAAAGTCACCCAGAGCACGTTGCAATCAAAAGCGCTGGGATCTTGCTAACGCTTTATGGGTTGGAGGGGTGTAAAAAGGAGCAGCCCGCAAGGCGGGAAAAGCCTGCGGGCTGCGTTGGTCCTGGCAGTGATCTACTTTCGCGGGACCTATCGTCCGACTATCATCGACGTG
>CANRNS010000082.1 GCA_947632055.1 uncultured Akkermansia sp.
GCCACTATTTTACCCCTCTCTTCTCATGACTTCAACTTTTTCTGTCATCTGTTGCATTTAATCTTGCAATCCACACTTGCCTTCAAGGACGTGTCCTCCCGGGATGAGGTTGATAATGTCTTTAATGCTCATGCAGTATTCCTGTGACGCTTCTTGCGCTCGGTGGTGCGTGAGAATACTCTCCGCTACCTTGACCATAGCGGGGTAGGCCGCGCGCAGCATCTGGTTCGCGTAAATCACCACATTGATCCCTTCTGCAGCCAGCTCCTCCTCCGTAACCTGTGCATAGCTGGTAGGCACCACCACGAGCGGCTTGCGATTCGGCAATGCGTTGTAGAGCCGCGCAAACTCTCGCACCTCGTCAAAGCTCTTGGCGCGCGAGTGGATCATGATGCCATCCGCTCCTGCTTCTAGGTAGGCCTTGGCTCGTGTGATAGCATCCTCCATCCCCTGCTCGAGAATCAAGCTTTCAATGCGAGCAATGATCATGAAGTTCTGCGCCACCTGGTTCATTTTGCCGGAGGCGATCTTGTGGCAGAAGTTTTCGATGGTATCCTGCTGTTGCGTTACCTCCGTGCCAAAGAGCGAATTCTTCTTGAGTCCCACCTTATCTTCAATGATGATAGCGGACACCCCGAGCCTCTCTAGTTCTCGAACGGTAAAGACGAAATGCTCCGCCGGCCCGCCACTGTCTCCGTCGTAGATGATGGGTTTGGTCGTCACATCCAGGATTTCGCCCAAAGCAGCAATGCGCGAGGAGGCGTCCAAAAAGCCGTTGTCCGGCTTCGCCTTGGCGGTGGCTTGCGTGAGGGAAGAAATCCAGAGAGCATCAAACTCTTCTGTGCGGCCGTTTTGCTTCACATCCGTCTGCTCCACGATGAGACCGCTCAGCCCATTATGGGCTTCCATCACGCGCACGATATCCTTACTCGCCAACAAGCGGCGCAATCTCCCCGCGCGGATCTCCGGCGTGGTGCCAATCTCCCGCATCATGTTGCGGATAAGGGATGAGGATATCCCCTTCGTGTACGGCACCTCAATGAGCTTCCCCCCCCACTGCTTGAGCGTCTCAATCACCTTGGCTCGTGTTTCAGCCTGTGGTCCTTCCCGCCAGTCGTCCCCATGAACCACGTATTGCGGACGAATGCGCTCCAGATTCTCCGTGTAGTCAAGCGTTTCCTGTTTTACCACCTTCGTTACGCCCTTTACTGCCTCCATGACTACCTTGCGCTGTTCCCACGTCATGTACGGCAGGTGAGAATATTTCGTCACTGCTGCATCCGTCATCAGCCCTACGATAACATCTCCATACTTCGCTGCCGTTGCGATGATGTTCAAATGTCCCGGGTGCAGCAAATCCGCCCCCATCCCTATATATACTCTTTTACCCATTGTAGTTGTCATCGTAATGCCTCAAAAGAGAAAGTCACTGAAGCCCGATGCTCCTGTGAGTATAATTTTTTTATCGCTTGTGTTCATGATCAGACTTTCCAGGGGGCTTCACCGCGTTACCATATGCCGTTGAGCAGGGCCTTATCGCGTTGCGTGTCCATGCACTGCAAAATCCGCGGTGCTTGTAGGCTCCCAACTGTCCCGCACATGCCAATTTCTCCAACGGCTCACGTTCAAATGTCACGTCATCGCCGCTGCCAATGTAATCGAATACCTCCGGTTCGCAGACAAAGAAGCCTCCATTAATCCAACTTGTATCATCCAGCGGCTTCTCCGTAAATTGTCCTACGCCTCCCTGCGCGTCAATTCCCAATGTGCCAAAACGCCCCGCCACTTGCACGGCTGTGAGCGTGCAGAGCCTGCCGCCTTTCTTGTGGAACTCCAGCAGCGCCGGGATGTCCACATCCGCCACGCCGTCAAAAGAGCGCGCCCGAGCGATACGTCCGCCGGTCATCGTATGTTCGCCGGTGTAAAGCATCGAAACCTTCCACGGTTCCGTGCGCATTTTGTGCAGTTCCACCTTATTGTGCTCCATATCGACCGTAATATCGGAATACTGCTCGTAGTAGTTCACGAAGTAGCTCTTAATCACATGCGAAAGATATCCCGTAAGCACCACGAACTCCTGGAATCCGTAGTAAGAGTATAACTTCATGATGTGCCAGAGAATCGGATGACCGCCGATCTGCACCATCGGCTTAGGGATCGCTTGTGTCTCCTCCCCCAATCGCGTACCGAGGCCTCCTGCTAGTAAAATTACTTTCATGGATTATGTTTTTTCAAGAGTCTCGATGCGCTTCCGGATCTTCTCCCTCTTTTCCTTGAGACGCTGGCGCGTCTTGCCGAACGTGAACAAACGGAGGATAGACAGCAACCTAGCCTTTCTTTTAAGAGATGGCATTTTTCTCTGCTCAAAAATAAAACTCTTAACCTTATTTGCTTCAACTTGCATTACCATGCAAAGTAATTTCTCATAAAACGGGGTTCGGCGAGCATACCGCCACCATACTTCAGTACGTGCTGCTGACAGATTTCTCCATGGTTTATGATCCGGTCCATTATAGTGAAAAATTTTTGCACTTTGCAATACATCCTCAATAACAGGAAAAGTGGGAGTCGTATCTTTCGCAAGGGAGGGATCGCGGTGTATGAGTTCTACCCCTTCGTATGTAAGGGCGACTTTCCCGATTTGTTCTGAATCAGTGGTCACAACGACTCTTTTGAAAATCCTACTTTTAAGGGCTGCTTCAATGGAGTAGCATATGAGCGGTTTCCCGCAAAGATCTGCCATATTTTTCCCCGGCAAGCGTTTTGGAACCGCCACGGGCCATAACAATAGCGATTATGTCGATATCTGATGTAGTCATAATATGTCGTCAAGAAGTACTGGTTCTTGGGAAGAAAGTTGCTTTATCTGTTGAACTGTCTGAGGATTTGCCTCAAGGAAAGATTGAGTGTACACATCTTTGAAAACTCCACGCAAACCAACGGGATTGATGGAGATGATCTCGGTGTTGGGATAAAGAATTCTAGCGTTTTCTGCCAAATCGTACCATTCTTGTATAACGGATGGGACATTAATTTCTGTTGCTCCACCGATTTGGGCAGCATGCCCATCATTAGAGCAATCGCAACCGACAAGAAAAAGGCGGTGAGGCTCAGTCCAGAGAGCAAATTGAGCTGCCGGTAGGGCAACAGTGGAACGACAGCTAAGCGGCATACATTCAATGTTGGGTGCAATAAGCCAATATGCACCATAAGCCCGTGGGTCATAAAATACGTATCTCTTGGCGTGGAAGGAGTCAACAGCACAGTTGGGAATACAAATCATCGCTGAATTATGGTAACCCATGAAGTATTCGCATCCGTCCTTTGAGAATTCTCTAACCTGAGCATAACAGCGCTCTACATTATCTTGGCAAAAGTGATAATCTAACTTTGCCTTTCCGGAGAGGAAAGAGTAATTAACTCCCAAATGCAGGGCATCGGGTAGGGCGGTATAATGATCCAGCGAGGGTCCGGACGCCATAAGGACGATATCTTTCCCCTTGTTGCACCTTCTGTATTTAGGAAAAACTTCGCCATGAACTTTTGCAGCCAGAGCACAGATTTGACATAGCTGAGATTGTTTCTCTACCACTTCACTATTTGTAAGATCGATAGATACAATGTGCGCCCAATAAATACGTATTCCGAAAAAGTATATTCGGACCGCATCACTGGATAGGCGCTTTCGGAACAGACCACCCAACCAATACAAATTGATTTCATCCTTCGTCTCTGTGTAGGAGCAGATGGTGATACCAAATATTTTTCTGGCAGCGCGTTTTTCCGTAGTTGTCATAGCTGAAGGTTATTATTGAATGTCATGGTGAATTAGTTGGTATAAGAGCGATCCGAATGAAAGAAATCAGTGTATGGGCACTTCTTCTTTTCGGTATAGAGTCGACGCCTGAAAGGGTATAAATGGGTCGTTCCTCTCCACCAAGAAATAGCGCGTGGGAACGGCATTTCTCCGCACGCGGGACAGGGGGAGCGGTGCATGTAGGCATCAATCTCTACACCAAACCCTGAGGGGGAGACGCTTAGGTCTGCGTGCAGGAACGGGGAAGGAGCTGCCCCGCACTTCCTCGCGCGGACCTGCTCAAAGATGGATTTTAAAAAGACTGCCTTTTCCGCTTCATGTTGAGCCACTATGCGACTTCCGGCTTCCGGGCAATTTATGGGAGACGCTGCAAGGATTTGTCGATAAAGCGCCTCGTCTTGGTCGACTTGTTTGATGCGAGCAAGTAACGAGTCGAAGCTCTCATAGTCATTGGCGCAAATGACGGCCTCTTTGGGGAAAGGAGCTAAATTGCCCTCACTCCCCCAATATATTGGAACAGTGTTGGCTAGGAAGGCATCGATCAGTTTCTCTGTTATGTAGCCATCTGTATTCGTATTTTCAAAGGCGAAGACAAATTTATAGCGACTCAATACTCTTTGCTTACGCACTTGCCAATCTTTGCAGAAGGGCGCGCCCAATTCTTCGGCCATATCTATGTTGTGTAATACTTTCCCCGGACAATCAACACGCTTATATCTGCTTTGTACATACTCCACAAAGGACTTTCGGAGGGAGGCCCCATAGCCTACGCTATCGTGCGAGGCTATAAAAATGGCGAAAGGACGTTGTGCCTCCCGCGCGCAGTGGGGGAGGGCAGGAACATCGCGCAGGGTGCTGTAAACATATCTAGGGGAGTAAAAATTTCTGCCTCCGCAACGGCTACGGACGTGAGATATGCTGTAATGAGCTATATTGAAATTTGGGTAGATATTTTCTCCGTACCAACCTACCATGGTTGCCGAACCGTTGGCGTAATTGAGATAGCGGCCGGTGCATGTGTCGAAAAAAAGGATGTCCGGTTTGTCATGATCATAGACGGCTCCATATTCTGCCATGATGGGAGAAACTGCCTTTTCGATCTCGTTTCTGACGTGAGAATTGCCTTCACATATTCCCACTCGAATGAGAAAGGTATTTTTCATAGGATTCTATTTCTCTTTCCTCTCAAAAAACGAAGTATATCCCGCGTTATCCCTCGTCTGTACGAGACGAGCCGTTTGGAAAAGAAAAAAATGTGCGTTCTTTTGTCTTCTTTCTTTTTCCAAAAAAAGAGAAAGAAACGATTAGCTTCGTTGCTGCAAACCCAAGCTATGGGGAGTTTCTTTCGTTCCGCTGACATGGCTAGGGGGTACATGCAAATCTGAGGATGATCTTTCATCACGACTAATTTATCCGTGTTTCCCATTTTTTGTATGAATTCATCTAAAAGATTAGGCCCGTAATACAATCCCCGACATGAAAGACAAAGAATATATTTTCCATGGGCCTGTTTGAGAGGAGAATTTACAACCTTTGTCCTCACATGCCGCAAGACTCGTCCAGATGCCATTTTTGCTTGTTTCGATGTCAGAAGCACTTCATAAGGAGGACCGACGAAATCAACCGTTGATTCAATGCATGATTCAGGAATCCAATTTCCGCAAATCATGATCGAAATCACTGGCTTTATCGTCCGCTTGTCGTACATGAAATGATGCTCTTTATAAAAAGAAGAAATATCGAACTTTTTATGAATCAGTTCTTGGTTTAATAAATTACGATACCGGATGCATAATTCAGGGTGTTGGGTCTTTCGGTTAATTTTATACTCCCCATCTGGTAAAAACATGAGCCATTCACTATCTACACTTTCGGGTGAATAGGTGTATTTATATTGTCCTTCTCGTACAATATAGAGATTGCATTTGTCCGGACTGTAAAAGCTGGTTTCTCCTAGGGCTCCTTTTTCTCCTAAGCACGGTCTTGGAGTGTACTTCCCCTTTATGATATAAGGCACCTGTGAATGACCGTTACATGGATAAGGTATATTGCATATCATTTCCATTAACGTTGGGGCTACATCAACAACGGACACCAACTCCGGGAGCAACTGTCTTCTAAGCCCCCCACCTATCAACCCCATAAAGCAAAGGGAAGCTATCTCGTAGTGCTTTGGGTAATCATGATCAATCATTGCCCACTGGCAATCAAGATGAACTCCATGGTCGTTGGAGAGTATAACCAGGTCCTGATCTGTTATATTGAAGCGCTTATAGAAGCGCTCGAAGGCCGCGCTTACTTTGCGGATGTTAGCAATATAATCGTCTGATTTCCAAACGGAATCTAATGAACACCCTAAGGAGGCATTTAGCTCGTGCAGAATAGAATAATGGCAGTAAATAAATTTTTGTTCGGAAGTCTGATTGATCCTTTCGACAAAAGCTATTTGCTTCTCGCATTCTCCCATCTTGGTCTTGTATAGCAACTCAGGAAGAACGTACCCACTTGAATTCCTAACCTCGAATCCGCTCGTGGGAATGTTCTCTTTCCCCTCATCTAATTCATCTGCGTCTGTATAATAATATGTGCGGAAGCCCCTTTCTCGGAGTACATCCGTAATCGTCCAAATTTCCGGACGAAAATTTCGCACGGCCTCTGGGGAAAAGCCTTCCATTCCATTGATACTAGGATATAAACCTGAAAAATAACTGTACATCGAAAGAAAGGTGCCTCCGCCCGGCGCGTAAACAGAACTTAGAACCGTTCCTTTCTCTAACAGCTCATCAAAAAAAGTCGATCCTATAGCCTTGTTACCACACGCCCTCAGATAGAGCGGTGATAAGCCGTCTATTAAAAACCAGAAGATGTTTCTATAATTCGATTTCATCATGTGGTTTTTGTTCCTTCGTAAAATATTTTTTGCATCCTTGAGTCAAAAGCATCATTTATAGAAAGCCGTTTCGATAATTTCTTCTAACCGCGAAATTGCCTCCGAAGGGCTGAAACGCACCAAATTTTCTGTGGCTTTACATATCTTTTTCTCCCGTTCTTCCGGATGTCTCTCTATGTCTTCCAAAACCTGCGCAAGCGATTCCGGATTCTCCGCCTCGAATAGATAACCCGCCTCACCGTGCATGAGAATTTCTGCCGGACCAGAGGGCACATCCGAACTCACAGCAGGAACGCCAAGGACTTGCGCTTCTATAAGCACCGTTGGCAGACCCTCGCCCACGGTCAAGGTGGAGGATAAGATGAGGGCTTGAGCAGAGCGAATCATAGGATATGGATTATTTAATTGCCCAGTAAATATAATGCTTTCGTCCCCTACTTCAGAAGCGGCGAGCCTTTTAAATTTCTCATACTGAGGGCCATCCCCGACAACGACGAGCGAGTATTCGGGGTGCTTCCTCTTAAACAAGGCAAAACCCCGGATAACCGTAGAGCCATCCTTGTCAAACGCATTCAAACGTTGCACAGCTACAAAATACGGGCTATCCACGTGGAGGGTCCTTTGCTCCAATAACGATTGAATTTGCTCAATATTCAGCGGGTTATAGATGTACAAAATTTTATGCTGGGCTGATGGATATTTTTCGATAAATTCATGCACAAAACCTTGCGAGACAGAAACAAATTTAGGTTTCCTTTTGCAATAATTGAAACTCATATGCAGAAAAGCAATTTCTTTTTGTCTGCTCTGTTCGCATATTGTTCTTCTCTCTTCCAGCAGGATATGCCAAACAAGCGGTAACGATGAAAGATGGTACAGGAATCAGGATCGAGTTTTTCACGTGTCCTGAGAGTAAACATTCCCCCTAAACAGCGGCGTGTACCAACCCACCGATGCTTGAGAAGAAGCTCAAGTCTCTTCTTTTGCAGTCGAGGTATATGCGCAACATAGGGGATAATGCACTTTCTTGCAAAAGGTACAATGAGATCTTCAATCGTCTGGGTCTGGCGTGACCGTCGTATATTGCTTAAGGATTCAGCGCATAGTCTTAACCATAATGCAATAAGATAATTCAGACGTCTCCCTACCATTTGACATTCCTCATGGTACTGCCAGATTCGATTGGCAATCTGCACTCTCTGTACAGCATAGTTCAAAGCATTTTTGCGTGCTTGCCCGATAATACTCGCTGCTCTTCGGCGGTAGAAATAAAACTTATTCGGCACAAAGACCATGGTTTTTATGTATGCCGTATAAACAGCATAAAAGTACTCGTCCTCAAAGTGCAATCCCACCGGAAAATGTAAATGCTTACCTACAATAATTTCTCGGCGATGTATTTTATTCCACGCGACGACATTGGTACGCAGGAACAAGTCATCATTCGGCGTTATTTCACCCTCCCCGGGCAAAGAAAAATAATCGGATGTCCTGCACAAGTTCCCCTCTTGCGTAGTTTCCTGTACACCGCACACCGCCATATCCGCCCCATTCTGCATGGCGGCATACATCTTCTCACACATCATGGGAGCGTACCAATCATCACTGTCGCAAAACATAATCAACGGAGCCGTGGCGGCATCCAGCCCGGTGTTGCGTGCGGCGCTCAGCCCGGCATTTTCTTGCGTGATTACCCGGATGCGTTCATCCTTTGCCGCATATTCCGCCAAGATGTCAGAGCTGCCGTCCGTGCTCCCGTCATCCACGCAGATGATTTCAATATCCCGCAGCGTCTGCCCAATAAGCCCTTCCATGCACTGCCTCAGGTAGGGCTGTACGTTGTACACCGGAACGATGATGGAGACGAGGGGTATCATAAATTAACAAGTTGCGTAGTGACGCTTATAAAACCAGTA
>CANRNS010000083.1 GCA_947632055.1 uncultured Akkermansia sp.
GGTTAGGAAACCGCCGTATGCCATAAAAAGGCACGTACGGTGGTGTGAGAGGGGGCGAAAGCCCCCTACTCGATTGAATGGGGGGATGGGGGCTTTCCTGAATGCGCGCGGCAGCAGGATTGACAGGATGGGCAAAAGCTGCTTAAATAACGGAGTTATGAGTACAATTTATACGCAAATCACGGAGAAAATGAAGGCGGCGATGCTCGGGAAGGATACGGTGGCGTTGGGAGCGCTGCGCGGGCTCAAGACCGCGCTGCAGAATGCCCAGGTGGCGAAAGGAAATGTCCATGAGGAATTGCCGGATCAAGAAGCGCTCAATGTGGTCCGCAAACAGATGAAGCAGCGAGAGGATTCCATACGCATGTATGAACAGGCAGGCCGCGCCGAGCTCGCTGAAAAGGAGAAGGCGGAGATGGCGGTGTTGTCGGCATTTTTGCCGGCAGAGATGACGGAGGATCAAATTGTGCCGATATTGGAGGCAGTGCTTAACGAGTTGGGCGCAACGAGCAAGAAAGATATGGGACGCGTGATGAAGGAGATGCAGGCTCGCACCGAGGGACGCGCGCCCGGGAAACTGCTCTCCGCCATGGTGGGGCAGAGACTGAATTGATGCGGCGATGTTCTGCGCTGTCATTGTAGCTGCTGGACAATCCCGGCGTGCTGGATTTGATAAGCTGGCGGCGCCGTTGGCGGGGGAGCCTGTGCTCTGCCACAGCGTACGTGCATTTGCGGAGGCCGGAGCGGAGCGCATCATCGTTGTGTGTCCGCAGGCGCGGTGGGAGGAGTTGCGACCGTGGGAGAGCGCCGGGGCTGTGCCTGCCTTGCGTGTGGATGGTGGGGAGCGCCGCCAAGATTCCGTGCTCTGTGGACTGCGTATGGTGTCGCGAGATGAGACGTGGGTGGCGGTGCACGATGGCGCCCGTCCATTCATCACGGCCGAGGGGATACGGGCCTGCTTGGCCGAGGCGCAGAAGTACGGGGCGGCAGCGTGCGCACATCCGGTGGTGGATACGTTGAAGAGAGCGGATGCTCAAGGCTGTTGCTTGTCCGAGCTTGTGGAGCGCGCAAATATGTGGGGTATGGAGACGCCGCAAATTTGCCGTGCCGGAGTCCTGCGACAAGCATTGGAGGGGGCGAACGGGGAGGAGTTTACGGACGAGGTGACGGCGCTGCAACGGCTCGGATTGCGGCCTCGGCTGGTGCACGTGGGCATGAATCTCAAAATCACCCTGCCGAATGATATAGAGTTGGCTGAGGCATGGTGCGCACGCTCGGCGAGAAAATGATGAGTTCTCCCGCGCAGCGCGTGTGGGTGGTGGGGGCCGGATTTTTGGGTTGTGAATTGATGCGGCGTTGCCGTGCCGAGGGGGCGGTGACGGTCAGCATCGATAGCCGTGTTGCGGCGGATGTATGCGGGGAGGCGCAACGGGCCGATACCTTGCAGAGGGCTTTGCAAAAAGGTTCTCCACAGGTGATATACAGTTGCACAGCCACGCATGGCGGCGATGTTGCAGCCTACTGGAGCTG
Source organism: uncultured Akkermansia sp. (assembly GCA_947632055.1). Classification (GTDB taxonomy): domain Bacteria; phylum Verrucomicrobiota; class Verrucomicrobiia; order Verrucomicrobiales; family Akkermansiaceae; genus Akkermansia. Next base: position 1,531 of record CANRNS010000083.1, read on the forward strand.
CTACGCGGAGGTGGCAAAGCAACTGGTGCAACAGGCGCCGTTGGCGCGCCTTGTATTCTGCTCCACTTGCTCGGTTTACGAAGAACGAGGCGGCGCCATCGTGACGGAGACGAACGCATGTCCAGGGACGCAGGAGAAGATGCGCGCGGTGCTGAGCGCTGAGCAAGTGGTGCTGGAGGCCGGAGGAGTTGTGGCCCGTCTGGCGGCCTTGTATGGTCCAAGCCGTTGCGAGATTGTGCGTCGTTACGTGCAGGCGGGTGAGCAATTGCCCGGCGGGCCGGAGCGCTGGGTGAATTACGTGCATGTGGCCGATGCGGCTCGGGCGCTCATTCTGTTGGCGCAGCGCGGGATCGAGGGGCAGGTGTACAATGTCAGTGCGCAGAGTTTGCAACTGGGCTCATTGTACGGCTACTTGGACACCCTCTGCACGGGGTGTGCGCCAAGTCAACACCGGCCGATGCTGCGCGCGCGTGAGGCGCGCACTGACATGCGTGTTTGCGCGGAAAAGATAAGACAACTCGGTTGGACAGCTCAGCAGGATATGCGAAGTTTCGCCCGGCGCTTCATGGATGAGCACAAACAAGCTGAAAGGAGTGGTGATGAGGGATGATTATTACGAGATACTCGGGGTGAGTCCGCAGGCAGACAGATGCGCTGTCAAGTCCGCCTACAGGCGGCTCGCCATGCAGCTGCATCCTGACCACAATGAGCACGATGCCGCAGCCGGAGAAAAATTTAAACTCGTGGCGGAGGCGTGGCACGTGCTGGGAGACGCAGAGCGACGCACCGATTATGATGCCTGGCTGGAGAGACACCGCAAGTACGGACGCATGCCTGAGCTTGAGCAGATGCCGCGCCACCACGTCCGCGTGTCATCTCGCAATGCCGAGAGGCGCAGTGAGCGCAGAGTCAGTCGCCATGCGGGGCGCTCTAATGGCCGCCTACGTCCCTTTTTGCTGCGGCGCAGCATGCGTGTGCCGATGTGGCAGTACGTCCTGATGTGTGCCATGTGCTTGTGCTGCGTGGTGCCGGGGATAACTCGTGCTATGCGCGGGATTGCGGCGGAACGTACGGAGCGGACCGGAGCAAGCTTATCGGGACGGCCGGGAGAATCTCCCCTGCCGGTGCAGGAACAGAGAAAGAGCCTGCAGCAGTACGTCGAGCGTATTCGTGCAACGGCTGAAAGTGGCGACCCCGCTGCGCAATTCACCTATGGCAATTTGCTCTACAATGGTGTGGCCGGACTCGAGATGGCGCCGGATGCTGCTGCAGCCCGGGCATGGTGGGGCAAGGCCGCAGAGCAGGGGTATCGTCCTGCCCAGCGGGTGTTGGATGCTACGGTTCATCGTCCTGCTGCTCCTGTTGAGACGGCGGAGGGGGAGCAGCCCGATGCGAGCATATCCAGAGAGCGGCGAAACTGAGTACTCCGAGATCATCCAGCCATCCAATGAGCGGAAAAACCCAGTCCGGAAGCAGGTCAAAAGGCAACACGAGGTAGAGCAGGGCAAGCGCGGCCAGCAGCTTATTGCGCGGGGTCCAGAGTGTGCCCTTGCGCGCTGCCTCAAAGGCACGCTGAGCTTTGTCAATTTTTTGAGGTGACAGACGCATGGCGGGATCGGGGAGAACGGGATGAGTGACGTGCAGGTTGACGTTGCGAACGGCGCTTCCTGCGGGGGGAATAGCGTTGCAGATGCATCTGCATAAGCCAGAGGACAAACATGGAAGCAGCGTTGACCCGCACGGCGGCGGACTGTGATAGCGCCAAGGCGAGGCGGCTCATAATCTGGATGAGCGTCGCGTATTCCTGCGCATCATTCACCATGTGGGCGTCTTCCAGAAGTTCGTGCAGTTCAATCATGCTCCGGTAGCCGATCATCCAATCTTGATCGGTGCTGGCAGAAAGAGCTTGCATGATATGTTCCGGCAGGGCGGCGAGTTTTTTATCGACTTTGCGCAACAAGGCGGCTTGGGAATGATCCGGGCGGGCGAGAGTTGCCGCGTTGAGCAGGTGCTTGAGGCGGCTTTCAAGCTCTCCATAAGCATCCAGAACATCCTGCGGCACGTACTGGGGCGAATGCTGCGGCTGCGGTTGGAAAGCCACGTTGGAGAGCAGCCTGCGCAGAGTATCGGCCCGTTCACCGGGGGTGAGGTTCTGCTGTTCAAAGAGGAGATGCTGTTTGCGGCGTTCCATGGAAAAGGCCGATTGAGGTATCAGAGGGTTTGGAGCATCTGCACGTACTGTGCGATTTCTTCTTGTATGGTCTTTGGTCCTGACTGTCGGGCGTTGTCCTGTTCATTTGCGTTGCCAGCGGTAAGAGCGGGGAGGGGAATGGGTGGCGTTGGCGGCGGGCTTGGGAATGGAGGCTTGCTTGGCAGAGGGATCGATGCAGGGGTCGATGAACCCATACTTTGGGAGGGGCCCTTGGTGGATTGAGCATCGGCTATTGCCGGGGAGGGCTGTGAGGTCGATTGAACCGGCCACGCCGTATTTTCATCGGGGAAATCAAACTTCACAACGGGGTGCCTTGAGCGGAGGTAGGATGAAACGCCATCAATTGTGCCGGCGTGGTACACTCTGCTTTTGTTTGCGATGCAGAAGTCTGACGACGTGCTATAAACTACGAGATTATGCCGGGGAAATTTGTCTTTGACTTGGTTTTCCTCATACGGTGAAAAATTAGGTAAATAGGAACTGCTGCGTGGGAAGAACGATCTGATGAAGTCGATCATATCGTCATAGTCAATGTGACCCTTGACAACACGAAATTCAACATGGTCAAGAGAAGAAGATGTGACATCCAACAGAATTTCAACAACCTTGCCATTTTTTTTGCGGGTGGAACTGGGGGACTCATGGTTGTATTGATCACTAGGAAGCTGATACTCCATTTGCGCGCGCAGCAGCTTGCCTTGCCAGCCCATAAAACGCACATTATCCCCATTATTGCGGTACAGAATGACAGAAGGTAGATTGCTGCGACTTCGGTCCCAATTCGGACAGATAATAGCCGCCCATGGCTTATTTTGTTCAAAGGGGACGACTTTGCATCGTGGAGACAATTCGTTTGCCAGGCGCTTTGCAACTTCCTGAACTTTGTCCTTCGTTTTGCCATTGACAAAGATCAGTTCGATGCGTGCCGAAGTATACCCGCTTGCCCTCGAAGAATAGGAGCGAGGAACGCTGACTGCTATGACGCGGCAATTGTCCAACTTCAGGAGGTAGCATGCCTTATCCTTCACGGCCTCCGGGAATTTTTCCGTGAAGTCCTGCACGGAGACGCCGGATATTGGCCTACTACCCTGGGCTGTAGCAGGAGAGCCGATAAACAGGGCGGCCGCGACAACGAGCCATAGAAGCGAGAGTTTACGCATGTTCATCGATAGGCAGGGAAAGGGGAGGATATTCTGGCAGGTTGGGGCGAAAACTGGGACGCAGGGTGTTCAGTCTGCGTACGACTTGATAAGCTTAAAGACGTATTTTTGCATGCGTGGAATGTTGGACTGGATGCTTTCAGCGAGGGCGAGCTGATTGCGGGCGCGGACAAGGTTGTGATCCGGGTATTCGTTGCGGAAGTATTTGTCGCCGTCCAGGTAGTCCGTCAGGAAGCGCATGCCGATTTCTACTGTAATGAGCCAGCCCGAAAATGCCAGCATGTCCACCTCTTTGGGAGTGAGAAAATCATGCGTGGCATCCAGGTAGCCCTCGGCCAGTGATTCGAAGAAGGGCATCTGCATGTGCACTTTGGAAAGGTCGGTCTCATCCTCGCTCGCCATGCAAGTTGCCGTGCGCACCATATCCCCAAAGTCGTAGAGGGATAGACCGGGCATCACCGTGTCCAAGTCAATGACGCAGACTGCGCCATCGGTCTCTTCATCCAGCATCACATTGTTGATCTTTGTATCATTGTGAGTGATGCGGGTGGGAAGTTCGCCCTTTTTTTGCATGTCCACCAATTTGCTGAACTGCGGGGACCAGGACTGAATGAGCTCCAGCTCTTTCTTGCAAGAATCGACGCGGTGCATGACGTCCGCCTGAGCGCTTTTTTGCAAGGCCTCAAAACGTTTGGGGGTGTTGTGGAAGTCCGGGATAGATTCGCGGATGTCCTCGGGATTCATATCCGAGACAAGTTCTTGAAAAGAACCAAAAGCATACCCGGCTTGGTAGGCCTGTCGCGTGTTTTCGACAACATCGTAGGTATGGGTTCCTTCAATGTTGTTGTAGCAGCGCCACATACCTCCTTCTTCGGGTAAATTGATGTAGTTGCGTCCGCCGCGCGCCGGATAAAGTGTGAGGGTTTGTCCCGCCGCGTTTTTACGGCGTCGCAGCACCTTCCAGGAAATGTGTCGCGTTACCTTCTCCACGTTCTTCATCACCTGTGCAGGATCTTTGAAAACGTAGTCATTGATGCGTTGCAGAATATAGCGGTCCACGTGCCCGTCTTCCGTTCGGTAGCAAGCGCGGTAGGTGGTGTTGATATGACCGTTGCGTAATTCTTCACCGTACAAGAAATCACCGCTGATGGCAAACTGATCTCCAATGTGCGCGATGCGTTCTGCAAGGGCGCCTTCTGAAAATTGACTCATAGAGGAACGGGGGGGGGTTAGCGTATGGGTGTGGGGTTGCTGCGCCTGGGCTGTCTGCCGCCGGGGACAGGAGCTTGTTTGGCGTCGCTTCGGGCTTTATTGCGTTTGTCCGGCTCAGCATTGTATGAGAATGAGACGAGGCGGAATGCTTGAGGCAAGGTTGGGTGTCGGACGATAATGGTGACATGAGAGAGGTTTTTCCTGAGGGCGTATCGGGAGCCACGCAGCAGCATGGGGGTTCCGCCCTCGGTGGGAGCTGGAACTCTTAAAACGTACGCAAAGGTATCGAGATCGGGCTTGTCTTTACTCATGAGAGACCACACATTGGAATCTGTCGGGGAGATGCAATTGTTCTTGGTTTTTTTATAGGCGGAAATCATGTCCCCTTGCTTGGGAATCTGTTTGGGTTCGGTGATGATGACCATCTCGACAGCCACCGGGGAAAAGTTGAATACATAGAACCCGCCCACGGGGAGTTCTGACTCACGTATGTAGTAAAGTTGTCGTGGTTCTGTCTTTCCTTCGGTGAAGAGCATGATGCAGATCACTTTGCCTTGTTGTACTTCACGTGGCAGCGTTATGTCCAAGTACGGATCGCCTGGTTTCTCGCCTTCCTGGGGCATGTCCTTGTACAGAAGCACGTGGCCTTGGGCGTTTGGCTGCACGCGTTCACTGGGCCCGCGCGAGGAGATGGAGATGGGCAGGTAGTTGTCTTTGTAGGCGGCGTAGAGAGTAGGCGGCAACTTCACGTTAGAGGGGTTACAGGCTACAAAGCGCACACCAGTTGTTGGATACACTGGCGCATTGGAGCCCTCATCGGCATCGCCCTCTTGGGAGGAAGCTCCTTGAGCTCCGACCATACTGCTGATGGCCAGTATGCCTGTGAGAAGAAAGGAGAATGTTTTTTTCATCATAGTTGCAGAATACAGGCTGGGCACATCATACTGAATTCCTGCGCGCTTAGCAAGGAAAATCGGGCGAACCGATAGCAAAAACGCCCACCTCAACCTCAGCCAGGTCAGAGGGGGCACAAATAGGATCGGGGCGACAGGATTCGAACCTACGACATCCAGCTCCCAAAGCTGGCGCTCTACCAGGCTGAGCTACGCCCCGTTGCCCCTGCGGGCATGAAAAATGGCTCGGGACGGAATCGAACCGCCGACACGGGGATTTTCAGTCCCCTGCTCTGCCAACTGAGCTACCGAGCCAGTGAGAACCCCCCGCAAGAAAGGGCAATCGCTGCGGCATGATACACGCAAAGCAATGGATTGACAAGCCAAAATGTGAGTGAGGCCTCATTTTTTTGCATTGGGGTGCGCGCAGGGCAAGCGGAGCCAGGTCCGGAAACTCGTCATGCCTTGCAGGATGCGCGGCGGGCGGAATGCAGGGAAATGAGCAGGAAAACAAGGCCGATGGCGATCACGCCAAAGGAGAGATACTGCCCTCGGGTGATGCAGCCCCATGTGGGGGCGTCCGGCTGCTTGAAACATTCTGAGACGATACGAGCCGCCGCATACAGAAAACAAAATAGAGCGCTGAAGATGCCGTCCGGAGCCTTCTTCCAGATGAGACGCAACGCGATCAGCACGCAAAAGATGATGAGCCCCTCCCCCAGCGCCTCAAAAAGCTGTGAGGGAAAACGAGGAGAAAGGAAACGCCCCAAAGCCTCACGTGCAGCCTCATTGTTGCGGCATAGGTAGGCGATGTACTCAAAGTTGCCCCAGCCATCCACGGGCACCCCGGCGGCTTGGCTCATGGCGGCGTCCGCCGCGCGCCGTACAGGCTCAGGGAACTCCAAGTACTCTAGGGGGAACTTCATGGCGAGAGGGTGATCCGGTGAACAGACGCGACCATAAAGCTCGCCGTTGATGAAGTTGGCCACACGTCCGAAACATAAACCGATGGGGCACACAATAGCCAATCCATCGCACACACCGGGGATGGAGAGGTGGCGCCGCCATGCGTAGATGACTGCTACCAGCAGCACGCTGGCAATGCCTCCGTGCGAAGCCATGCCTCCCTCCCACACGCGCAATACCCAAAGCGGGTCAGCACATAGCCCCTCCCATCCATGCGCGGGCAACCAGTAGAAGAAAAACTCACCGAGACGCCCACCCACGATAACGCCGACCAGGCATACCAACGTGATAAAGTCGCCAAGGTATTGCGGTTTCACGCAGTACAACTGGCGTTTGGCGAGTTGCAACAGCACCCAGTAGCCCAGCACGAAACCTGCCACGTAGGCCAACCCATACCACCGGAGAGCCAAATGCTGAACAGGCAGATTAACGATGACCGGATCAAGATGGTGGATGTAGATGGCAAGGAAAGGACTCATAGGGGCGGGGCAGGTTATAGCACAAAACAGGCGTGCGCACAAGCCCGGAGTGGCGTGCGTCAGGGCAACCGCAATCGGACAAAAATAAGTGCACCGAACGGGGAAAAAGAGGGCAAGAGATTTATCGTTTGGACAAA
>CANRNS010000084.1 GCA_947632055.1 uncultured Akkermansia sp.
AAGGGTCGTTGATTGACATCGTGACGGGCTTCGCGAAGTTCCAACTTTCGGCAATGCTCGTCATGAAGCCGTTGCAGTGGATTCGTTCCGCGCTCTCGTCTATCAACGAGACGCTCGTTAAGACCGAGGACGCGGTTATCGCCTTGCAACGCGTTTTGCCGACCGGGAGCGCGACCGACGACGAGATTTCGGGCAAGGTCTACGACATTGCCGAGAGGTACGGGCAGACCTTCGAGAACGTCTCGCAAATCGCCACAAACTTCGCCCGCACAGGTATGTCGTGGGCGGACACGATCAAGGCGACAGAGGCGGCCGTCCTCGCTCTCAACGTCGCAGAACTCGACGCAGAAGAGGCAACTACGGGGCTCATCGCTATTCTCTCGCAGTTCAATCTCGATGCAAGCGACCTCGAAACCGTCATCGACAAGCTGAACAAGACCGCCGATAATTTCCCCGTCACAACGGAAAAGATTTTGGCGGCGTTGCAGCGTACAGGCTCGGCGGCAAGCAACGCAAACCTCACGCTCGACCAAACGATTGCACTTATCACGGCTTTGTCGAAGGCGACGGGGCGTAGCGGCGAGAATATCGGTACTGCACTTAATTCCCTCATTCAGTACAGCAGCAAGGCTTCCGCGCTCGATACTTTCGCAGGGTTGAGCGATGAAAGCGCGGCAGTCGTTGAACGGTTCAGACAGGGCGGCGCGACCATTCTCGATGTGTGGCGTCAAGTTTCCGAGGAAATTAAGAACCTCAAATCCGACCAAGCAGACCTCCTCGACCAATACTTCTCCACCGAGGACGGCGAAGCCCTCAAAGACGCTCTTGACGGCGAGCTTGAAGATATTTATACAGAACTTGGCGGTGTTTACGATACCGCAAATACGTTCCGTAAAAACTACTTCATCGCCCTGCTCGGCAACATGGATACCGTCGAGCAAGCAATGGGGACACTCGGCGACGCGGCTGGCTATTCACAGAAAGAGAACGAAAAAGCTCTACAAACCTATACGAAGCGGCTTAACTCCCTCAAAGCGCAGTGGGAGGACATTGCCAACAGCGAGCAGGGCATCTTGGGAATTAAGAAAGCCCTTGTTGATGTCGGATCCGTGTTGCTTACAATCATAAAGTGGACGGGCGGACTACGCACAACGTTTTTGGCGGTTGGGACAGTCATCACGGCGATCTTCGGTGCAAAAATCATTGAGAAAATCACGTCGTTCGGGAAGAAACTATCTTCTGGCGCACTCGCCATCCGAAAGAATTTTGGCGAGCTCATCAATGCTCAACTCAATGCTTCTGCCGCAAACGACCAACTTACTTTGGCGCAGGAACGCCTCAACGTCGCAAGGCAAAAAGGCATTGGGGTCATTGAAGCAGAGGTAGCTGTCACAAAGGCGGAAACCGCCGTTACAGAAGCAAATACGGCTGCGAAGAAAGCGCAAGCGGCGGCAATCGGTAGCGTTTTAACTTACGCCATGCTTGCCATTACGGTTATTTCCTCCGTCGTTGGCGCAATACGTCAATGGAACGAAGAACAGAAGAGGTTAGAGGAAGAAAGAAGAAACGCGGCTCAATCAAGCATAAGCGATGTAAACGATACTGTTTCCGCGCTCAATGAATATATCAATAAACTCGATGAATTGAAGTCGACGCAGGAACAAGGCAAGGACGTTACCGCAGAACTTTCCGCAGTACAAGACGAATTAAAAAAGAAATATGAGGGCGTAGCGGAAGCAATCGGTAAATCAAACGACAAACTTCAAGACAATATCGACCTCACTTCCGAAGCGGCACGTCAAGCGGCAATAGAAGATGCTTTGCGTTGGAGATTGGAAAACGACGAGGCAATCAAAACTGCAACTGAAAATGTAGAGGAAATCACGCAAGATAGAAGCAGTCGGGCTACGGACCACAATCACCATCTTGCAAGTTTGTTAACAAAGGCTGGCTTCGGAGACTATGTTGACGCTTTTACAGGTCACGGACAGCATCAGAGTGAGCATGAAGTCTTTAGATTTTCCTTTGCGGGGACAAAAGACGAAATCATCAAGCAAATCGAAGATATAAATGCTTACCTCAACGAAAATGGCGTTGGTATTGGGGTTTCTCAAGAGGATTTGGAACTCCTCAAAGAGATGCTTTCCGCAGCCTACAACCGCGTCAACACGGAAGCATACAAAGCAGATAAGGAAATCTACGATTACAACAAAAAAATTGATAGGCTTCTTAATGGCGGTACGCTTGCAGAGTTTTTAGGCATCCAAGAGGAAACCAACGACAGCACGGAAGAATGGCGCAACAACATTGCCGAAGTCACGAAGAAGTACGACGACCTCATCGACAAGCTCAAAGAGCTTCGTGACGCCGAGAAGGAAAACCTCGACCTCGAAGAGAAGAAGAAAGACTATCTCGAAGCGCAGAACGAGCTTATAAAAGCTCAACAAGCGTTAGAAAACGCCAAAAACGAGGCGACCGTCCGCCGCTACAATGAGGCGACGGGGCAATGGGAATGGCAGGTTGACGAGAAGAAGGTAGCCGAGGCAGAAGAGGCGGTCAAGGAACAAGAAGAGAACGTCGAAAATGCACGCAAAGACCTTGAAGATCAAGCCTACGATACGATCATCGACCAGCTCGAGAACAAGACGGCGACGAACGAGGGGTTGATTGCCCTTCTCGACGGTCTGAAGGAATACCTCGGAGATGAATTTATCGCAGGAATCAAGTCTGCGATTTTGGGAAGTACGGGCGTAGACCTCGATATAGCAGAACGAGAGGAGTATCTGCTCGGAAAACTTCGGGAAGCTGGATATTTTCAAAATCATGGAATCGATGAGAGCCTTATGCTCTCACACCTTCGCGGTATCGGTGGCGCTTCCGACAAGGACGTTATCGATTACCTCGAGGGATTGTTGAAGGAAGATAATATTCCCTACGACAGCGGCGGCATTGCAAGTGGTATGGGGTATATGCCAAAGACGACCGACCGCCCCGAGACCGTCAACGATCCCGACCTCACGGCGAAGATCCTTTCGCCCGTCTCGAATGCGCATTTTGACCGTTGGGTCCGCGACATGGGTATCCTCTTCGAGACCTCGCGGCAGTATGCACAAGCGCCTGTCATAGAGCGCGTGGGCGGCAATACGGACAACCGCGTAGACAACAGTAGACAGATTATCTTTGGGGGCGGGCTTACCGTCGGCGCTGAAAAACGCAGTTCAAGCATTGATGAAATACTTGCGCTCGGCGGCATAGTCTCCAACGTATAAAGGAGGAATAAGGCGACATGGCACTCTTTCAACCGATTAACGTAATCCCCTCATCGTTCACCGACGGAGTTGTGGACGTGAATGATTATGCGCAAATTTCATGGCAAGTTAATGGAAACTCCTCTATGACCGCTTATCAAATTGATTTTTATCAAAATGATGCGGTCTCAACACCGATTCTAAGCGCTTCCACTGGTAAAATCACAAAAGGGATCTCTTCCGGTGGGTTCTACGGAGCAGACCGTTTTGGGCAGCCAAAGGTATTTACTTGGAGCGCAGGGAAAAGCTGGAACTCGTATAATGTTGCTTTCAAAAATGGCAATCAATATAAGTTCAAAATCACGCAATGGTATAGTGCAAGCACAGAAGTTTTTTCAGTTAAAATTCCCGAGGAAGCCATTGACGAGCAAACATATTATTTCACGATAGACGAAAAGTACTATTCATTCTCCATCTTTTCGGCTGAGCTTTTTCGTGGCGCCAAAATCTGTTATAGCGCCACGCAAGAATTGGGTTGGGCGGAAATCAATACTTTAAGAGAAAATGGAAATATAGAAAAAACGAGGGTCCAACTTCTCACTTTCTTCGTTTCCGATGAAGCCCCATCTTCCGGTACACAAATTGAGGAAGTAGGGATTGAGACAAATAGCGATGCTTTTATTCAAGAATACGCGGATAATGCTTTCCTTACAAGGTCAAAACCGGAATTAAGGATCGACAAAATCAATGGGACAACGGCATATAGTTCCAGTAGTATATCTTCTTCCATTTTGAACGCCGTGGCAGAATACAATCAAGCCGAGGGTGATTCAATTCGCTCCATACGTTGGAGACTTGTTAATGCGGATAATGGGGATGTCCTTGATGATACGGGTGAGGTCAATACCGCAGTTAGTCAATATGAATATGACGGGCTTTTCAATGGTATGCGATGCTCTCTTTCTGTATACATCGAAACCACAGTAGGGGTCACAGCCTCTGCGACCGTCGAGATCAATGTTTCTTATACGGAAAATACCTATGAATATGGGATAACAGCGCAGTGTAATGAAAACCGTAATGCCGTTGCATTAAGCATAGAAACAGAAGGTGGGATCCCGGCAACGGTTGATTCCGAAAATGATTACTTATATAACGGTGGAACCGTAATATTAAAACCCGGGAAAACAATCAAATGGAGCAAAATACAATCCTCGAACGGCTTATCTTCTATGTCGTTCTCATCTCCTTATTATGTTGCAATACAATTTCCGAGGCGACTTAACCCTTTTACGCCTCAGACATCTCCTGCAACAATATTGGCGAATCATCGTATTGTAATAGAACAAGGAGGCTCTACAATTACGATTTCGGAATCTCAATACGGATTTAATGTATCAATAGGGATCAGATCCGTAGATGTATCGCTTGGGAGCATGGGCTATAACCAAAATATAACCATTTTTCTTACCAAAGATGGGGTATATGCAAAATACTCGGGAGACCAAGATAACCCCCAAACATATAAGGCTCTTACATATTCGCAGGGGGCGATCAGAAGCATATCCATCAGTAATACTTCTTTGCCCAATTTTTCCGCTCTAAATGTAGCGTTGTTTAACTATATCGCGGTATACAAAGGAAGCGCAAGCTCCTCTACGCTATGGGAGCAGTTGAAAAGTACGAATTACGAGCCTTCATGGAGTGATCAGTCGAGATTCCCCGCGTATTTCATCGCACAATTTAACGGGACTTTGAATGCGGGCTTTAGTTCACTTCCTCTCAATTATCACTTGTTCCGCGTGGACAACGCAACAAACAAATTGAAGCTCATCAGGAAAAGCAATATCGGAGACGGGAACTTAATTGACTACGGTGTAACAAGCGGAAAGACATATCAATACTATCTTTTTGTGTTGAATAGCAGTAATCAATTCTATGCATCGGTTCAGACAAAAACGATCTCGGTACGACTCGGAAATTTTTCACTGGTTGCGACACGATTCAATGAAGAGGATGGATGCTATCATGTAAAACAAGAGTTCATTTTTCAAGGGAATCTTGTTCAGGGGGATGTATCGAATAACAATAGTCCGCAGTTTTTTGAAAACTTTACAAAATATCCGACACGCATGGGGTCTGCGCAAAATAGCAAAAGCGGAACATTGCAATCGCTTATCGGGTATGTCGGATCGCAAAGCGATTATACGGAATCAATGGACGTAGAAGAAAGGCTTTATAACCTTTCAACGGATGATTATATCCTGTTTCTGCGGGACACAAAGGGACATATCCGAATGGTTCAGACCAGCGCGCCGGTATCGCAACAATACAATTTGAAATCGCGCGCCATGCAAACGACCATTTCGTTTTCTTGGCGTGAGATCGGTGATGCATCCGAATGCAGCATTGTTAAAACGGGGGACGACTACTAATGGCAACGGGTAATCGTTATCTTCAATATTTGCAAAAAATAGCTGATCCGGATACATGCCGCTATCTCACAAAGATTGAATTTCTCAACCCTGATGACACGGTGGCGTATGCGTTAGACGGCACATATAAGCGCGGATATGGTTTCGCAGACAGCAGGGCGTTTATACAATCCGGCACGATAAACATCTCGCTTAACAATGGACAGCGAAGATCGGCTTCCGTGCGTCTTGCAAACCTTGATAATGCCTTTGACTACGCCATTAACAAGCTATGGTTCGGACGGCGCGTGAGACTTTCCAAAGGAATTGTTTTGGACGACGGCGAGGAGTACTATATCCCGCAAGGAGTTTTTTACCTTAATTCGCCCAAAACCGGATGGAAACCAAATAGTAGAACGGCAGAGTACCAGCTCGTGGATAAGTGGGCATATCTCGACGGTACGCTATTTGGAAACTTGGAAAACACATACGAAGTTTCTGTAAAAAGGAAAGAGAATCCTGACGGGTCATTCGAATACACTCGTCCGAATATTTTCAGCGCAATTCAAGAGATTTTGAATCTCTCAATTTATACGCACAAAAAAACCGCAGTTTATGCCGAAAAAATAGACGGGATGACGCCTGTGTTCACGAACTACTATAACAAATATCCGATCACGATTCCGTCTTATACGGATAATGATGGGAAGTTGATACCGGAACAAAAATTTTATATGTGTGAAATGCCAAAAACCGTTACAACGGCGATGGGCGGCACATATGCGCAGGTCCTTCTCGATCTTAATGCGATCTTGGCTGGTTGGATAGGATATGATAGCGCGGGCGCGCTTCGGGTGGACGCTTCTGCCGATGATCTAAATGATTCGGAGAAACCTGTCATGTGGAATTTCACGAAGAATAGTAAGACATTCTTCGGATTGGACGAATCAGTGAACCCAGAGCGCGTCTACAACGATATTATCATTTGGGGCGAAAGCGTGGACGGGTCGCGCGTTGTCGGGGCAAGAGCGACAAATTACGATCCGCAAAGCGATACAAACGCCAATTTGATCGGCTTAAAGACTTATGTTGAGAGTAGCGACGTCAACTATACGAACGAGCAATGCAAAGCCCTTGCCTCGTGGTATTTGAAACGGAAAACCGTACTACAAAAGTCTGTGACGATCTCGTGCTCTCAAATGTTTCACTTGCGGGAGAACAATCTTGTATCGGTTCTTCGATCGGACAAGCCAAACAACCCAATCGAAAAACATCTTATACAGTCCATTTCTATCCCGTTAAGCGAAAAAGGCGCAATGCAGATTACGGCGACCGCTGTAACGGATTTTCCGAACGCAACAGTTGTTTCAATGGACGAATTTCTTAACGCGGGCTAAGGAGGAGAAAACACATGGCTACATACAGGGAAGCTGAACTGCTTATCCAGCGGCTGAAACCGATCATCAATAGAGAAATTGAGAATAGTCCTTTTGTAAAATCGGGAATCAAAGCGCAGAAAGCGGTCGTACAGGATACACCAGATACGTCAAAGAAAACGGTTGCGGTCAAGTTCTTGCCGGATTTATTTAACCGGGATGTCCCCGCATCGGTTTTCCCCTATAATCCCGCTCTCTCTGCAAACGATTTGGAACGTGGGAAGGTTGTTTTTGTATTCTATTATCAATCGCTTTCCAACGGCGTTGTCATGCAGAATGCCACATGGTCGGCGGGTTGGACAGGCGGGGGAGGAGGCGGTGGCGGCTCCGTATACTCCGTGAACGGCATGACGGGAGATGTGGTCTTGACCGCTTCGAGCTTAGGGATAGCGGAATGGGCGCAAGCCGAACACAAGCCGAGTTATACATGGGATGAGATCACCGACAAACCCGATCTTGTTGAAAAGAGCGACCTAAGCGGGTATGTCAAGAAGAGCGGGGATACAATGACGGGCGCGCTGAACTTCGGGAGCACGACCGCCTCGTATGCCACAGTAGATGAAGAGGGGCTTCTCACAAGCATGCCCTCGGTGTCCATGTACACGAAATACGGGGTCAATGGGATAAAACTTTCAAGGATTGGCGTGGCGGAATACACCGTGTCGTTCCCTTCGGAAGCAGGGACACTTGCCCGCATAGAAGATCTGCCCGACCTAAGCGGGTATGTCAAGAAAAGCGGGGATACAATGACGGGCGCGCTCAAAATCGGCAAGAATGACAGCGTATCGTCGATTACCCTCAACGAGGACGCGGTTATGTTTACCGCTCAAGCGGGAATCGGAAGCACTCGGCAAACGAAGTACACCAACACAGGCATTACCCACATCGAGCCGCTCGGGAGTGAGTTCACATACGACTTTCCCGAACAGAGCGGCACTCTCTTAGTGGATAAAGATCTCACTTGGAGCAATATCACAGATAAACCGACAGTAGTGACTTCCGTCAATGGGCAAACGGGAGCTATTGTCATATCGGAAAAAGATTTTAAGGAATTTGGCGGTGCGACAAGCAATTCCGCCGGGAGTAAGGGGCTGGTGCCCGCTCCCACGATTGAAGATAGGAACAAGTTTTTGAGCGGAGATGGGACATGGAAATCCGTGAGTGGACTTGTTACATCGGTCAATGGACTGACAGGCGATGTCGTAATCTCCAAAAACGATCTCGGATTGCCGCGCGCAGCTATTACAGGGAGCTATAACGATCTCACCGATAAACCTTCGATAACAGTTTCAAGTGGCGGGAGCGGGAACGCGGTCACATCCATCACAGCAAACGGTCATACGATCACAGTGACGAAGGGACAGACCTTTGCCTTGAAAAGCGAGATCCCCTCTACGAGCAACTTTGTTACACTCAATACAACGCAAAACGT
>CANRNS010000085.1 GCA_947632055.1 uncultured Akkermansia sp.
TCTAGCATGCTTTGAACTTCTTGGCACCCTTTTTTGTGCCAAGAACCTGTTGCATTTAATTTTGCAATCCACAAAAAAGCAAAGTGCATAAGATTTTTCTCGCCAAGAGGCTTGTCGAGGTGTATATAAAAGAAGCGAACACTCGTTTTTCAGCCATGAATATGAAATCTCTCCTGCTGTTCACAGGCGCCATGCTTTTGGCGGCTATTCCCCAAGTGTGTGCCAAGGATACGTGGGCGCCGATGGCAAGCGACGTAGCTTTTACTTTGGATTTAGATAAGGCAACCTCCCCAAGCCTTGTTCCAGTTGCAGCGGATTTGCCGGGTGCAGGGGATCTCTTCAAGGAGGTCAAGCAATCAGGCGTGCGTGAAAAGGCGGAGTTGTGGTATGTGCTCAACATCCCCGTGCGCGTGTACGCGTTGGGGCTTGGGCGCGACGCGCAGGGGATGCGCCATAATAATGCGCCGGCGCACTATGTGCGAGAACTGAAGGTGACGGTGTACTTGCTGTTCAACAAGCCTGATCCGGAGGAGGGATCTGCGAAGCACTATCTCGTGAAAAAAGAGATTACGTATGTGGACATTCCGATGAATGACTTATCTGTATCGGTGGATGGTCGTGAGATGGGGACGGCTACTTTCAATGTGGCGGTGTTCATTCCGCGTTCCACTGCGAGCATCTTGACCAATACGTTCAAAACGCCGAAACTGCCCATTAAGAAAGCGCTTGTCGGCTACGCTGTGACGGCTACCTTCAAGGGCCAGCCGTGCCGTGATTATACCGCACCCGGCAACTCTAAACTTGGTCCGGGTGAAACACGTAATTCCAAGATTTTTGAAAAGTCAATTCAAAGTAAAGTTTCCTCCTCCAAATGGTGGAAGCCGGACTCGCCTAGTCGAAAGAGTTTTGAGGAGCCGGATGTGGATATCTACAGCATAGCAGAAACGCCATTCGCTGCTTTCTACAGCAAGTATTACCCGAGAGTGAAACTGATGAGTGATTCCGGTGTCGATGGCTCCTCGAGTTCTCCATCGGAACCGTCGGCGGATACTCCAAGCGGTGGCGACGATTCCCCCGCTCCAAAACGTACGAGCAAATCTGGTAAGCGTGGCACAACCCCCGCGTCATCCGGATCGGAGGATTATGATTCTTCTCTCTGATTAAAGCGGGCTTATTCACCATTCTCTTCTACCCTGCATTATGGCTGAGTACAAAACAACGGTAGCGCTCGAAATTGGAGCCCAGAGTGTGACGATGGCCGTCTTCACTCCCTCGGGCAAAGGGTTTGTTCTCTCCCGCTACGGTCGCAAGGATATTGTGCTCGACCCCGTGGAAGAAGGGATGCGCATTGACTATGTGAATCACGCGGTCGGCGAGCTCGTGAAGGAACTCAAGGTGCGCGGCAGAGATGTGCGTGATGTGGTATCCGGGCAAAAAGTCTTTATGCGCTTCATCAAGCTGCCTGCGCTTGACACCGTGGATAACATGGCGGAGCAAGTCGGCTATGAAGTTCAGCAGCATATCCCTTTCCCGCTCGAGGACATTACCTACGATTACCAACCCCTGGGAAATGCCGAGTCCGGGGAGCAGGAGATTTTGCTGGTGGCCATCAAAAAGGATGAGTTGGATGCCCTGAACGGACAGGTGGAGGCCAATACCTTGCGTACGCGCAGCGTGGATTGTTCCATCACCTCGCTGTACAATGCCTACAGGGCGGTCTATCCGGAGGGAGAGGAGACGGTGATGCTCCTGGATATCGGGGCCAAGACCACCGATATCCTGTTTATTGAACGGGGAAGATTTTTTACCCGCTCGGTTACGGCGGCGGGCTCTTTTATTACCAATTCTATTGCACGAGAGCTTAATTTGAGCTTCCGCGAAGCAGAGCAGCTCAAAATTGAACAGGGAATTGTGTCGCTGGGCAACGGGCATACCGATACCATGCCCGAGGATCAGGCGAACCTTGCCTCTGTCATCCGCAATGCCATGTCTCGCCTGAGTTCGGAAGTCCAGCGCACAATTAATCACTACCGCGCCCAGTACAATGGCTCCCCCCCCACGAAGGTCTGTATCTGTGGTGGGAGCGCTCGTTTGGCTTGCACAGTGGAGTTCTTGCAGAGCGCTTTGGATTTGCCGGTGGAGATATTCGACCCATTGCAGTCCATGAGAGTGGGCGCCAAGGTCGACAGTGACATGCTGCAGATGGATGCGCTTTGCTTGGGGCCGGTGGTAGGAGCGGCGATTACAGGTGCGCAAGCTGGAGTCTTTCAAATTGATTTGGTGCCGACCAGCGTGGGCAAAGAGCGCGCGGAGAAAAAGCTTATCCCCAAAGTGATGATCGCCGGGGCCGTGGCGCTTGCTGGAGCCGCTTTTTGCGCCTGGGCCGTCAACATGAAAGCTAATCGCGCCGAGCAGCAATTGGCCCATGCCCTTGTGCCGATAGGGCAGGTGGATAGCTTGCACTCCGTCATGGAACGCAATTTCGCGAAGTATGAGCGCGGTTTGAAGGCAATAAAACAGTATGCGTCTCTGTTTGCCGCGCGTGATGCGTACCCTGACCTGCTCATCCAACTTGCGCAAAGGACGAGCTCTCCCACGTTCTGGATCACGGATTTGGATCCTCTGGTTGCTTATGACGCGGTGGATACGACGCTGAACGTGGGACCGGAAGGCACGGATCGTCACGTGCTGCTCGACACGCGTGAGACGCGTTCCGACACGATGGTACGCACCTTCGAGATGACGGAAAGCAACAAGGAACCGCAGGTGACGGCTTTGTTGGTGGGCGGCTACTTCTATAAGAAGAGCAAGGATGACCAGGGAACGCAG
Organism: uncultured Akkermansia sp.; assembly: GCA_947632055.1. Classification (GTDB taxonomy): domain Bacteria; phylum Verrucomicrobiota; class Verrucomicrobiia; order Verrucomicrobiales; family Akkermansiaceae; genus Akkermansia. The sequence goes on from CANRNS010000085.1 coordinate 2,830, forward strand.
TTGCGACGCCTCAATGAGTTAGTGACTTCCAAGTTTGCCGAAAAGAGCGAGGATTCGCTTTTCCAGTTTGACTCCAAGAGCGTGCAGGCCAACGGCGGGCATTACTTTGTGGTCCAGACGGCCGAGAAGTCCATGACGCGTAACATCATTCCCGACTATGCCGATAAGTTTTTCATGGTCATGCCGCTCAAAAAGCCGCTGCCGCTTCCCGGAGCGGAGCTTCTCAACAAGTAGGAAGAACACCACGCTGCACACCTTGCGATATGAACATTATGGAAAATAAGCGAGTAACGGCCATAGCTCTGCTCATGGCGATCGCCTTCGGCGCTTTATGCTACTATGCCTACGGACGCTACCAGGCGCTTCAGGAAACCCTGGTGAAAATTGACGAGGAGCGTTCCAAGTTGGGGGAGTACGCGGAGGAAAAGTTGCTGCCGACTCGAAAAAACAGTCGTATGCTTGTGCAGGCTTCCAACACGGTGGAGCAGCTGGCGGCAGACCTGCGCAGCAATCTGGAATCTTATGCCAAGGCGTGCACCGCGTTGGGTAAGGACGCCGAGGGAACACCGATACGACCTGATGTTTTCCAGAAGAAAGTGAATGATATGACGGTAAAGGTGGCTGCCTATGCGGCTCAGAAGAACGCCAAACTTTCTGCCGATGCGGCCGCGCTTGGTCTCAGTGAGTATAAAACAGGCGTGGCAGCAGAACTCGTGGTTCCTTATTTGAACTTTATGCTCCACTCAGCCGATACGCTTGTGCGCCACATCATTGATGCTGGTGCGCCGGAGATCAAGCGTTTGTACTGTGCGTCGCTTCCGGAGGATAAAGTGGGAGCACGCAAGCAACCGAATTTTTTCCCGTTGGAGATAGAAGTGACCTTTGCAGCGCGGCGGAGCGCGCAGGATATTGATCCTGCCAAAGAAGAAACGCTCAGTGTGCTGCCGCGCGTGATCAATTCTTTGGTGTCGGATAAGAACTACTTTTTTATCATCACCGGATTTTCGGCCAGGACGGAAAAGCCCTTGCCCATGCTTGCTCCGTATCGAGCTGCAACGCCCGAGGCAACGGTCGATCCCATGAGTGAGAACGATGGTGGAGAGGAGGACGCTGCGCCTGCAGCGCCCATCGCGCAGATGATTACGGGTTCTATCGACAGCGAGGTGGAAATAAGCCTCACGCTTCAGGTGCTCTACTTTACGACCGATAAGCTCTGATTATTCAAATTATCAGCTCATAGTGCATTATGGCAGATTCATCCAATATAGGCAGGAACTTCCTCTTGATCGGTATCGTACTAGGCGTGGGCGCGGTTGCGGCCGGTGTGTACGTGCTCAATTCTTCGGCGCCGATTTCGCTGGCCGAGGACATTGCTCAGTTCACCGACGAGCACAGGTCAAAATCCAACGCTTCGGAGTCGGACTCGCCAGCTTCAAAGGAGCAAGGCAATCATTCAGATAGCTCTGAGCTTACTCAGGAACCTGCCCAAATGAAGCAGGATGCCCTCTCCCCCCGCCGTATGGTCGATGTAGCCCCCCCGCTGGAGGAGGCGTTCATCCCGCGTGACAAGGCGCCAGGGCAGAAAGTTCCGCGTTACACGCCGCTCTTTTTCGCGCCCGCCATTTGGCAGGTGCCTGACGCGCAGCAAAAGAAAAATGTGGCAGTTGATTTGCTGGAGCCCGGTTCGCATCCATTGCACAGCATTGCACCATCGAAGGGTGAGACAAAGCCGAAACCTGTGCCCAACAGTTGGTTTTACTTGTATGGGATCGAGAAGTCTCTCTGTATGGCCGATGCCATGCAACAGGATCCCGATGAGGATGGTTTCTCCAATGCGGAGGAGTTTGTTGCCAAAACCGATCCGTCGAATGCCGAGAGTATGCCTCCCTTTGTGGCGGACGATGCTGTCAAACTCGTCAGCACGGGAGAAAAGAAGGTGTCCACCCATTTTATTGAGCTGAGCTCGGCTTCATATTTTGACGAACAAAAGGTCACCATTAATATATTTTCCGAAAATGAACAACGGATCATGCAGCACAAGGAGCTTGGTCCCGGAATGACTTTCGGTTTCGGAGACGGCAATAAAGGTCCCCTGGCCAAAGATCGTTTTACTCTCGAAAAAATAGATCAGAAGTCAGGTGAAACTGGAATGCCTGTCAACTTTGTTCTCATTAAGGACAGCTATACTCAGCTGAGTGATGCAAAAGAGTTTTCCTTGATGGCCGGGAGCAGAAATCGCCGCATGGTGCGTGACATCAGCCTCAAATTACGCGTTACTGCCGGACCGAAAAAGGGAACTGAGCTCGTTGTGCAGCCCGGACAAAAGTTTGATGTGCCGGGGTTCAAGGATACGCAGTGTGTCATGACAGATGCCGGGAAAAAGAAGACTTTGCCTAAGGTTAAAGTCAATGATGGAGCGGAAATAAGCGTTCAAATTGACTCAGCGACCACCCCGGCGAAAAGTGAAGAATAAATTTTATTTTGATAAAATATTCACTTTTTTTAATTGTAGACTTTACAAAACTAAAAAAATCTGTCATAAATAGAAGCATCACCATGAATAACGCTTCTCTCACCACGTTTTTCTACAGGGTACTCGCGGTCGGGTTCAGTCTTACCTGTTCGTTTGTGTATGCGGGAACCGAGGGGTATCTCACTCCGTCGACCGCAGCAGGATCAAGTGAAGTCGGACCAACGGCCACATACGCCGGACAAGATGCTATGCAGAGCGACATCAACGCTCGCGAAGCAGCGCGCAGGACGGCGGAACGCAACGCAGCCATGCAACTCCTCGAAGAGGGGCGCCAGGCATACAGCGAAGGTAAATATTCCGTAGCGCTGGAAAAATATCGGCAAGCGTGGGATAAACTCCCGCATGCGCCTGCCACGCGCAAACTGCAGGAGTATATACGTTCGTGCATCTCGGATGCTTCCATAGCGGTGGCTATGGAGTACGCCAAGGTCGGGAGATATGATGACGCGGAACAGCTCCTGTTGGATGTCCTTTCCCGCGAGCCGAACAATGCCCGTGCTCGGAAAGAACTTTCAATGCTGCGCGACCCGGTGCGCAACAATCCCGCTCTGACTCCTGAGCACGTGAAGAACGTGGATGAGGTCAGTCGTCTCCTTCAGCTCGGCTACGGCTACTATGACTTGGGACAATACAACCAAGCGTATGACACCTTTAATGCAGTGCTGCGCATTGATCCGTACAATGAGGCGGCGCGCCGGGGGCAGGAAGCCGTATCAAACCGTCGCTCGCATTACTACCGTGCGGCGTATGACTCGTACCGCAGTAAGGCTTTGGCAGAGGTTGACGCCGCTTGGCAGGAAGAAGTGCCTACCCTTGAGAGTAGCATGGCGGCATTTGGGTCAACTGGGCAGGCTGCCCAAACCGAGCCATCGGAGAAGCAGATTAAGATAAACGGCATCTTGGATAAGGTGACTATCCCGCAGGTGAACTTCGATAAGACGCCCATCAGTGAGGTGGTCGATTTCCTGCGCGGTGTGGTGCAGAAGAGTGGCGAAGGTCCTCTCAACATCAATTACAAGGCGCCCTCTCCTACTCCGGTGGCTGTAGCTGCGCCGGCTGCAAGCGATGAGGAAGACGAGGGTGATGAAGAGGATAGCGATGAGGAGGGAGATGAGGAAGACGAGGAGGGGAAGACATCGGCCCCGCCGTCCGCTGCCGTGGCAGCCGCACCCATTCCTGAGCCCGAGGTGACCCTGAACCTTTCCGAGATGACTCTGCGGGAATTGTTGACCTCAATATGCCGCAATGTGAATTGCAAATTCGTTGTGAACGACAGTGGTGTCAACATTTACGTGGCCGGTGATCCCGAGTCCGAGGAACTTCAGACACGCTACTGGGACAACGTCCCCCGTTCTTTCTTCCAAAGTGAAGGGGGGGGAGAAGACGAAGGAGGCGATGAGGAGGAAAGTGCATTCGGCGATAGCGGCACGAAAAAATACAAGCGCTTGGATGCGAAGAGTGAGCTGAAGAGGCAGGGTGTTTGCCAGTTTGCTGCGAAAGACTCTAATGCATGGTACAACCCCAGATTGCAGAGACTTACCGTGTACAGTACGCAAAAGGATCTCGATGCGGTGGCGGACGCCCTCCTCGCAGAACAGGAACGGCAACAGCCGATGGTTAAGGTTACGACGAAGTTTGTGGAGGTGACTCAACAAAATGATGAGGAGCTTTCCTTCGACTGGGTGGTCAACCCGTTCAATGTGTCCAGCAATGGATCAACCTTCTTGGGCGGTGTAACGGGGGCTAACTCGGATCCCACCCGCGTTTATCAGGACTTTGTGACGCATCCTGGTAAAGCCTTCCAGAACAGAAACCATAACAATGGCGAATGGCCGGTGCAGAACAGGAGAAATGTTCCTCAGGAGACCGATACGGTCACGCAAGGGTTGATGACCGGAGGTTTGCGTTCCGGCACGGGAGCAATCACATCCTCCAGTATGGATTCTCTGTTGGACGGCGGTTCTCCCGCAGCCACGAGTTCCGACAAGGCGCACGTCGCCCCAGGTATACTCTCGCTCTCCGGTATCTTTGATTCCGGATCATATCAGATGATTATGCGCGGACTTTCGCAGAAGCAGGGAGTGGATATCATGAATGCCCCCTCGCTTGTTCTTACTCCCGGCGAGGAGGTGATCGATCCCCCCAGCGACCCGGAGGTACAATCTCCGATTGAGCACGCTCAAGATGCCCGTATTGAGATTGTGCGGCGCTTTATCTATCCGACATCGTACACGGCTCCGCAACTTCCCGATCTCAGAAATTCGGGGACTGTTTACGCGGGAGGAGAGGACGCGATGGTGACCATGCCAGTGGCTGCTCCGGCCAACCCGGATGATTGGGGGGTGCAGGAGGTAGGCCTTATCATGGCTGTCCAGATGACGGATTTGCCCCGCAACAATATCATCAAGTTCTCCCGTTTCATCGTGCGTATAGTCGACTTTGAGGGCTTTATCAACTACGGTTCCCCGATTGTTTCCGGTGTGGCTTCAGGAGATGGCAATTCTGTCCAAAATGTCGTGCTCACCGAAAACCGTATCGATCAGCCGATCTTCTCGCGCAAGATGATCAACACGCGCTTCTCGCTCTTTGACGGCTACACCGTCGCCATCGGCGGCATGATTGAGGACAAAGTGCAGAAGGTGGAGGATAAGGTGCCGGTCTTTGGCGATCTGCCGCTCATTGGGCGCTTCTTCCGCAGCAATGCCGAGTCCCACACGCGCAAAAACCTGACGGTGTTTGTGACGGCGGATATCATAGATGCTACCGGTAAGCCCATACGCAACCGCAGCGCCGAGGAGACTCCTGCCGGCAACGCTCCTGCGCCCGGTCTCTTCCCTGAAGATGGCTTGGTGACCCCGTAAACAAGCGACAGGTAAAAGGGACGATATTCTGTCCTGAAGGATGCGTGGCAAGGCATTGTCCGTTTGATCCGCCCACTCGTGTTCCAGGTGGGCGGATTCTTTTGCCCCAACGGGGTGAGGAGTCGTGAGGCGACTCCGATTGCGAAGCGCGTGATCGGACAAAAATAGTGCACCGAAAAAAGAAAAGTGATCGGACATAATTAGCGCACCGAAGTGTTCCGCG
>CANRNS010000086.1 GCA_947632055.1 uncultured Akkermansia sp.
TCGTCTCAGGGTCCTGCTGGAATGCTCCCACCTGTTCATCGAAAAACGCTCTTTCCACAAAAATTTGGGTTGACCCCCTTCTATCCGGTTCTTGTTCATCCTGTCTGTGATTCGCCTCCGGCTTCCTCCCCACCCCACATCACTGTGACGCAGTTGCCTTTGGCTATTTGATTCCGCCCTGTCAGCGGCTCTTGGGGACTTTCACCCCAGCTACATGTCATGCCTGACGTACCAAACGAAAGGCGCGACCACCAGAAAGATGATCGCGCCTCACTGACGAAGCGGACGAGGCTTGAACTCGCGACCTCAGCCGTGACAGGGCTGCGCTCTAACCAAACTGAGCTACCGCTCCATCCACACCGCGCTGCCGCAGGTGCGGGGGCATTGTATCGGTATCACTCCCACTTGGCAAGCTTTTTTTTGCAACTTTTTTTGCGCGCGCGGTTCACATGGTGTTGACACATTGGGGTGATAGATGGTAGGATGGCGGCTCGATGACGCTTGGCGAAGTGGAATTATTAGCGCCCGCTGGCACGTGGGAGAGCTTGCGCGCCGCGGTTGCCAACGGGGCTGATGCGGTTTATTTTGGTGTGCAGCAGTTCAATGCTCGCATGCGCGCTGGCAACTTTGCGCTCGAGGAGATAGCCGGGGTGATGCACTATTTACATGAGCGTGGAGTGCGTGGTTACGTTGCGCTCAACGTATTGATGCTGCCGATGGAGATGCTGAGCGCTGCTGTGTGTCTGGATGCTTTCGATGTAGCCGATGTCGATGGTGTGATCGTGCAGGATATGGGCTTAGCTGCTCTGATAGCCGAACAAAAACGGGCAGGACGCTGGCGCTTCCAGCTGCATATTTCTACTCAAATGACGGTGAGTTGTCCGGAGGCTGTGCGCCTGGTGGATGAGTTGTACGAGCCGGAGCAAATTGTGCTGGCGCGCGAATTGTCGATCAATGAGATAGCGGCATGCGCCGCTGCCTCCAATGCACGTATCGAGGTCTTTTGCCATGGAGCGCTTTGTGTTTCTTACTCCGGGCAATGTCTCACCAGCGAAAGCCTCGGTCAGCGCAGCGCCAATCGCGGCGAGTGCGCTCAGGCTTGTCGTATGCCGTACCGCTTGCGGGTGGATGGCAAGATGCTTGACCTCGGTGAACGCCGCTACCTTTTTTCTCCGCAGGACCTCTGTGCGATAGAGCTGCTGCCGCAATTGCTGGCCGCAGGGGTCAAATGCTTCAAAATTGAGGGACGTCAGAAGAGTCCACAGTACGTGGCGGCGGTTGTTCGCTCATACCGTCGAGCTTTGGATGCGGCTTTGCGTTGTCAGAGTTTCCAGCCCAGTTCGCGGGAAATGTATGCCATGCAGATGGTCTTCTCGCGAGGATTTTCCACCGGCTGGCTTGAGGGCACCAATCACCCTCGGCTTACCCATGGCCGTTTTGGTAAGAAGCGCGGGGTTTTGGTGGGACGCGTCAAGAGTTGCTCGCGCGGATGCATCGTTCTGGCGCAGCCGCCTCTCGTTCCCGTCACTCCGGGGGATGGTTTCGTGGTAGACAATGGCGCAGATCGCAATGCTGAGCAGGGTGGACGTATCGTGGCTGCTGAGCAATGCTCACTCTATTTCCATAAAAAGTCGTCTGACATTGACTGGTCGTGTGTGCAGCCCGGACAGTTGGTGTGGAAAACATCTGATCCGGCGTTGGAGAGGGAACTGCGAGCTACGTGGACGCAGCTTCGTCCCCCATTTCATTCGGCTCACACGCAGTTGCATATCCACGCGATGGGGAAGGTTGGTTCTCCCCTTACTTTGTCATGTGCGGGCGTGAGTGTGCAGAGCAGCATTCCTTTGGCAACTGCGCAAAAACACTCTCTGACCCCCTCCACCTTGCGTACGCAACTCGGGAGGTTGGGTGGCAGTAGCTACGTTTTGGGTACGCTACGTTTTGAGGTAGCGCCGGGTTGTATGCTGCCCCTTTCCGAACTCAACCGCATGCGCCGCGTTCTCGTGGAGCGTCTCGATGCTTCGCCCCATGCCTTTGCTCGTCCTCATTTGCAACTCGCAGAGCCGCATTTTAAGACTCCTCCGACTACAACGACATGTGAGCTGAGTTTATTGGCTCGTACCGCTGAGCAAGCCTTGTCCGCAGCGTCAACCGGTGTGAGCCGTCTCTATTTAGACTTGCCTCGACCGCAGGATTTAGGGCCGTTGGCAGAGCAACTTCGTTCCCTCTATCCTCATATCGAATTATGGCCCGCTACTATGCGCATCATGAAACCGCATGAGGCCGGGTATTTCAAGTACATTCGTGCCATAGAGCCGGCAGGTGTGCTGGTGCGGAATCTGGGTGCGGCAGAGTATTGGAAGGGAGAGGGACTGCCGCTGATCGGTGATTTTTCGCTCAATGTGACGAATGCCCACAGTCTGAGACTATGGTTGGATTGGGGCATGCGAGCCTGCACGGTTTCTTACGATTTGAATGCGCGTCAACTCCTCCAACTGTTGGAAGGCGGGGCCGGTCCTCACCTTGAGCTCGTCCTCCATCAACACATGCCCTTGTTCCACAGTCAGCATTGCGTCTTTTGCACTTTCCTTTCGCAGGGACATAACTTTAAGGACTGCGGACAGCCTTGTAAACAGCATCGCGTGCGTGTCCTCGACCGGGCGGGAGCTGAGCACTACCTGCTCAGCGATGTGGGTTGTCGCAACACGCTTTTTAATGCGAGGGCTCAGACCGCTGCGCGCTGCCTGGAGTCGGCCATGCGTTGCGGGTTGCGCATGCTGCGCATTGAATGTTTGGACGAAGACGCAGCGGATACCCGTACGCTCATCCATACCTACCGACAATACCTGCAGCATAAGCTCAGTTTGTCCTCTATACTCACCCAACTCGGTGCGTTGGATCGCCCGGGTATCACCGAGGTGCCATCATGAGTCATGAATTTCAACACGTTACGTGCTCAAGCCACGCACGCTGGATTCTCACAGCGCCGCTCCTCTTTTTTGTACTCTACACCGGTAGCGCCTTGTGGAGTGGTGACTTCGGCGCTCTTCCGGTGTCGGTGGCTTTCATGGTTTCGGCAGCGTGGGGGATGATGCTTTTCCCACAGGTGCCATTCACCGAAAAACTGGATGCTTTCTCGAGCGGGGCGGCCCATCGGGATATCATGATGATGCTCTGGATTTTCATGATGGCCGGAGCGTTTGCTGAATCAGCGCGCGCCCAAGGGGCCGTTGATGCCACAGTTGCGCTTACTCTGCAATATATGCCGTCCGGCATGTTGCCGGTTGGTCTCTTTGTGGCTACATGCCTTATTTCGCTCTCCATCGGCACCTCTGTGGGAGCTATTGCTGCTTTGATGCCAGTGGTGATTGGCTTGGCAGAGCAGTCCGGCTACAGCGCTCCTATGATTGGCGGTATCGTGGTTGGCGGCGCGTTCTTTGGGGATAATTTGAGCTTCATATCTGATACAACGATTGCTGCTACTCGAACCCAAGGTTGTGCCATGCGCGATAAATTTCGAGCTAATTTGCGCATGGCGTTACCGGCTGCGCTCCTCGCCATTTTCTTCTATGCAGTGCGGGGACAGGGCGGTAATGCTGTTCCAATGTTGCGGCAGGGAGCTCCCGCATACGAGGCAGCTCTGCCGTATCTGTCTGTTTTGGTCTTGGCTGTGGCGGGGATGCCGGTGTTGCTGGCACTCTTTGTCGGCATTGTCGCCACAGGGATATTGACTCTGTTCCATGGGGGCGAGTTGATCTCGTGGCTTAGCTCGTTGGGACAAGGTATGCTCAGTATGGGTGAGCTCATCAGCGTCACTCTGCTGGCGGGCGGTTTGCTGGGCCTCATTCGTCACTACGGCGGCATGGCTTGCTTAGTGCAACTCCTCCTGCGCGCTATGCGGGGCAAGCGTACGGCTCAACTGGGCATTGCCCTCATGGTTTTGCTTTCTAACCTTTGCACCGCTAACAACACCGTGGCCATTCTTACCGTGGGCGACATTGCCCGATCTATTGCCAAGCGGTTCCAAATTTCCCCGGCGCGCGCCGCGAGCTTATTGGATACATTTTCCTGTGTGGCGCAGGGAGCGCTGCCCTACGGGGCGCAGCTGCTCATGGCCACAAGACTCAGTGGATTGAGTGTTGCCCAGTTGCTTCCGGAGCTGACTTATCCGACACTATTGGGCGCTTCTGCCCTGATCTCCATTTTTCTGCATGGAGACAAAGTGCGTACGTCTGGTGATTGATTGTATGACGCTGCGAGCGCATTCGCGTGCCGCGGCATCATCGCTGAGGATGCATTTCAAAGAGGGCGATTGCGTGTGCACCGGCGTTTGCTCCAGCACGCGTTCCACCGTGCGCCAAATGCCGGGAAAACTCAATTGCCCATCCACAAAGGCTCGTACAGCTTCCTCATTTGCCGCATTGTACACAGCCGGCATCGTGCCCCCGATGGTAGCTGCATGACGCGCCAAGTCCAATGCTGGGAAGGTATCTCGCCGGGGCTGCTCAAAATGTAAATCGCATAACTCTTCCAGGCGCAGAGGAGGCAGGTTGCCATCCACGCGATCCGGATAGGTAACGGCGTATTGGATGGGAAAGCACATATCACTGCAGCTCAGCTGGGCCAGCACAGAACCGTCCCTAAACTCCACCAGGGAGTGTACAATGCTCTGCGGGTGTACCAGCATATCTACTTGATTGATGGGCACCCCGAACAGCCAGCGTGCTTCTATCATCTCAAGCCCCTTATTGAACAGAGTCGCAGAGTCAATCGTAATTTTACGCCCCATGCTCCAAGTGGGGTGCCGTAGGGCTTGCTGCAAGGTGACCGCTTCCAGTTGTTCGCGGGGTGTACACCGGAAGGGGCCTCCGCTCGCTGTCAAAATCAACCGTCGCACACTTTCAGTGCCGGTTGTGTTTGCCCGCAGGCATTGAAATATGGCGTTGTGCTCGCTGTCTACCGGCAGCACTGCAATCCCGGCCTGCGCCGCACGTTGCATCACCAGCTCCCCGGCCATTACCAGTACTTCCTTGCTCGCAATTGCTAAATCTTTCCCACTCTCAATGGCGCTTAATGTCGGTTGTAGTCCCGCTGTGCCCGCAATGGCTACAAGCACCATATCTGCTTGTGCCAGGCTTGCCAGCTCACAGAGTCCTTGTGCGCCCGTGTATAGTTCGCATTCGTCGGGAAGCATGCCGCGCAGTCGGACAGCTTGTCGCTCATCGTACAGAGCCACGTGCCTTACCCCAAACTCGTGCGCTTGCGCCGCCAATTCTTCTGCCCGTGTATGAGCGGCCAACCCCACAACCTGCATGCGCTCCGGGAGTTGCCGTGCCACCTTGAGTGCGCTGGTGCCAATGCTCCCTGTTGATCCCAAGATGACGACCCTGCGCTTGTCAGGTCGCTTGTCTGACCTTATTTGCTGCTTCAATTCATCCTCTGAATAAGAGTAATGCATGAGAATGTGCGATAATCCGGGAGTACGACGTGCAATGTTCGATCCTGCAATCCAAGGAACACCCGATGGAGACCTGATGCGACGGCAGAACTCTGCCGGACAGCACGCTCGCTGCGCCGATGTGGGTATTAGCGCAGCATAGAACCTGCAAATCGCGCATTGTATATCACACTCTCGCAGCCGGTTGTCAGATTCGAACTGACGACCGTCCGATTACAAATCGGGTGCTCTACCACTGAGCTAAACCGGCAAGAATGCGCGATTCTACACGAGCCTAAGCGTCCATGCAAGTCTTTTTTTATTGAGATCATTCTTGTTACATTCGTTCTAAGATAAGAAAATGCATTCCATAGGTAGAAAAGTGATCATAGCAGGATTTACCAACAACATTGGACGAAAAACTTGACTCTTTACAAAAGCGCAGTTTCCGGATTGGAATTTGCATTCCGTGCCATTCAGGTGCAGCGCGTTTTCTGCGCATTCTTCGGGAGCGATGGCCTCAGTGAGCGCGCAGAGTCTCTAAATGACCACGGAGCGGTAAAAAGTATGTGCCGGTATGGATGGAATTTGTCCTTTTTTAATGATTTATAAAGAATGAGAAAACTACCTTTTCGGTGTCTTCGCGTTTATAAGTCTTGCGCGGAGGGCGCTTGCTATGTTAAAGTGTCCTCGTACTTGTTGAAGCAGACTTGAAGCGATATGAAAGATCTCCGATTACAAGGTATTGATCAAGATGGCAAGGAGAAGGAATTCTCGTTGAATGACTTTCGAGGACAGAAGGTGATTCTTTACTTTTACCCCAAGGATAACACCTCCGGCTGCACGCAGGAGGCGTGCGACTTCAGGGACAACATCAACAGACTGACCCAATATGCAACTGTCATCGGGGTGAGTCCGGACAGCGTGAAGAGTCACTTGAAGTTTAAAGAAAAACAAACCCTCAATTTTATCTTGCTCTCCGATGTCGAGCACGCTCTTGCCGACGCCTTTGGTGTATGGGTTGAAAAATCGCTGTATGGACGCAAATACATGGGCATCGAACGTTCAACCTTCGTGTTGGATGGGAGCCTGAACATCGTCAAAGAGTGGCGCAAAGTGAAGGTCAAGGGTCACGTTGATGAAGTGATCGACTTTTTCCATTCACAGGCATGAGTTGAACGGTCTTCTCTTTCATGGGTTACCGTCATTAAACCGTCCACAAATGGGAGGAGATAGAATAGACTCCCAGAGATTTTGTACAATTTTGGTAAAAAGTCGTAGGACTTTTGTGCGGTTTTGGCAGAAAGTCGTGGGACTTTTGTGCGATTTTTCGTTGACAGATGGAAAAATACGCAGTAGAAAAGGGGTATGGAGCGCGACATGATGCAAAAGCTGAAAGAATGGAAGACGAGCAAGCGAAGGAAGCCGCTTGTTCTGGAAGGGGCGCGTCAGGTGGGGAAGACGTGGTTGATGCGGGAATTTGGCAGGAGGGAATTTCAACAGACGGCATATCTCAACTTGAGTGAGATGCCGGAAGCAGGGGAGATATTTGAGGGGGGATTTGAGCCGACAACGATCATGAGAGCAATCAGCCTCCTCAGTACGGCAGATGTTATTCCCGGGGAAACGCTTATTATTTTGGATGAGATTCAGGAGAGAGAGCGCGCGCTGAATGCTCTTAAATTTTTCCGAGAAAGATTGCCGGAGTATCATGTGATGGCTGCTGGAAGTTTGCTTGGTGTGGCGATGAGGCATGAGCACATGAGTTATCCGGTAGGAAATGTGGAGACTGTGCAGCTCCATCCGCTGAGTTTCTATGAATTTATGGGAGCCATGGGGAGGGAGGACGATGTTCAGGTTCTGCGAGAGGGGAACGAGAGGATGGTGAACTTGCTGCACGACGGTCTATGTTCTTTGCTGGAAGAATATATGATGGTGGGAGGTATGCCTGAGGTGGTACAGGCTTATGCGGACCAGCGGTCGGGGCAGACTGTCCGGGATCTGCAGCTGCAAATTTTGAATGCCTACTCAAGGGATTTTTCTAAGTATGCTTCTGCGACACAAGTAGTGCGCATTGCAGAAGTGTGGCGGAGCATACCCGGTCAACTCGCCCGCCAAAACGGTAAATTCTCGTACGGCAAGGTCAAACCCGGTGCACGTGGTCGCGATTACGAGAGCGCTATTACGTGGCTCGAACTCTGTGGACTTGTGCGCCGCGTGTGTCGGGTCAGCAAACCGGAGTACCCACTGCCGCACTACGCGCAGTCGGATGCTTTCAAGCTCTTTTTGTGCGACACGGGGCTGATGAATGCCATGGTTGACCCCGAGTTGGTCGATTCATTTCTCGCACGCTCGCGGTACGCGGAGTTCAAGGGAGCCATTACCGAACAATGTGTTTGTCAGATGATTACAGCGTCGATGTCGAAAACGCCGATTACCTATTGGATGAATCCGACGGGAAGCGCCGAGGTGGACTTTTTGATCCAACACGCCGACTGCATCACTCCCATCGAGGTGAAAGCCGCGACCAACACGCAATCCAAAAGCCTGCGCGTGTACTGCGAAAAATATGCGCCACAACTGGCCATTCGTGCTTCTCTTGCGAGGTACGGCAAGCAGGAGAATCTGCTCAGCTTGCCTCTCTACATGGTGGAAAGCCTGCCTGCGATATTTGGTCGAACAGGGTCGGAATGAGTATAGAGAACCTCGGTTTGTACCTGAAATAGAGGGCGGCGAGGGTGAGCATTGCGACGAATCGCCTG
>CANRNS010000087.1 GCA_947632055.1 uncultured Akkermansia sp.
GAAATCACCTTGCCTGTGGCTCGGTACGTCATCGTGGCTCCTTTTGTCTGCCGTTGCATTCGTCCTTGCAATTCACAACCCTGGATCGCAAAATAAAATGCAATAGGTTACAAAAATTCGTCTTTGTCTTTGTAAGTGACAGGGCTACTACTGATGTCTATTATGATCCTCTCCATCTCGTTCCCCATCTACTCGACCTGACACCGTAACCGTTGTTTTCTTGGATTTTATGGCTTCCTGAACATCCGACTGTATCTGCTTCAAAAGATTTTGTATTTGTTGTGCCTTTACGTCACTCTGCTTCGTACCTATACCGTATTGGTAGCAAAGCATCCAGCATACCGTTTCCTCCACAGTGTGCTTTCCTTCGGCTGAGAGCTTGTTGAAAGCGATTGCAGCGTATTTAGTTTGATCTTCAGGAGAGAGTTTGGGTTTGCGGTAAACCGTTTTTTCCATCAGTAAAAGCTTAACCATAGCACAGCTATTACCGAGGTCGGCAGAATGGCGTAACCATTCAAATGAATAATTGAAGCATCGGAGGGCTTCTTTCTCTTTCTTTGCAACTAATAACTTCTTCCCTTCCTCCTGCAATAGCTCTCCCACCTTCTTGGCTTGAGCAGGATCCTCCCAACACTTCATCAACCTCTCCCTCTCACTTCTTCCCCGCTCCGGAAATAGAAAAGTTGCTGCTCCTTCAACCGAGGATTCGTGCTGAGAAATAAGATGATGAACAACTTGAAACAAAACAATAGCGATAATGAGGGCAACCCATCTTTTCACATGCGCTCCCGGTACGCCAACGACTCGTTCAGCGAGGGAGGCTTCTTTCTCCTGCATAGCAAATGATTTGCTGTATTCTTTTATGACGCGAAGGACATCCTCTCGCACCGAGCGCCCAAGATCACTCATGTTCTCAATGGCCAGATGCTTTGTTCCCGATGAAATTGCGAAAGATACCAGCGTTGGGTCCTTTCCTTCCTTGTTTTTTACGCACAGGACATCTGCTTCGTTCCAGCGAATGCCGCATAAGCCCCATCGCCAGTAGATACCTGTTGGAGTAACCCATTTCCATTCAACGGTGGGAAGGCAGATAAATATCCCCAAAACAAGTACGATGCCGCCATGTATTGACATTGCATAGGCGTAGATGGGTAAACCGAGAAGTAGCACCCAAAGAATGAGGAGAATCCAATGAGTCAGCAAATATGCGTCTTTCAGGAATGGAATTTTCATGGAATGAACAAAACATATCCAACGGGTATGCTATCAGTATCGACCCCGGCTTACAAGTTTTTTTTCCCCCCGCAATGCGGCTTTCCAAATCTGTCACAATCTGAACTAGACGTCGGACGTAAAGTTTGCTATGCTTGGGAAAGTGAAAATGAGCGGAGTATGGGTGGTTGCGCTTGCTGCTATACTGCTGAGTCTTCCCGCATGTCGGCAGGAGGATGAGGCGGAGCACGTGGTGCGCATCGGTTCTTTCCCGAACATCACGCACGTGCAGGCGTTGGTGGCGCGGAACATGAGCCGCGAAGGGAAAGGTTGGTTTGAACGCTACCTGCCGGACTACACCGTGCAATGGCAGACATTCAACGCAGGGCCTTCTGCAGCTGAAGCCATTTTCGGGCGCACGGTCGATCTCACTTACATCGGTCCAAGCCCGGCCATCAACGCGTATGCCGTCTCCTCCGGGCGGGAGATGCGACTGCTCACCGGGGCCGTCAATGGCGGGGCTGCGCTGCTGGTGAGTCCTGATAGCGGAATTTCCCACCCAGCCGACTTTCGCGGCAAAAGCATCGCTACCCCCCAACTCGGCAATACGCAGGATGTTTCCTGTCGAGCGTGGCTTGCGAAGCATGGGCTCACCTGCACCTTGGAGGGTGGTGGGGATGTGCGCGTAAGTCCCACTACGTCCTCCCTCCAACTGCAGCTCATGAAACAAGGTAAGTTAGATGCCTCGTGGACAGTGGAACCATGGGTATCGCTCATGGAGAAGCACGCGGGCGCGCACCTGCTGGTGCAGGAGCCAAATGTCGTCACCACCGTCTTGGCGGGACGCGAGGCCTGGCTGAAAGCTCATCCGAAAGAAGCGGCGGCCGTTATACGCGCCCAGCGCGACCTTACTCAATGGATACTCGACCACCCTCAGGAAGCTCAGCAACGCGTAGCAGCTGAACTCAGCGAACTCACCCAAACTCCCGTGGATCCGGAGTTAGTGCGCAGCGCGTGGAAGCGTCTCACCCTCACCCATGAAATTGACTTAAATGGGCTGCGTCAATTTGTCAAAGACGCGCAAGCGGCCGACCTGCTGGACCGCGTACCGCCCATGGAAGGCATGCTCTACACCCCACTTCAACAACCATGACCGACAGCGCCACCCATCCCGAATTGCACGATTTTCCAACGGCTCGACTCAGCGTGGAGCACGTTACAAAGACTTTTACAACCCAAGGCGGCACAGTCGTTGCCCTGCAAGACGTCTCCATCAGCATTCGCGAGGGCGAATTCGTGTGTTTCGTGGGACCGAGCGGCTGCGGAAAATCAACGTTGCTGAATATCATTGCCGGGCTTGAAAAGCCGGACAGCGGGAAGGCGCTCATCAACGGCTCCCCCATCACGGAACCCGGGCGCGACAGACTCGTCATGTTCCAGGAGCACGCTCTCTTTCCATGGTTGGACGTCATTGGCAATGTGATGTTCGGGCTCAAACAAAAACCCAACCTGAACAATCGGGAGCGGCTGGAGGTGGCTAAATACTACCTCTACCTCGTCAAGATGGACAATTTTGCGCACGCTAACATCCATGAACTTTCCGGCGGAATGAAGCAGCGCGTGGCGCTGGCGCGCTCCCTGGCTCCCAATCCGAAAATTTTGCTCATGGATGAGCCCTTCTCTGCCTTGGACGCCATGACGCGCGAGCAGCTCTACGGGGATATTCAGGATATCTGGCAGAAGCGCAAGAAGACGATCATTTTTGTGACGCATAACGTGCGCGAGGCCGTGTGCCTCGGCGACCGGGTGCTGCTGTTTACCCCGCATCCGGGACGCATCCGCGAGGAGTTTAAAGTTCCTCTCCCGCGCCCGCGCAACATCAATGACCACGACCTGGCCGATCTTTCCCAACGCATCACGGCGGCTCTCAAGGGATACCACCAAGCCGGAGAATGCGACTAACCCCCTGCCCCGCATGAAAAACATCACTCAAACCCTCATCTTCTTTCTCCTGCTCATCCTCATCTGGGCAGGTATCACCGGAGATCTTTCCTTTATGGGCCTTCACTGCACGTTGTGGTCGCCCTACGTGCTGCCCTCCCCCAGTCTGGTGGCTCAGTACTTGTGGGACAACACGGTGAACGGCAAGTTGCCGCTCTCCATGCTCATCACCTTGCGCCGCCTTCTCATCGGCTACGTCATCGGACTCGTTATCGGCGTGCCACTCGGTATGCTTGCAGCGCGTTTCCGCATGGTGCGCAACACTGTGGGCGTGCTGGGACTAGGATTTCAAGGACTGCCGAGCGTGTGTTGGGTGCCGCTGGCCTGCATCTGGTTCGGACAAACAGAAGCCGCGCTCCTCTTCGTGGTAATCATGGGAACGCTGTGGAGTGTGCTGCTCTCCACCGAAAACGGCATTCGGAATGTGCCGCCCATATACGCCCGAGCCGCACGGACCATGGGCTCCTCCCCGATGCACACGCTGCTCTTTGTCACCTTGCCGGCCTCGGCCCCATTTGTGGTCAGCGGAATGAAGCAAGGCTGGGCTTTTGCATGGCGATCGCTTATGGCGGCGGAAATCTACGTGTCGGTCATCTCCGGCTTCGGCATCGGACAATATCTGCACTACGGTCGTGAGTTGCAGCGCATGCACCAGGTGGTAGGCGTCATGTTCATCATCATTCTGGTCGGGCTGCTGGCAGACAAGCTTCTGTTCTCTCCGGCCGAGGTGTGGCTGCACCGTCGCTGGGGAACTGCGCGCGACTGATCTCACCCTCTTACACCATGAGTCAATTACCGTCCGATCTTCATGAAGCGCTTGGCAAGCTGATCTGCACAGATGAGACCGTACGCCGCGCGCACTCGAGCGACAAGTGGTTTGCCCACGCTTTGCCGGATGCCGTTGCTTTTCCGACAAGTACGGAGGATGTGGCTCGCATCATGCGCTATGCCTCGCAGCATACGGTACCCGTCACGGCGCGAGGCGGCGGCGTAGGCTATGTGGGCGGCTGCGTGCCGGTGCAAGGAGGCATCGTCATCTCCACCGATCGCATGAAGCGCATCCTGGAGGTGAATCCGCAGGATGGCGTGGCCGTGGTGCAACCGGGTGTTCACACCGCAGAGCTGCAGGATGCCTGCGCCCGTCTCGGTTGGTTTTACCCGCCGGATCCCGCATCACGCCAGGACTCCAGTATCGGCGGCAATATCGCCACCAACGCCGGCGGTCCGCGCTGTTTGAAGTACGGCGTGACGCGGGCCTACGTGCTGGGACTCACCGTGGTACTCCCGGATGGGCGTGTGCTGACCTGCGGCGGTCGCACGCACAAAAACAAGCAAGGCTTTGATCTCGTCGGGCTTTTCTGTGGGAGCGAGGGTATGCTCGGCATCATCACACAGGCCATTCTGCGCATCATTCCGGCTCCACCGGCTCGAGCTGCGCTCCAGGCCATTTTCCCGGAGTTTGCAGCGGCGGCAAAAGCAGTGCAGGACGTGTTGCAAGCTGGGCATCTCCCCTGCGCCATAGAAATCGCCGACACCTACACCCTGCAGGCCGCACGCGAGCATTTGGGAGCGGATGTGATCCCTGGAGACGCCCGGGGACACCTGCTGCTAGAATTAGATGGCAGCGAAACCGCTGTCGAAAAAGAAGCCGGGAGCGTGCTGCGCGTGCTTGAGGGATGCGGCGCCACCCACACGCGACTCGCCCGCACTGCAGAAGAAGTGGAAACGCTCTGGCAAGTGCGGCGCGGTTTCTCCGAGAGTCTCAAAGCAACCGGTCTTACCAAGCTGAATGAGGATGTCGTCATCCCGCGCTCGCAGCTCATCGCCTTTGTCGAGTTTTGCGCGGGTATGCAGCGCGAAAGCGGTATCCCCGTGGCTTGCTTCGGACACGCCGGCGATGGCAACATCCACACGAATATCATGGTGCCGCGTGATGAACTCGGTCATGAAAAACGGAAGGAGGCGGAAGCCCTGCTGCACTCCCTCTTTGCCTGGGTGCTCTCACACGGCGGCAGCATCACGGGTGAGCACGGCATTGGCTTGGCCAAGGCCATGTGGTTTCCCAGCGCGGTGGGATCCGTGGCCATGGAGCTGCACCGTGCGCTCAAGGACGCTCTGGACCCCCGGCACATCCTCAATCCCGGCAAAATGCAACTCTGAAAGGCCGCGATTCAGTTGCCGGAATTCGTCATGCCCAGCGCCTCTTGCGCCAGCATATTGCACCCGCGCAGATCGAGTTTCCCGGTAGGCAGCATCGGGATGACCTCCACGGGGATGATTTCCCGGGGGCACCAGAGACGGGGAATACCGGCGGAAACAAGATGGGTGCGAATCGCGTCTAATGCCTGAATCAAATTCCCGCTGTGCACGCATGAAAGCAGCACGAGAGCTTCTCCCTTCTGCGCATCCGGCACGCCGACGATGCAGACGGCGCGTTCATCCTGCGGGAAACCAACAGGAAGCTGCACAAAATTTTGAATGGCGGTCTCCACAACTTCGTGCGGCACCATCTCACCGCCAATTTTAGAGAAACGCGAACGACGTCCGCCCAAGCTCAGAAAAGCATTCAAATCCACGCTGCCCAGATCTCCAGTCTTGAACCAGCCATCGCGGAAAAACCCCTCGTTCAGCTTATCTGAGCCAATGTAGCCGCGAAAAACATTCGCGCCCTTCAGCCAAACCATTCCCTGCTCGGTGAGAGGCAATGTGCGCTCATCATCGTCCGGATCCGTGATGCGCACGGCAAGCCCGGGCAAAACTTGTCCGACGGCTCCCTCTCGATCCGCCGGCACATAATAGGGACTGGATGGTGACGGCGGCGCATCCGGCAAGTTCACGCAGCATACCGGAGCCGTCTCCGTAAGCCCATATCCTTCCAGCAGGTGCACCTTGCATTTCGTCTGAAACTCTGCCGCCAAGTCGCGCGGCAATTTTTCAGCGCCCACAATGAAATAGCGCACGCTGCGGTAGTTGTCCGGATGAGCGCGCCGCAACATAGCCCGCGCAAAGGTAGGCGTGGTGAGCACCAACACGCACCGGTACTTCTCGATGAGCTCGTTGAGCGTCTTTGCCTCCAGGGGGGATGGATATGTCACCATGCTGAAGCCATACACCGCCGGGAGCATGGTGCAGACAGTGAGTCCGAAGCTGTGGAAAATGGGCAAACTGCAAAGGAAGCGACTGCCCGGCGGCAGGTAAACTTTGCTGAGCAGCTGGCACATGTTGGCAATGATCATGCGATGGGTAAAGGGCACGCCCTTCGGTTCGCCGGAAGAACCGGAAGTGAAGATGAGAGCGGCTTCGTCATTGCCATGCCGCACGTCCAATTTGAAAGTACGCACGATGAGCGAAGTCGGCGCCATCCGTGCAAAAGCCACCCATGCGGCAATGCGCGTCAGCCCGATCCCTTTGAGCAACACATCCAAGTGCAGCAGCTTTTCCTCCGCCGGCCACGAGAACTGCGGCAGCTTAGTCATGAAAGCCCGCGCCGTCACAAAATGCTCGATGCCACTTTGCTGCACGATGCTGTGCATAGCGGACTCAGACGAAGTGTAATTGATGTTCACCGGAACAATTCCCGCGAAGATACAGGCGAAATTAGCAATCATGCCTCCCTTACCCGGCGGTAAAATAATGCCCAGGCGCGGCTCCTTCACCCGCCGTTTCAATTCTTTGGCCAATGCCAGAGAAACTCCCAGCAATTTGACGTATCCGAGCTTCGATCCATCCATTCCGTCAATGAGCTCAGAATGCGCATTGCGCTTGAACCCCTCCACTAATAAACGCCCCAGAGACACCTCCAGAACCGGGTGGCGTTCAAACTCGGCAGCAGATGCCTGTAGCCATGCCTCCAGCGTACGCTCCCCACTCTGCGGTCCGGGAGTCAACTTTGGCATGATGTGCAGCGCCGCCCAGTCGTGGGCTGCCTCCGATGTGCAGGAAGACCATATGCTCTTGCGATAAAAGCCTGCAAACACCGGTACCGGGGAAATATGCAAAGCCCCCAATTGCATCAAAAAGGGCTTGGGGACATCGGAGAGACATCCCATGACCTGCGCCGGACGCCCCGGCAAAAACACCACGTGACGCCCCGCTGCTAAGTGCACCATCAAGCGCTCGCGCAATTCCCGGCTTTTACTCGTGCGAAAGCGAAAGCTCACCAACCGCTCGGCGCCCACCTTTTTCAAGACAGACGCATCCGGCTGCAAATCTTCCTCAACCACGTATACAACTTTTCCCGGTCCACCCAACTCCGCCTCCAAGGCCTCGCGCGTTGCCGCATCAACCCGATTGGGCAAAAAGAGAGAAGCCTGCTTCGGCAGATTTTCTCTGCCATACACGCGAACATGTGCCATGCTGCAAGCCTACCATTCTACACTTCCCTTGTCAAGAAGAAGCAAGGCAAGCGCATAGCAACTATGCGTTTGCTTATGTACAATTTGCGATTTTGATAGTGTGCGTGTTGCGCATGTTTTTAATGACAAGCGTACTCAGAGATGGCAGGAAAATGGCATTTCACGTGGCGACGAGTGAAACGATTTAATGTTGGGCCTTTTGAACTGAGGGGTCAAAGAGAACCTTGACGAGGGACTCGCTGTGGGGACTGCGAGGATAGCCGAATGGGAGCAAGACGAGCTTGCCATCGAGGACGGCGAGCGTACCGGAGAAATCATTTTGGCTAAACTTGGTGATGCGTGAACCCTGAGCTACTTGCCGGAATTTGCCGTTCTCGTCCTTTTGGTAGGCAGCCCAAGAATAATTTCTGCGGCATGTGCGGACGGCAACGAATGTATCATCATTCAGCCAGCGGAAGACATCGCGATTAGCCGTATCGTATGGAGCGGATCGGGATATTTCGGCACGTACGGGGGGAAGTATACGGTAGGATTGTTGTTGGTCGGCGATGTTCACAATGACCCAGTCATCATTTTTTGTTACGGCGGGAAGTAAGTCGCAACGAGCTTCCGA
>CANRNS010000088.1 GCA_947632055.1 uncultured Akkermansia sp.
GGTTAGGAAACCGCCGTATGCCATAAAAAGGCACGTACGGTGGTGTGAGAGGGGGCGAAAGCCCCCTACTCGATTGCCTTTGGCTCAGGCAAATTTCATTTTAGTTTTCAAAAAATTTCAAAAAAGTTGATTTTTTTCTTGACGTCCCGCCTCCCTATGCGGTAGAGTGAGGATGCTCCGAGCGAAAAAACATCGGAGCATCAACTCACCCCAATTCAACCATGAAATCCGTTACCAGAATTGCATTTCCCCTAATAGCTTTAGCATCAGCTGTTTTCACCTCATGTGGGGGGGGGTGGCGGAGGGGGTGAAAACGACTATTACGTCTCTGTAAAGCAATTCGCATCCGGGAGGGGGTTTGAGTTTGGGGATCAAAATTATACGATTCTAGTTACGCCTTCCTCGAATGGAGGAAACCTTTCTCCAGCAAAAAGCCTATCAATCATAAGAGATGAAGAAACAGGTGTTCAACTCCCTAATTATGGGGAACCTGATGAGAGTGTTCACGCAAAAGGAACCCTCAGCATCCCGGGCATAGATTCAATAGTTGGTGGAATGGATTACTACGTGTGTGGCGGACCAACCGGCCATGGGATCTTGTACATCAAAAAATTCACATGCACAGGTGAGGATTCTAATACATTGAAAAGAGTGTTTCGTCTTGTTAATGATCCACTTTGGCCAAATGCTACAATGACTAGCATGTCAATCACCGTGGATTTTAACTTCTCCAACCATACTGCACAGCTGTATTTCAACTGTGAAGTAGGTTTCTCTGCTTATCACCCAAAAATTAACCCTAATTCGTACGACTTCAAGCCTCTTTGATTAATCACCACACACACCAATTCCCAAGGAAAGCGGCGCGGCTTAAGGGCTGCGTCGTTTTTTCTATTCATGGCACGGCTAAATTTCATTTTAGTTTTCAAAAAATTTCAAAAAAGTTGATTTTTTTCTTGACGCCCCGCCACCCTATGCGATAGAGTGAGGATGCTCCGAGCAAAAAACCATCGGAACATCAACTCACCCCAATTCAACCATGAAATCCGTTACCAGAATCGCATTTCCCCTAATAGCTTTAGCATCAGCTGTTTTCACCTCATGTGGGGGGGTGGCGGAGGGGATGAAAACCCGGACTATTATGTCTCTGTAAAACAATTCGAATCCGGAAAAGGTTTCTTTTTGCGGGCTGGCAGTACTAAGCTCAAGATAACTCCCGGTGTACCTTCCGGAGAGGAGACGCCGAGCTTGGGGAAAACAATAAGCGAGGAAGGTATTCTACTCTCTATACCGGGGGGAGATCCAGAAAAGACCACGGTAACTGGAGGAACTTTTGAAATTACAAGCCAAGATGATCCGGGACCAATAGAAAGTGACATGGATTACTGGGTATATGGCGGTTCAACCGGTCATGGATTCTTGTTCATCAATGAAATCCAGCCTTCTTCTTCAGAAGGAACTCTCAAAACTCTCAACGCGATAAAAAGGGCATTTTCTCTTGATAATAAAGATATTACAGATGATTATCTCGATCCATATGAGACTATTAATGGTATAAGTATTATCATCGATTTCGATTTCTCCAATCATACTGCAACACTATATTTCCACTGTGAGATGGAGAAGGAGGGCGACAAACATCCTACGAATATTTATACTAAAGGAGCCAATTTCTCTGCTCTTTGATCAGTCCCCCCTCGAATGTGTTTCCCCAAGACAACGGCGCGGCTTAAAGGCTGCGCCGTTTTTTATGGGAGGATGAGGACATCCGTGCCGGAAGGGAGGGCGCGGAAGAGGGTGGCGCAGGCTTCGCGGGTGAGGCGGATGCAGCCGTGGGAGGAGGGGACGCGAAAGACGTCTCCGACGTGCAGACCGACGCCGTCATTGGTGAGGCGCATGAAGAGGGGCATGGGACAGTGGTAGAGGTTGGAGCGGTGGTAGGGGTCTTTTTCAGAGATCCGGAAGGAGCCGGTGGGGGTAGGATGAGAGGGCGAGCCGGTGCAGACGGGGAAATCCATGGCAAGGAGGTCGTCCACGAAGTACTGCCCGCGCTGGTTGGAGAGCTCGATGACGAGGCAGCGGCGTTGAGCGTTGCCGCGGAGACGCTCGGCATGGCGCCAGGTGCGCAGGGACGTCCGGTAAGCGGAGCTGTTGCGGAACTCGGCATAGTCCTGCGGGATATTCTGCTCATCGGGCGGCAGCACGCCATTGCGGGCGGCGCGGTTGCAGCGAATGACGCGCGGGGGCGGCGGGGGCGGCGGGGGAGAGTCCAGGGACTCCTCCTCCGGCCCGGGCCACCAGCCGAGCTCGGCGCAGCCGGCCGAGCCCAGCACGGCGGCCAGGAGGGGAAGCCAGGCGCCTGCAGGGGCGTTGCCGCGCGGCTGCAGGCGCCATGTCTGGTTGGATTTACTGGACATCGGCAGGGGCGGCGGCAGGGGAATCGCCGCTCATGTGCTGCTGGGCGTCGCGCTTCAGTTTTTCCCAAGTTTCGCGCGCTTTGCGCTTAGCCTCGCGTCCTTTTTCCATAGCTTGAGCGCGCCAGGCGCGACCCTTCGGGCAACAGCCCAGCGCACAGAGCGCAGCGCATGCTGCCATACCGCCGATAAAACAAATGAGTTTAGCGTTCATATTGATGTTTTAATTTGGATGTCCCTGCATTGTCGCACCGGCGGTCCGAGTTAGAAAGAAAACAAATTAACAGGAAAAAACACACAATTGAGGGCGCGGTCAATTTCGCCGGAGGCGCGGAAAAGGAAAGGGCGCGGAGTGCGCGCGCGGACATCCAATCAAATAAAATGGACAATCACAGAGGGCAAGCGCGCAATTTAATGCGCTTGTCCCGGGTAGACGGCGCGGCGCGGCAGGAAATAGCCGCGCTGCTTCTCCGAGATGGGAAGGCCGAGCATTTCCATGACGGCGAGCATGTCCTCCCACACGGCGCGGCGCGCGGCGATCGACTCGTTGCGCAGGAGGTAGCTCGGGTGGTAGGTGACGCGCACGGGGAGCTTGCCCTCGCGGTAGTGCCAGACGCCGCGGCGGGCGCTCACGCTCCCCATCCCGCCCAAGAGGCCCTGAGCCGCCGTAGCGCCGAGGCACAAGACGCAGACGGGACGAATAGCACGCAGCTCTGCAAGGAGGATCGGCAAGCAGGCAGCGACCTCCTCCGGCTTGGGGGAGCGGTTGGCGGTACCCTGATTGGGGCCGATGGACGGGCGGAACTTGCAGAGATTGGTGATGTAAATCTGATCGCGGCGGAGGCCCATGGCGGCCAGGATTTGGTTAAACTTTTGACCGGATTTGCCCACAAAGGGCTCGCCCAGGCGCTCCTCGTCGTAGCCCGGGGCCTCGCCCACCACCACCAGCTTCGCATGCACATCCCCCACGGAGAACACCATCGTGTCGCGCAGGGTCGTGAGACGCCGCACAGGGGGCCAATCGAGGGCGCGCTGGCGGAGGTAGTCAATTTTTTTCTCCGGCGTGTCCAGATCGAGAGGCGAGGGACGTGGAGGGACGGCGGGAGCGGGCTGGGCGCTCCAGTTGTGCAGGACACCGCGCGCCTCAGCATCCAGGGGAACGCTGGGGACACCTTGGTCTTGCAGGCGTTGCAAGCCCTCGCAGGCGATGTCTCGAAGCGTAACCATAGCGGGGAAACTTATGAAGTTGGATCATCCGGGAAGATGAGATGACGCGGGGCGGGTTCGATGCTGCGCACGGTCATTTTCACGGGGTCGCCGCCGATCTCGAGCGGCAGACGCACGGAATCGCCCACCTTGCGTCCCATCAACTTGGCGCCGAGTTTGGAACTGTATGCGACCACGCGCTCCTCCGGCACGGAATCCCAGGCCCCCAGCACGGTGTAGACGACCTCTTGGCCGTCCTCGGTGACAAAGGAGACGCTGGTGCCCATGCTCACTACCTCGCAGTTGGCATCGCTGAAGTCAGTCGGCTGGGCCTGGGCGAGCAAGCGGGAGAGTTCCTCCGAACGCCGCACCAGCACCTGGCGCGTGGCCTTGGCGTCCTGATAGCCGCCATTCTCGCGCAGGTCGCCCTCGGCGCGGGTGATCTCGAGGTCGTGCTTGTTCTTGGGGATCTTCACATTGATGATCTCCTCGTACTCCGCCTTGCGGGCGGCGAAGGAGCGCAGGGACACGTAGAGCGTCTGCCTGGCCTTGGGGGCGCTGCGGGCAAGCGCAATCTCCTGCAGGCCCGGGTGAACTTTCATCATGTTGGCCAGCAGGAAATTCCTGTCCAAATCCGGCAGCACTGAGGAGTCGTAGATAGCCTTGGCGAAGGGACGCGCCTCCGGCTCGGTGAGACCCGTCACCAAATCCGGCGCCAGGTCGCGATCCTCCAGCAGCATGTTGCGCAGACGCAAGGCGCGGTTGGGAGAGCCATCGGCGGAGTCGCGCTCAATCGCGCTGATGATGGCGGAACCGAGCGCCATCTTGGCTTTTTCCACAATTTCTTTGGCCACGCCGCGGCGTTCCTTGCAGATCCAGATGAGCACGCTGGGCTGCAGCGTTTGGCGCGAAATGCCGGAGAGCACCTCCGCAAAGAGCTTCTCCCCGCTGCCGTGCTCCAGGATGAAGGAGGCGGCGTGCGGGGTGACGCGCTGTCCGCCGTGCAGGAAAAGATGCGTTATGTAGTCCTGCCAGGCATCGGGGTAAGCCTCGCGCACGGCGGCGTAGACGAGTTGCTGGCGGGCCGGGGAGATCTCGCCGATGTAGGCCACCAATTCATCTGCGGCGACGGAGGCGAGGCGCTCGGCCAGGGAGGTGAGCTTGGTGACGCCGGCGGCCTGCAGCGCCTCGGAAAAGGCGGCGCGATCGGCTTCCTTGCTGCTCACCATGGCAGGTATTTCATCGCGGATGATGATGAGGGAGAGCACGTGCTGCGGCTCCATGTGATCGCGCTCGATATCCTTCTCCATCGCGGCCACGAGTTTGACGGCCGACTCGACCTCACCGCGCAGCACCTCGTTCAGGTGCGCCTGGTCCAAAATACGCACACAGCTCTCCAGCGAGCCCGCGTCGGCATAATCGGAGAGCAAGGCCTCGGCCGCACTCTCTGCGCGGCGCAGGCAGATGGCTTCGCCGCGCTTGGTGGGCAGGCGAAACTTGGGAGACTGGCGCATGGCCACGCGCGCTTTCTCCCACCACAGCTTCCACTGCTCCGCCGGTATAATGCGCCCGGATAGAAAACGCTCCAAATCCTCCGGCTGCATCGGCAACACCTCGTCCACGCCCTCGCGCAAGGAGAAGTTGTGCTCGAGCAGGTGCGTGATGAAAGGCAGGAGGCCCTCCTTGGTTTCGGCCTGTTTGCGGAGGCCCTCGGGATCATCGTAGCAATCGATGAGGAAATGTTTTTCAGGGATGGGGGAAAGCTGGTTGTAAGCGAGCTTGAGCCCCATGACGTAGGCGGGGCGTTTTTCGAAGTTGATTTTCACCGACTGTTTGGCGAGCGACCAACTCTCCACTTTGCCAACGCCCCATTCGCTGTGCATCACATACTTTCCGGGCGCAACTCTGTCCAATCTCTGTGCAAAATCAACGGGTATCCGCCCGGCCTTCACCAATTTTTCCAAGTCACTATGCATACCTGCACCCACTATATCACAGCTTCTCCCAAGGTCAACCCCCAATCCACCAAGGCAGGCGCATGAACCATGCGGTTGCCGATTGACGATTGCCGGTTTTCAATTTGCTATTTGTTGATCGTGTGTACATTGCGAAGATTGATTCGGAAATAAGCGTGCTCGGGGATGGCAAGAAAAGAACAACTCGAAGCATTCTGCTATCTGCGGTGACGAATGACGATTGGGACCCATGGCATGCGTATGAAACATGCGATTGTCTGGTGACGATTCTCGAGGGGTGGGATGATCGAGGGAAAGCGAGCGGAGCGTCCAGCCGTTAGAAATTTTCCCTTGTAGAAAGCACAAAAAGATTGCGTCCGTATGCTTGAAAGAGTAAAAATTGACCCCAAGAACTAGAAAGGAACCGACCATGATGAACATACCCCATGCCTCCTTAGCTCTCCTTGCCGGAGCATCGGTGATCTGCAGCTCCTGCGTTGCGCCCACTTCGGGATACGTTTCCTACGCGACGCCCGGCGCCGTGAATGCCGGCGCGGTGTGGACCAATGCCAGCTACGATGCCAACGGCTTCCCGATCTTCGGCTACTCGTACGGTCGCCCGGTGTACGGCTACACCTCCGCGGGCGTCGCCATCTTCACCATAGCGGCGCTCACGGCGCTGTGCTACGTGCCCTATTGGGGTCCGGCGTGGTGGTACCGCGGCTCCTTCTACTACCCGCACGGCATCCACCGCGTGCCTGCGCCGCCGGCCTTTCCGCATGGGCACCGCCCCGGCGTGAGGCCACCCGGCGGGGTGCAACCGCCGCCTCCGCCGCCCGGCGGGGCGCGTCCCCTGCCCCCCTCGGGTCCGTCTATCCCCAAACCGAGCTCACCGCCCGCGCCCGGACCGAATCCGGCGATCTCCACCATGCCTGCGCCCAGTGTGAGAGTCGCGCCCGTACCCGGAACCTCAAGCCAGGGAATGAGCGCGCCCGGCATCTCCACCATGCCCGCAGGAGGCGGCTTCAGCATGCCCAAACCGGTCTCGCCGAGTGTGATCGCGCCCAAACCCGCCATCTCCACCATGCCCGCGCCCAGTGTGAGAGTCGCGCCCGTGCCCAGAGCCGCGAGTCCCGGCGTGAGCACGCCGAGGATCTCCACCATGCCCGCAGGCGGCGGCTTCAGCATCCCAAAACCTGCCGGGAGCTCTGCCCCCACCACCGTGCGCGTCGGTCCCCCGGCTTCGGCCTCCAGCGGCGGTCCCCCCATTTCCACCATGAGAGCGGGGGCGCGCATGCCGCACAGAGCCCGCTGAGGATCCTGCCGACACCATCTCAGGCAACCGCATGAAGACATGCGGTTGCCTGTTTACGATGTTCCGTTGCACGTAAGAGCCGATGACACCCTCCCATGATTTCTCAGGAGAGATGGCGGGGCTGAAAGGACGCGAGATAAAACGGCGCCCGACGAGAACCCTGCAAAGGTAGACCCAGGTATCGCAAAGTTTGGTGATGACCGCAAGCGTCACAAGGATGGGAAAGCCATAATGCGGCTCTGTATAACTGAGAGCAAGGGCAAGGAACCAACCCGGATAGACAAAGGCGAAAACAGTGGCGCCGACGCTGCGGAGAGCTGCCTCAGCGCTTAGCTCTTCGATGTTGTCGACTTATCTTTAGAAAAGGGAGAGACGAATGTGGTCAAGCCATCAATATGTTCGCTCAATTCGGGCTTTATGGATGCTCCCATGGCGTCCAATACAAAGTCAATTCCCTCACGTCTTGCAAACTTTGCAGCAGGGACAAAATCGCTATCTCCGGCAATTAGAACGATCTTATCCACCTGTTTTTTCAGCGCCATTGAGACAATGTCAATGCCGATTCGGGTGTCAATGCCCTTCTGTTTTATCGACAGTGTAAAGTCTGATTCATCCAAATTTTCTATAGTCTTCTTCCCGCTTAACAAAGCCTTTGTTGCTTCATAGCTCAGGTTGTATACGGCCTGCTCATCTGCCAATTTTCCCAAACGAACAGCAAACTTGCGTTTCGCGCGCAACGCATTCAGAAAATCAATGTTCCATCTATACAAGTTCTCTTTTTTCAGGTCCACCGTTTTCTTGAGAAGTGGGTGATATACCTTCTTTTCAGAAGGAGCGCAATCGTAATAGAGAACTCGGTACAAGGAGCAATCTTCCCTATCATGATCCAAATGTCGCTGACAATATCTGTACAAGGTATCAGCAGCTCTTGCCGGAATCTCGTGACCGGTAAAACCCACAATTCTGCGGCGATAATAGCCACCATCAACCAAAATAGCCGTTTTGATCATGATAATAAAAAAGCCCCCACGTTCATAGATTCCCGGATTATGGGAGAATTACTGATGGGGGCGGATAAAGTTTTCGTCGGAATTGCTTCCGCTAAGAAAAAGCTACTATATGAAAGACATTTTGTCAATCTTTATTTTGCTCTTTTGTTTGTACTGTGGATTGCAAAATTAAATGCAACAGGTTCTTGGCACAAAAAAGGGTGCCAAGAAGTTCAAAGCATGCTAGAGTA
>CANRNS010000089.1 GCA_947632055.1 uncultured Akkermansia sp.
ATCATGCCATTTTTGCTATCAAATGTGTAACCTATGTTTTGAAACTTTTCTGTTACCTATGTCGTGAGACTGTACCCGACAGTGCACATGCGCTGCCCGAAGGATGAAACCTGCCGACGGCTGCAAATCAGTTTGGCCAAAAGCGCAGCGTTTGCTCAGAGGCGTGAGGGAGGGGGCTCCGGAAGCGAGGCGTCTTCCTTCGCTCTCTTTCACCGTTCGGCGTACTATTTTTATCCGGCTGCGTAGGTGGGTTGCGAAGCAAAAATGAATTGACTTTTCCATGCCAGACACTAATATCGCCTCATGGCACAGCAGAATGCAATCTCTCCCACGCGCGCGCAGGATTTCCCCGAGTGGTACCAGCAGGTCATCAAGGCTGCTGATATGGCTGAAAACTCAGAGGTGCGCGGGTGTATGGTCATCAAGCCGTGGGGCTACGCTATTTGGGAGCTCATTCAGCAGCAGTTGGATGCCGAGTTTAAGCGTACCGGGCATTCCAATGCGTATTTCCCGATGCTTATCCCGGTGGCATATTTGGAAAAGGAAGCGGAGCATGCCGAGGGTTTTGCTACTGAGTGTGCCGTCGTTACGCACCACCGTTTGGAGGCTCAAAAAGACCCCGATACCGGCAAGACGCGCATGATTCCTGCGGGTGAGCTTACGGATAAATACGTGATCCGGCCCACTTCCGAAACTGTGATTGGCGCTGCCTTTTCGCGTTGGCTGGAGTCGTACCGCGACCTCCCTTTCAAGGTGAATCAGTGGTGCAATGTGATGCGCTGGGAGATGCGTCCGCGCATCTTCCTGCGCACGGCCGAGTTCTTGTGGCAGGAGGGACACACCGCTCACGAAACCCGTGAGGAGGCCGAGCACGAGACGGCCACCATGCACAAGGTGTACGAAGATTTTCAGCGCGATGTGCTGGCGGTGCCTTCCATTCCCGGAGAAAAGACCGAGCATGAGCGGTTTCCGGGCGCGGTGCGCACATTCACCGTGGAGGCGATGGTGCAGGACCGCAAGGCGATTCAGGCGGGCACTTCCCATTTCCTCGGTCAAAACTTCGCTAAGGCTCAAAATATCTCTTTCGCCGGTCGCAACAACGAGCGCCAATATGCGTGGACAACTTCGTGGGGTGTATCCACCCGCATGATCGGCATGCTCATCATGGCGCATTCGGATGACGACGGGTTGGTCTGTCCGCCGCGCGTGGCTCCGCGCCAGGTGGTGATCATTCCTGTCACGCCGAAAGCGGAGACGCGCGAGCAGATATTGACGCATTGCCGTGAGCTGGCAGCTAAGTTGGCGGCCCGGCAGTATCATGGCATGCCTGTGCGCGTGGAAGTGGACGAGCGCGACCTGAATGGCGGCACCAAGAAGTGGGAATGGATTAAGAAGGGCGTGCCTCTTCGCGTGGAAATCGGTCCTCGCGACATCGAAAAAGCTTCGGTGTGTCTGGCGCGTCGCGACCGTCCCGTCGGCGACAAGTGGTTTATGTTGGAAACGGATTTTGAGGCTCAGGTGATCGAGTTGTTGGAAGATATCCAAAACAGTTTGCTCGCACGCCAGCAGGCTTTTCGAGACGCCCACATTCGCACCTGCGACCATCTGGATGATTTCAAGAAAAACTTCAGTGGCGAGGGGGATGCCGACTGGTTGCTCTGCCCGTGGGACGGCTCTCCGGAGCAGGAGGAAGAGCTGGGCAAGAGCCTGCGCATCTCCATCCGCTGTATCCCGCACGGCGAGCTGGGGCAGGGACCTGAG
Organism: uncultured Akkermansia sp.; assembly: GCA_947632055.1. Classification (GTDB taxonomy): domain Bacteria; phylum Verrucomicrobiota; class Verrucomicrobiia; order Verrucomicrobiales; family Akkermansiaceae; genus Akkermansia. Next base: position 1,762 of record CANRNS010000089.1, read on the forward strand.
GCGCCCTGCATCCTTACCGGCCGTCCCACCACCCGCCGTGTCCTCTGGGCACGCAGTTACTAAACTATCTCGCGACAACTATGGCAACGTACGGTTATTATCGCCTTGTGGCAGCTGTGCCGCATATTCATGTGGCGGATGTGCCCGGCAACATAGAGCAGTTGGTGAGCGCTGCGCATGATGCCGCTGGTTTGGGGGCGCATGCGGTGGTCTTTCCGGAAATGAGCCTCACGGGCTATTCCTGCGGGGATCTTTTTTTTCAGCCTACGTTGCAGCGTGCTGCTCTCCATGGGCTGAAGGACCTTGCCGAGCGCACGGCGGAGCTGTCTTGTGTACTCATTACGACAATACCGCTCGCCGTTCAGGACGCGCTGTACAACGTGGCGGTGGTGTTGCAAGAGGGGAAGGTGCGCGGGTTGGTACCCAAGAGTGTGTTGCCCAACTATCGAGAATTTTACGAACGGCGACAGTTTCGTCCCGCTACGGAACTGCACGTGTGCGAGGTGCTCCTGCCCGGGTTCGGCACGGTGCCCATTGGCATTGATTTACTCTTCTCCGATGGGGAGGGCTTGGTGTTCGGCGTTGAGGTTTGTGAAGATTTGTGGGCCGTGCTGCCTCCCAGTTCAAGGTTGGCTCTCCAGGGAGCGCGCGTCATTTTTAACCCGTGCGCCAGCACAGAACTGGCTGGCAAAGCCCATTACCGTCGCCAGCTCGTGGCGCAGCAGAGTGGCACGTGCCTGTGCGCTTACGTCTTGGCTTCTGCCGGTATGGGTGAGAGTACGCAGGATGTGGTATACAGCGGGCATGCGCTCATTGCGGAGAATGGTCGCATTGCCGCGGAAAGCGAGCGTTTCTCACGCAGCACAACGCTCACCTGCGCCGATGTGGATGTGGAGCGTTTAAGTGCGGCGCGCATGAGTGAAAGTTCGTACAATGAAAATCGCTTGCCGCAGGAGTGGCAAACAGTGCGCAAGATCCTGCTATCCCCCTTGGCAGATGAATGCGACCTGCGCTTTGCACGCTTGCAGAAACGACCCTTTCTACCGCCCCAAGCGCAAGCGGAAGAGCGCTGCGAGGATATTTTGAATATCCAGGCGACAGGGCTTGCCAGACGCATGGAGCACACTGGTGCAAAGTCTCTCGTGATTGGTCTGTCCGGAGGGTTAGACAGCTCGCTGGCGTTGTTGGTGTGCGTGCGGGCGTGCGAGCAACTGGGGGTAGCGCCAAGTTGTATCCGTGCGGTGACAATGCCCGGCTTCGGCACCACTGGACGCACCCATGATAATGCGGTGCGTTTGGCTCGTCTTGTCGGCGCCGACCTCACGGAAATTGACATTCGCGAGGCGTGCATGAAGGAGTTTGAGCACCTGGGCTTCGATCCCTCCCGGCGCACTACCACCTACGAAAATGTCCAGGCTCGCGAGCGTACACAGATCCTCATGAATATGGCCAACATGCACTGCGGCCTTGTGGTGGGTACCGGTGATCTCTCCGAGATTGCACTCGGTTGGTCCACCTACAACGGCGATCACATGAGCATGTATGCCGTCAACTGCTCCATCCCGAAAACGCTTATTCGCTGCCTCATTGCGCACGTGGGCCGCAGCAGCTCTGCAGAGCTTGCCACCGTGCTGCAAGATATCATCGATACCCCGGTGAGTCCGGAACTGCTGCCGCCTTCGGATGACGGCACAGTGGAGCAGAAGACAGAGGAGTTGCTCGGGCCATACGATCTGCACGACTTTTTCCTCTTCCATTTCATGAAATACGGAGCTTCTCCTCAGAAGATGCTTGCGCTCGCCAAGCGTGCGTGGATTCCGGATTACGATGAAGAGACCATTCAACGCACGCTGAGCACTTTCCTGCACCGTTTCTTTGCCCAGCAGTACAAGCGCAGTTGCATTCCGGACGGTCCGAAAGTGGGCACCATTTCCCTCTCTCCACGCGGTGATTGGCGCATGCCCAGCGATGCTTCCGCACGCGTGTGGCGCTGAGGGCGCCTGGGGCATTGCCCGAAATTCGATCTGAGGGAGTTCGATTTTGGTCTTATTTGTCTCTTTTCTTTCGGTTTTCCAAAATTTTTTTTGTTCTCCATTATCTTGGGTGCTTGTCGCCAGGGGATGTTGAAAAAATGACCGTTGATTATGAATTAAAATCGCCGATGCGTTTGTTTGAGGTTCGAGTGAGCGACTACAAGATTTTGTGTGATATTTTAGAAAATCATCGTATATTTTGGGACTTTCCTTGTCGGGGGGCAAAATTTCACTTGTCAGGATGTGGGTGATGTGCTAAATTCGCGCTCATCCGAGGACGGCCGGGAACGGAGACATCCGAGACCGAGCGCGGAGGGCCAAGGGGCGCGAGCCCGACAGGTCGTAAAACGCGCAGTATTTTCGGATGACCGAGCAAGTAAACCACCGGCGCGTGAGTCGGGGTGCGGCTGAGCGAGTCGGGCAGGGAAAGAGGCTGACTCTTCAGGGCGTGCCGTTGCGTGCGGGGTGGGGGTGCTTGCACCCTCCCAATTCATGAACATCACAACTCTCTCACAAAGTCATGCCCCAACAAATCATCAAGCGCAACGGAAAGCGCGAGCGTTTTGAAGCCTACAAGATTCAGCAGGCCATCGAGAAAGCCTTTCACGCCTCCCAAGAGGAATACAACCCGCTCGTTTACACGAATGTGCTGGACGCTATCAAGAATGAGGAATACCTGCCGGTGGAAAAGGTGCAGGATCTCATCGAGAGCGAGTTGATGAAATCCGGGGCGTTTGAAACGGCGCGCAACTTCATCAAGTACCGTTTCCTGCATAAGTTGCAGCGGGAGCAGATTGCCGGCGTGTACCAGGGCAATACGTGGGTGGATTGCAAGCAGGCCATCGAGGAGTATATCGGCAACATCGACTGGCGCATCAAGGCTAATTCCAACACGACTTACTCCAATGCCGGACTCGTGAACAACACGGCGGGCAAGGTGATTGCCAATTATTGGCTCGACCAAGTTTATTCCCCGGACGAGGGAGCGGCTCACCGCAATGGGGACTACCACATTCATGATTTGGACTGCCTCACGGGTTACTGCGCGGGGTGGAGCTTACGCAACCTGCTCAACGAAGGGTTCAATGGCGTGCGAAGCCGCGTGAACAGTCGTCCCCCCAAGCATTTCCGCGAAGCTCTCGGGCAGATGGCCAATTTCCTGGGCATTCTGCAGAGCGAATGGGCAGGCGCGCAGGCGTTCAGCTCCTTTGACACGTACCTTTCTCCCTACCTCTTCCGCGACCAGCTCCCTTATGGGGAGGTGAAGAAGGCTCTGCGCAGCTTTGTGTACAACTTGAATGTGCCGTCCCGCTGGGGGCAGAGTCCCTTTACCAACGTGACCATTGACTGGACGGTGCCGCGCGACTTGCGCGAGCAGCCCCCATTCTCCGGCGGAGCGCATATCTACGAGAACCTGCACGATGAGAAATTGGAAGCTCTGGCGAAGGAACGCGGGGCGGAGAGCCTGACTGCGATGACCTACAAGCATTTCCAGCCGGAAATGACCGTCATCCAACGAGCTTTCTACGAGGTTCTCACTGAGGGGGACAGCACAGGGCAGCCCTTCACCTTCCCCATTCCTACCGTGAACATCACCGAGGACTTTGACTGGGATGGAGAGAATGTGCCGCTGCTTTTCGCCAATGCGGCTAAAATTGGCTCTTCCTATTTCCAGAACTTCGTGGGTTCGCAGTACAAGATTGACGAGAACGGCAACAAGGTCATCGATGAAGAGGCGTACAAGCCGGATGCGGTACGTTCCATGTGCTGCCGCTTGCAGTTGGATTTGCGTGAGTTGCTCAAACGCGGCGGCGGTCTGTTCGGCTCGGCGGAAATGACCGGTTCCATCGGCGTGGTGACGATCAATATGGCGCGTCTCGGCTACTTGTACAAGGGAAACAAGAATCTGCTGTACAGCAAGCTTGCCGAGCTCATGGATCTCGCCAAGAGCACGCTGGAGAAGAAGCGCGCGTTCATCAACACCCTCTACGAGCGAGGTCTCTATCCCTACACCAAGCGCTACTTGCCGCACCTGCGCAATCACTTCTCCACCATCGGTCTGAACGGCATCAATGAAATGCTGCGCAACTTCTCCGGCGACACCATGAACACCGCTACGCCTGAAGGTATAGCTTTCGCAGAGGAGGTGTTGCACTTTATGCGCGAGCGCATCCGCGGCTACCAAGAGGAAACCGGCAACCTCTACAATTTGGAGGCTACTCCGGCCGAGGGCACTACCCACCGTTTCGCCCGCGAGGACGCCAAGCGCTTCCCGGACATCATTCAAGCTGGTACACCGGGGCATCGCTACTATACCAACAGCTCTCAGCTGCCCGCTAACTACACGAGCGATCTTTTCAAGGCTCTGCACATGCAGGACAAGCTGCAGTGTTGCTACACCGGCGGTACGGTGTTCCACATGTACATGAACGAGGCCATTTCCTCTCCGGAGGCCTGCCGCGATATTGTGCGTAAGGTGCTTACCAACTTTAAGATGCCCTACATCACGGTGACTCCGTTGTTCTCCGTGTGCGACAAGCATGGCTATCTTAAAGGTCGTCATGACTATTGCCCGATTTGCGATGAAGAACTCATCGCTAAGGCGCGCGCCGAGGAGCAGCCCGAGTTGCCTCTCTTTTAACATTTTTTTACTAACCCATAATCATCAATAAACCATGACAGAAGAAGAAATCAAAGCCGTCGTGAAAACCGACGAGCAGATCCTGGCCGAGCATGAGAGCGAGCGCTCCAAGTGCACCGTCTATACCCGCGTGATGGGCTACCATCGTCCTGTGGAGACGTTCAATGCCGGCAAGCAAGGCGAGTTCGAGGAGCGTGAGCACTTCGTGGAGCCCTGCGGCTGCTGCGGTGACACGATTCTGAAGTGATTCTCGATTCTCCCCTCTGCTCCTTGTCGTAGGGGCGAGGGTGGGGGATTTGCTTCCTTCCCCACGTTTCGCGCCGCTTTGGCCGGTTCGTGGGGTTTGTTTTATCCTACCCCATGCCGCATATCATCCACCCTTCGGATATTACGCCGCTCACCTTTTTGGATTATCCCAAGAAGGCCGCTTGCATTTTTTGGTACAACGGCTGCAACCTGCGTTGTCCCTATTGCTACAACCCCGACCTCGCTCTCTCCCAACACCGAGGTGTAGTGGATGAGATAGCTTTCCTCAAGGAACGTCGCTCGTTTTTAGATGCCGTTGTACTTTCCGGCGGGGAGTCTACGCTGGTACCTCATATCTTTGAGCTGTGCTCCCAGATTAAAGATCTCGGTTACCTCATCAAAATCGACACGAATGGCAGCAATCCTCAAGTGCTCCGCCCGCTCCTGCAAAATCATCTCATCGATTACGTGGCTTTGGATCACAAGATGCCCTCTGATCGCTCGTGGAAATTGCCGGATGGCTCCATGCTCTACGACCGCTTTCGCAAGTCTCTTTCGCTCCTGCTTCAGCATAAAATCCCGCACGAAGTGCGCACAACCGTGCATCCTGCCCTCTTGGATGAGGCCGATATCCTACGCATGATCCGCGAAGCCGCCTATATCGGCTATTCCGGCACCTACTACCTCCAGTTCTTTTTCAAAACCGAGCATACGCTTGGTCACATGAGCCCGCCCACGCGTCGTTATGACCGCTCGCTGCTCGACCGACATTCCCCACTCCCCATTGGTTACCGCAACTTCCCTGAGGATCGAGGGAAATGACCTTCCCATGTATTCTTGTATCAAGAGCGGACAACGAGGAGCAATTTCTTTACCACACAGAAAGTAACTCTATTCTTGCTTGTTTACTCATTTTAAGTATCATGTGTTTGATATTAGCCCTTTATTTCTGAGGAATCAAGCTTTCAGAAAATTCTCTTTTCCCGTTTTTGGCGACCCTTCGGTGACTCGTGATCGGACAAAAATAGTGCACCGAAAAAAGAAAAGTGATCGGACATAATTAGCGCACCGAAGTGTTCCGCGAT
>CANRNS010000090.1 GCA_947632055.1 uncultured Akkermansia sp.
ATCATGCCATTTTTGCTATCAAATGTGTAACCTATGTTTTGAAACTTTTCTGTTACCTATGTCGTGAGACTGTACCTTGGGTCGGACATGGGTTTGACGCGTGTGGATGTTGACTTGTCCCGCCGGATTGAGTATATTGAGTCAGAATAGATCGATACACACCGAAGATGAAAACGCAGAAACGAGTCCTCATCATCATGGCAGAGGGATTTGAAGAAATTGAACTGACAGCTCCTGTCGATATTCTGAGACGTCTGGGACTGAGCGTGACGTTGGGAGGGGTGGATGGCGCTATCGTGCGCGGGGCGCACGGACTTCGCCTGCACGCGGACATACTGCTTGAGCAGGCGGATCCCGATACGTATGATGCGGTGATTGTGCCGGGAGGTCCGGCGGCATGGACATTAGCCAAAAATACGCGCGTGCTGCAATTGCTGCGTACCATGCATGACGCTCATCCTCGCAAACTCATTGCTGCCATTTGTGCCGCTCCCATGGTGCTGGCGGCGGCGGGTGTGCTCTCGCAGAAGCAGGAAGTGACTTGCTATCCGGCGGCGGAGGTGATGCGGGCGGTGAGCGCCGTTGCCACACTGGTGCATGAGCGGGTCGTATGCGTTGAAAATTTAGTGACAGGCATGGGGCCTGCTTGCGCATTGGATTTTGGTTTTGCCGTAGGTGAGGCGCTTGTTGGAGAGGAAGCTGTGACTCAACTGCGCCGTGATATGTGCGCGATTCCTTCCGATCTGGCATCATGATGCAGGAGGTACAGACGCATTATTGCGCAAATGGGCTTGCTCTGCTCATTTGGGAACGTCATGACGCTCCGGTGGTGGCGGTGCGCATGGGCGTTGACACGGGCGCTGCGTTGGAGGGAGTTTACGCGGGCAGCGGCATATCGCACCTCACGGAGCACATGGTCTTTAAGGGCACGCGCCGTCAAAACGCTGCGCAGCTCAATGAATACGTAGCTTCGCTGGGTGGCATGTGGAACGCTTTTACCGGCTCCAATCACACGGTCTTCCATATCGATGGACCATCGCGCAATTGGGCGCAGTTTATGCACCAGCTTGTGGAGCTTACTCTGCACCCCGCTTTTCCTCGGGATGAGTGGGAAAAGGAACGTGATGTCATCCGCCGTGAAATGGATATGTGCGCAGATGATCCGGAGGAAGCTCTGCAGCGTGCCCTTGCGGAAACGCTCTTCAGCACGCATCCCGCACGATTCCCCATTATCGGCGCACGCGGGATATTTGATGGCCTGTGCTACGAAGATATGCTGCGCTACCACGCTGAGCGCTACGTGCCGGGCAATATGTTTATGGTTGTTGTGGGGGATGTGGATGCTGCAGCGGTGCTTGAGGCGGCGCAGTCTGAAATGCGCGGCATCACGCCCCGTGCCTGGCCCCAGCCCGCCCTGGCTCCCGAGCCTCGCCAGTGGGCTGGCCGCGTGTGTCGTCGGGAGTTCGCCCAGAGCACGAGTTCGCTCTGCCTCGTGTGGCGGGTCCCCAACCGTCACCACCCTGATATGGCCCCGCTGAGCATGTTGGCCGGTATCCTTGGCAGCGGACGCAGCGCTTGGTTGCAGCGGGTCTTCCACGATGAGCGCGGTCTGGCGCACGACACGGCTGCTTACTTGATGCCGCACGAGCCCGGGCAGGGGGCTTTTGTGCTGCGAGCCGATGTGGACCGCGCGCAACGCGATTTCCTGCGCAAAGAACTGGTGAGCTACGTGCATCAGTTGCCTGAAGCCGATTTTGCCGATGTACTCACGCGCGTGAAAAACAATATCCGCGTGCAACGGCTCAAAGAAATGACGACCATTACATCGGCCGCAGATGTGCTCACGATGACTTGGTGCAGCGCGCACCACACCGGCGCGTATGCTGAGTGGGGGGAGGCTCTCCAGGCGGTCAGCCCGCAGGATGTGCAGCGCGTAGCGCGCGAGTACTTGCTTTCCCCGTGCATGACCGAGGTGAGTGTGGATCCCACCGGCAGTAATGCCTCGGGTGCGTCAACGAGGCCTGGCGCCCGCCATCATGCCGCGCACGTTGTCAAATTGGCGAATGGCCTGCGTTGCATCACGAAGCATATACCTTCTTGTCCCTTGCTTTTTATGTCACTGGTTGTGGGAGGCGGGTGCCGTGCGGAAACGGCGGCCCAGGCCGGGGCAACCGCTCTTTTGGCTGAGTTGCTGCCGCTCGGCACGCAGACACTGAGCGCCGAGCAGATTGCTGCCCGGGTGGATGCCGCCGGGGCTTCTTTGCAGACGAGCTCAGGTAACAACAGCTTGATGATTTCGCTGCGCTGTTTGCCGCAGGATGCTCCGGCTATGCTCGAATTGTTGGCGGACGTGGCGCTCCACCCGGCGCTGGCAAAGAGGGATGTGGCTATCGCCAAGGAGGATCAAATGGCCTGCCTGCGCGAGGAGCTGCTCTCTCCTGTGTGTCTCGCTCGTCGCGAGCTGCGCTCCCTCTGCTATGGGACCGGTGCGTACGGATTGCCGCCCATGGGTACGTTAAAAAGCGTGAATGCGTTGACAGCTGGCATCTTGAAGCGAATGCACCATCGGTTGTTTTGCGGAAACAACGCAACGCTCGCGCTGGTGGGAGCTGTGGATACGCGTCAACTCTTGCCGGTCGTGAGACGAGTTTTTGCGGAGATGCCACAGGGAGAACCATTGGATTCGCGCACGAGCCCGCCCATGGGTGCGCAGCATAGATCCTGCAGCCCCGCAGAACCGACCAGCCAGGCGGTCTATGCCCTCGCTATGCCGGCCTTGCCCATGCGCCATCGCTGCCAGCCCATGCTGACCTTGCTGGATGAGTGGTGCTCCGATATGGCCGGCCCACTCTATACAGAATTGCGCGAGAAGCTGGGTTTGGTCTACCATGTGGGCACAGAAATCCTGCAAGGCATGGATTCCGGCGCCTTTTTCGTGCAGCTGGAGACTTCTCCCGCCCAATTGAGGACCGCCCAGGACGCATTGCATCGTGTGCTCCGTGATGTGGCCGAACGTTCGATCAGCGCCCCGGAGCTTGAACGTGCCCGCGCCACCGCCCTGGCTTCATGCATGCTCAGTATGCAGTCTCCCGCTCGTTGCGCATCGAATATGGCGTTGGATCTGTTGCTGGGGTTGGGAGAGAATTATATGGAGCGCATGAGTGACGCGCTCGCCAAGGTGACCCTCGAGCAGATGCAGCAGTTTGTCCGCACAATTCTCTCACCGCAGCAGCCCCGCTGTTCGGTGTGTGTCCTCCCCGGCCCGGCAACGAAAAAAACGCAGGGATGACACATTCACCCCTGCGTGACATCAATCGCCAAATCCTGCAAGTCAAAGTGCGTCACCGTCGGTAACTGCCTTTGCCTGTTCGTTTTTTCTCGCCGACGGGCGCAAAAACTTCAGGCGGTACTCTTCGAGCACTTCCTTAGCAGAACGGCTTTGTATGGCTGCCAAGATTTCATCCCTGAGCTGAATAGCTGCGGCCTTGGCTGCTTCTCCGCTTCCATACGCGGCGTCCGGTATGTATCGGGTGAACATGGCCCCCTGACGGCTGATGCATACGCGCCAACCTTGGAAAGAGGTTTTATCTCTCGTGTAGCGGGTCAGGTTTTTATCAGATGCGGAACGATGCTGTTTTTTTGTCATATGTTTTGGTGGGCTCTAATCCAGTAAGCAGATTTTTTGTATCGTATTTCTCTTTCCTTGTCAACTCCTTTTTTGTAATTGCAATAGCTTTTTCATGGACCGGATATGGCGGATATCGCGGTTGCCTTATCGATCCTCCTTGACACGGCATGGGGGCTTATGCTATAGGGGGAAGAATGAATGCGAGAGCCTTTATTCTTTGGGGCGTCATGGTGAGCGGAGTGGCGATGGGAGCGAATCAAGCCTCAGCGCCTGTGCAGGTGCGCAAGGTCGCGCTCTTCAAGAATGGTTTTAATTGGGTGGAGCTCAGTGCGACTCTGCCGGAGGGGCGCCAGGTGCGATTGAGCGGCATGCCTCAGGCGCTGTTGGGAACGGTGTGGTGGGATGCTGCGAGCGGGGTTCGAGAGTTGGAAGGCAGCAGCGAGGAAATTGATTCGAGCGTCGCGGACTACGATTATGCGGATTTATTGGCGGCCAACGTGGGTCGACAAGTGAACATCATGCTCAAAAATGATCGCCAAATCGAAGGGAAAATTTTGCCGCAAGTGACGGAGAAGCCAACGGACGACTCATTCCTGCAACCCCAGGAAGAGACGAAATCCCAGGCTCCCAAAATCATCCTTGTGGAGACGGGGGACGGCGTGCAGTGCGTGACGGCGACGGAGGTGGTATGGGCGGACTTCTCGGAGTCGCCGCAGTTGCCGGTCAAGAAGGAGACGAGCCATAGGGTGACGGCGCTGCTGGAACGTCCGAATCCGGGGGCGACATTCCGTTTTGGGTACGTGTCGGGAGGCATGAGTTGGCTGCCGGAGTACAGTTTGGAGCTTGGCGAAAACGGAACGGCGAAGCTGACTTGCCGCGCCAATATCATCAACGAAATGGCCGAGCTGGAGGATGTCGAGTTGCAGCTGGTAAGCGGCTTCCCGTCATTGGGCGGCGCGTTGGTCGCTTCCCCCCTCAACCGTGCGGTGAAGCTGGCGGACTTCCTCGAAAAACTTGGCTTGCATACCGAGGAAAGCAGCTCGGACCATACGCGCAACAGCGTCGTGTCTGCTCCGGCGCCCATGGCCTTGCGCCGCAAACGCGGGGTCGATGAAAGCGAATCGGATGAACCGGGCAGTCGGCAGGTGGAGGACCTCTTTTACTACACGTTGCCGCACTTTAGCTGCAGGCGCGGCGAGAGTGTGCTGCGCGAGATATTCTCCTACGATGTCCCGTACGAGCACGTCTATACCTGCCGTGTGCCGAATCAATCCGAGCTGGAGAGACGCTCCCGGAGGGGTGAACCGGTGGCAGACGTGTGGCACTGCATGCGGCTCACCAACACGGGCCATCAGGCCTGGAGTACGGGGATTGTGACTTGCACGGTCGCTGGCCAAATCGTGGGACGCTCCACCTTGTACTTCGCGGCTCCCGGGGCGGAGTCCCTTCTGCGCCTCAACAAGACCATGCAGGCGTCAGTGCAGTGTAGCGAGGTGATGGTGAATCGTGAGGAGCGCGACATTTTGGGCGCAAAGAGGAAGAAGGTGGTGGGCGTCTACCAGGGCGTCGTCACTCTGAAAAACGACTCCGCCCGCGCTATGGAGCTGCAACTCGCCAAGGAGGTGAATGGGCTCGTGACCGACGCAGGAAAAGACGGTAAGATCAACGTGAGCCCCAGCTACTCGGGAAATCCCCGCTCCGTGATCACGTGGAAGTTCATCGTGAAGCCCGGCGAGGAGTCCCAGTTGAATTACTCCTACGAATTCGAAATCGACTGAGGCGTATGGCGAGCGGAATCGGCGCTCACGGCGTTGACAGGCCGGAGCGCTGAGGCGGGCAGGGGAAGATCTCCAGGATTTCACGCGCAGCTACAGCGGCAGCTCCGCCCTGCTGCGCCAGGCAAGAGACGGCATTGCGCGTCGCGCGGAGTGTTTTTTCCCGTTCCTCGGGCTGCATGAGTCGTTCCAGCTCGGCAAGGCAGTTTGCGACGTTGAAATCACGTTGAATCAGCTCGCGCGTGACGGCGCTGTCCGCCAAGATATTGACCATGCCGATGAAGCGGATCGTGAGCAGCAGTCGCCCCAACAGGTAGGTGCCCCACGCCACTCGGTACACCAGCGCGAAAGGTAGGTCGTGCAGGGCGGCTTCCAGCGTGGCGGTGCCGGAGGTAACGAGGGCGGCTTGCGCGCGATCCATGAGCGAGTGGTAATTGCCGAGCCGGATGTTGAGTTCTGTCTCCGGCACTCCGGCGCGAGCTGCCATGTGTTGCATTTTTTTCAGCAACTTCGGAGAAGACGCGGACGTCTCGATTTTCCACTCCGGATGCAGGGAGCGCAGGCGCGTGGCAACTTGCAGAAAAATGGGGAAATGCCGCTCGACTTCGCGCATGCGTGAGCCGGGGAAAAGTCCAATGAGCTGGGCGTCTCGTACGCCGCCGCAACGCGTGGCCAGAATTTGATCGGCAAGCGGGTGGCCGACAAAGCGGGTGCGCAGTCCGGCTCGCTCAAAGAGCGCTCGCTCGAAGGGGAAGGTGCATAGCATCAGATCGAGCATGGCTGCAAGCTTCGGAATGCGACCTTTGTGCCATGCCCATACCATCGGCGCAATGAACCAGATGATTTTGATGCCCGGACAGCGTTTGCGCACGCGTTGGGCGAGCCGCTGGTTAAACCCGGGGTAATCAATGAGCAACAGGGCGTCCGGCTGATCAGTCGCAATGCGTTCCTCCATCTCCTTGAGTCGGCGCAGGAAGAAGCGCGCGTGACGCAGCACTTCCACCACACCGATAACCGCTGCCTGCTCTGCCCAGTCTTCGATGGTATCCGGCGCAAGGGCGTGCATCCGGCTGCCGCCCAATCCGGTGAAGCTGATAGTCGGGTCCAGTTTCTGCAGCTCTTGCATGAGCAGCGCCGCTTGTTGATCGCCGCTCTTCTCGCCGGCCACCACGTAGAACTTCATGCGCCCATTCTATCATGCCCTATGGGAGGGAGCAAGAAAAGTCTTTCCAAACCGAGACGCCGCAGGCATAATACGCGCATGCACGCTTGGCTCGTCATCTGGTTGCAGTGGGTGGAAGTTCTCGGGTACACGGGTGTCGCTCTGCTCATGGCGATGGAAAGTTCGATTCTGCCGGTGCCCAGTGAGGTCGTGGTGCCGCCGGCGGCTATCCTCGCGGCCCAGCCCGGAGGCGCTATGAGCTTTTGGGGTGTGGTAGCCGCTGGAACCCTCGGTTCCTACATCGGCTCGTGCATCATGTACGCCCTGGCGTTGTGGGTGGGTCGCCCCTTGATCTTGCGCTTTGGCAAATGGTTTTTCATGCCGCCGTGCAAGGTGGAAAGGGCCGATCTGTTCATGCAGCGTTTCTCCGCGCCGGGCATCTTTTTCTCGCGCTTCCTGCCCGTGGTGCGTCATCTCATTTCCATTCCTGCCGGGTTGGCCCGCGTGAACTTTCTCACCTTTTCCATCGCCACCATTGCCGGCTCCGCCATGTGGTGCACTGTGCTCGCCTGGTTCGGCGATAAAATTGGCCGTGAACACCCGGAATTGATGGCCTCCCCCGAGAACCTGATTCACGCCGTGAAGGACGAAACCTGTCTCATTGTGGGTGGCGTCCTGCTGCTGGCGGCGCTCTACGCGCTTATGCGCTGGTTGACGCGTAAGTAAATCGGCGAGCTTCAGAGCCGGGTGAGGACCGATTGCTGGTTGCGGCTTACATAGCGCATGAGTGCTTTTGAACCGCTCGCTCGCTTCCGCGAATTGTCCCCGACAATAAGCAACCGCTTTGATAGTAGATGCCGCGATGCGAAAGAAGATAGTTCCCATTCGCCTTTGAACTCATCGATTATTCCGAAAAACATGCGCAATGCGCATATTATCAATTTAGTACCTGGCAATTCGCAATTCGTAAAGCCCCATTGCACTTGCCTTGCCTTTGTTCCACAACTTGCTCATCTCTTTTCAAAGGAGATGCGCTTGTTATAGAAGCTCTAATAATTTATTATCAATGAATCATGATTTAAAACACATTT